>JBMONM010000257.1:0-3666 GCA_049324675.1 Thermodesulfobacteriota bacterium
ACGGGGTCGTGGCTGGTGCCGGGGATGTCGATCGTGCCGGTATGCGCGTTGCTCGGGGCGCTTGGGGCTCTGGGGGCGGCGTTGACTTTGGGGAAAAGCGCGGGGGGATCGTCGCGGGAGACGCTGGTCCTGGCCGGCATCGTGGTCTCGGCGTTTCTGTCGGCGTGCATCTCGCTTTTCAAGGCCTTGAACGAAGAGTCGGCGGCAAGCATCGTATTCTGGATCATGGGCGGCTTCCAGGGCCGGGGGCTGACGGACGTGTGGCTGTATCTGCCGTGGTTCGCGGTGGGGACGCTCGTGGTCTGGCGCTATTCCCGGGAGCTGGACGTGCTGTCCCTGGGCGACGCCCAGGCCGTGCAGCTCGGGGTTGCGGCCTCGCGGGTCCGGGTGCTGGTGCTGGCCGGTGCCAGCCTGATGGCCGGAGCGGCGGTCTCGGTATGCGGCGTGGTCGGGTTCGTGGGGCTGGCGGTGCCGCATCTGGCCCGGCTGGCGTTTGGGTCGTCGAGCCGGGGGCTTCTGGCCTGGTCCGGGCTGTTGGGGGGGACCCTGGTGGTCTGGTCGGACATTGCGGCCAGGACGATCCTGCCCGGCGGCGCGGAGTTGCCGGTGGGGGTGGTCACGGCGCTTCTGGGCGGCCCGTTCTTTCTTTTTTTGCTGCGAAGGAAGGCCGGAGGCGGGGCATGATCGAATGCGCGGGACTTCGGGCCGGATATGGCGGCCGGGAGGTGCTTTCGGGCATCGACCTGCGCGTGGCCAAGGGGGAGATGGTGGGCCTTCTCGGTCCCAACGGCAGCGGCAAGACCACGCTGTTGCATGTGTTGTCCGGGGTTGTGGTTCCCAGGGCGGGGGCGGTGCGGATCGCGGGCCGGGAGGCTTTGGCCGTGCGGCCGAGGGAGCGCGCCAGGCTGGTGGCGGCGGTGCCGCAACGGGCCGAGCCCGTGGCCGGGATGACGGTGCGCGAACTGGTGCTTCTGGGGAGGTATCCGTACCTGTCGTTGTGCGGCGGGTATGGGGCGGGGGACCGGGCGGCGGCGGACGCGGCCCTGGCGGACACAGGCATGGCCGATCTGGCCGACCGGGAAAGCACGACCCTTTCGGGGGGCGAATTCCAGACCGCGCTTCTGGCCCGGGCGTTGTGCCAGGGCACGGGGATTCTGCTTTTGGACGAGGCCGCCGCAAACCTGGACGTGGCCCGCAAGGCGGCCATGCACGAGCTTTTGCGGGAAAAAAACGCCCGGGGCCTGACTGTGGTCTCGGCGGTGCACGATCTCAATCTGGCGGCGCTGTACTGCGACCGGCTGATATTTTTGAAAAACGGACGGGTGGCGGCCGACGGCCCGACAGCGTCGGTCTTCACCCGGGAACTCGTGGAAGAGGTGTATGAGACGAGATTTCATGTGTTCGCCCATCCGGTCGTGGGGACGCCCCAGGGCGTGGTGGTCCCTGGCGGCGATGGCCTGCGTGGCCTTCGCGGCGACAGCGGCCTCGGCCGGAATTGAGATCACCGACGACTTCGGCCGGCGGGTGGTCCTGAACCGGCCGGCCCGGCGGGTGATCGCCCTGGCCGGGGCGGTGAACGAGACCCTGTGCGGCATGGGCCTGACCGGACTGATCGCGGCGCGCACGGACGCGGACCGGGAGCCGGCGGCGGTGGCGGCCCTGCCGAGCATCGGCACCCACATGCGGCCGAACCTGGAGCTGGTTCTGGCCCACAGGCCGGACCTCGTGGTCCAGATCGCCGGGCGGGACGAGTCCCTGGAGGCGGCCTTGGCCATCGAGCGCATGGGCATCGCCGTGGCCGTGTTCGAGGTCCATGATTTCGAGGGGCTTTTTTCCATGGCCGAACGGCTCGGGGCGCTTACGGGCGAGAGCGCGGCGGCCGGACGGTTCGTGGCCGGACTGCGGGAGCGGCTGGCCCGGGTGTCCGGGGTCGTGTCCCGGGCGGACCGGCGGCCCACGCTGATGGTGGAACTGCGCTATCCGAACCTGCTGGTTGCCGGGGCGGAGTCCATGGCCGCCGACGCCGCGGCCCGGGCCGGCGGCCGGCTCGTTCCGGAAACAGGGGGCAAGGTGGCCAGGCTTGGCGAGGAGGAGCTGTTGCGGCTTAATCCGGAATATTACCTGGTGGAAACGGGTCCCATGAACCCGGACCCCGTTCCCGTGTCCGAGCGGCCCCACTTCCGGGAGCTTGCGGCGGTTTCGGCCGGGCGCGTGGCGGTGTGGTCCGGAACGAAGCTCAGCCGACCGGGTCCCGGCGCGGTGGCGGGAGTGGAGGAGCTTGCCCGGTGGCTGCATCCGGGGCTTTTCCCCGAAGGCGGGCCGGACGTTCCGGCCGGGGAGGTCCGGCCATGACCGGCACCCTGTACGGCCTGGGCGTGGGGCCCGGGGACCCGGAGCTTCTGACCCTCAAGGCGGCGCGGATCCTTGGCCGGGTGGACGCCATCCTGGCCGCCTCGTCGACCAAGAACGACTATTCCCTGTCCCTGGACATCGTCCGACCGCACCTGCGGCCCGGGGCCGAGGTCATCCGGCTGGGCTTCCCCATGACCCGGGACCGGGCGGTCCTGGAATCGGCCTGGGAAAAAAACGCGGCCATCGCGGCGGACATCCTGAAAAACGGCCGGGACGCGGCGTTCATCACCCTGGGCGATCCGCTCCTCTACAGCACCTTCGGCTACCTGCTGCCCCGGCTGCGGGCGACCCTGCCCGAGGCCGGCGTGTCCATCGTCCCGGGCATCACCTCGTTTCAGGCCGCGGCCGCGGCGGCCGGGGAGGTGCTGGCCGAATCCGGGGAGAATCTGCTGATCCTCTCGGGTGTGGCGGGCGAGACGCGAAACGGCGAGCTTCTGGAGATGGCCGACCGGGCGGTGATCCTCAAAGCCTATCGCAATTTTCCGGCCATCCGGGAGATGCTGCGGCGCAAGGGTCGGGAGCGGGGGACGATTTTCGCCACGCGGCTGGGCATCGACGGGGAACGGGTGGTCCGGGAACTGGAAGACGCGCCGGACGCGCCGCACTACCTGTCATTGTGCCTGGTGGGCAAAAAAAACGGCGACAGCGGGAAAAACGGCCCGGACGACGCTATTTGAGGGAGCTGATCTTGCCGAACTTGTTGGATTCGGCGCGGTAGAACACGTTCTCGATGACCTTGTCCGTGCCCACGTCCTTGTAGTCGATGCGCACGGGCGAGCCGTCCTGCATGGCCTTGCGGAAGAAATCCGAGATGTTCTTGAATTTCTCGGACTGAAGCCCCGGATCCACCACGAAAAAGCCCTGGGAGGTGACGATGGTCAGGACGTTTTTCTGCTCGTGGACCTCCTCGACGAAGGCCGTGGTCTTTTTGAGCTTGACCGCCAGGGTGTCGTCGGTCAGGCGGTCGATGACGAAGTAGGCGGCCACGGTGAAGAGCAGAAACGCAAAAAGCAGAAGCAGCCGGTTGGCGTTCATCTCCGGCAGACGCGGCTTTGTGCCGCGTTTGAAGGGAATTCTGGCCGATCGAACCATGCGGGCATGTCCTCCGGGACGGCCGGGAACCCACACGGTGGCGGCCACCACGTGTCGCCGCGCCTGACAAGCTCCCCCTCATCCCCGAAAACCCTTTTTATCACGGCTGGTGACGAAAGCAAACGTCAATTGTGCGGCGCGGCCCGCCCCGGTTTTCCGGGA
>JBMONM010000258.1:0-30638 GCA_049324675.1 Thermodesulfobacteriota bacterium
GCGCGCCCCCCCGCGGCCCCGCCCCGAAAAGGGGTCCGGAACGAACCTATTTTCCGTCTTTTCCAGGGATCGACCCGGCCGGCACGAACCTGACCAGGGAGCGCTCCTCGGGCGACAGATCCAGGTTGTGCGCGGAACAGGAGATGCAAGGATCATAGGCCCGCACCAGCATGGACAGCTTCAGTTCGATGCTGGCCTTGTCCTCCCTGGCGATAAGCGGGGTCAGGGCCTCCAGGTCCTTCTGGATGTTGGCGTGGTTCTGGTTGGTGGGAATGACGCAGTCGGCGTGAACCATCCGGCCGTTTTCGTCGTATTCGTAGGCATGGAACAACAGACCGCGCGGCACCTCCACGGCGGCCACCCCGCGCCCCGGAACGACCCGGACCGGGGCGGGCGCCTCGGGCCGCAGCCCGCGCGACAAAAGCTGATCCGTAAGCTTTATGGAGTCCTCAATGGAATGCACGACCTCGACGATTTGCGCCAATGAGATGTAATACGGATTGTGACACGGGGCCTTCAGTCCGAGCTTCTCCGCGACGTCGCGTCCCGCCGGCCCCAGTTGGGCGTGGTTGATGTTGAACCGGGCCAGGGCCCCCACCATGTACGGGCCGTCGACGCCCCGCGACCACTTGGCCGTGGACGTGGGCACGCAGTATTCCTTGGCCACGTCCTGGTACAGGGCGGCCGGACGCCTCGGGGCCATGGACGAGGCCACCTCGCCCCAGTACAGGCCGTATTCGGACGGCGAGGTCAGCCCGATGTATTCCGTCTTCCGGGTGAAATCCGGGAAGTTGCCCTTGACCGCCGCGAAGACGTCCGCCACGGCCATCATCTCGGGCATGGCCTCGACCAGTATCCGGCGCAGCCGGACCAGATCCTCCTCGGTGGGCAGCCTGGTCATGCCCCCGACCATGAGCCGCTGGGGATGGGTGGTGCGGCCGGAAACGATGCGGCAGAATTCGTTGGACATGGCCCGGGCCTTGACCAGATGCAGGAGCTCCTGGCGATGGGTGGAGGCCAGGGGAATGACCGAATCCGCCCCGAGAAGGTCCGGCAGGACCAGATAGCCCACGTGCAGGAGATGGCTTTGGATGTTCTCCCCGTGCAGGGCCAGCTTGCGCAGGGCCAGCGTCTGCTCCGAGACCACGACCCCCAGGGCCTCTTCCGTGGCCTGGAGCGAGGCCAGCTGGTGGCCGATGGAACAGATGCCGCAGATGCGCGAGGCGATGTGGTGCACGTCCGCATAGCCGCGCCCGAGCATCATGGCCTCGAAAAAGCGCGGGGCCTCGGGAATCTCCCACCGGCAGGCGGTCACCTTCCCCGCGTCGTCCACCTCGGCGATGATGTTGCCGTGCCCCTCCACCCTGGTCAGATAGTGCACGTCGATCCTCTTGGCCGTGCCCACGGTCTTCTCCTTGACTGCCTTGGCCATGGTCCCTACCCCTCGAACGCGGGATCGCCCCGCGAAAGATGATGTCGTTCGTACCGCTACAGGGCCGCCTGGGTGTCGCCCAAATAAAACCGCAACAGATCCTGGATCTGCCGCCGGTCGAACCCCGCCCGGTCCATGACCTGGCGCGCCGCGTCCAGGTTGGCCGACGGGAAAAGCCCCCGGCAGCCCCAGCAGTGCGCCCCCTCGGTGACGCAGCAGGCCCCGCACCCGGCCCGGGTGATGAAGCCCAGACACATCCGGCCCATGTCGAAGCGACAGATGTTGCCGGCCATCTTGCATTCCACGCACACCGGATAGTCCGGAAGCCAGGGCGTGCGGCCGAGCAGCAGCTCCTTGACCACCCGGGCGAATTCGAACCGGTCGATGGGGCACCCCGGGATCGCGGCGTCCACAGGCACCACGGCGGACAGGGGACGGGCCGCGTAGGTCCGGTACCATCCGGCGTGCGGCCCGTAGACCACATCCCGGTAGAAGGTCTCGCCCATGAAATTCTTGAGGCAGTTGATGCCGCCGATATGGGCGCAGGCCCCGAGCGCGACCAGGATCTTGGCCTTGGACCGGATGTCCTTCAGACGCTCCTCGTCCTCGGCCCGGGTGATGGAACCCTCCACGAAGGCGATGTCGTAGTCGTCGCTGTGTCCGGTCTTGATCTCCCGGAAACTGACCACATCGACATGGGCCAGGATGTCCAGAAGCCTTTCCTCGAGGTTGGCGATCTGCAACTGGTCGCCCTCACAGCCCGCGAAGTCGAAAAACGCGACCTTCGGCTTCGCGGTCATGAGACATTTTTCATTCGATGCGCAGGTGTCCGGTGCTTTTTCCATGCGGGGCCTCTTTCCCGGTCCAAGGGATCGCCGGGCTTTTCCCGCTCCCCCTTGCCATGTCCTTCTGATGTTTCGCCGCGACAAACGACCACGACGCTAGATGGCTTCCTCCAGGCTCTCGATGTCCATGTAGCGAAAAACCGGGCCATCCACGCAGGCGTTGAGGTTGTTGATCTGACAGTGGCCGCACTTGCCCAGCCCGCACTTCATGCGCCGCTCGAGCGAGACCCAGATGCGCTCGGAGGGAATGCCCATGTCCCGGCACTGGCGCAACACGAACTTGTACATGACCGGCGGGCCGATCATGGCCACGTAGGTGTTCTGGGGATCGACCCTGGCCTTGGGCAGAAGCGTGGTGATCACCCCCACGTTGCCCTTCCAGGTTGCGTCGGGCACATCCACGGTCTCCAGAACCTCCACGTCCCCGCCGGCGGCGAGCTCCGCGATCTGATCGGTGAAGATGCGCTCCTTCGGGGAACGCGTCCCGATGAGCACGGCCATCCGGCCGAACTCCTGGCGGTGCCTGAGCTGGTAGTGCAGCAGGCTGCGGATGGGGATGTAGCCGAGTCCGCCGGCCACCAGCAGGGTGTCCTTGCCCACGAACTCCTGCACCGGGAAGCTGGTTCCGAAAGGCCCCCTGATGCCCACCTTGGTCCCCACCGGAAGCTCGGACAGGGCCTTGGTCACGGCGCCGATACGGCGCACGGCCAGTTCGAACACCAGGGAATCCTTGACCGGCGCGGAACTGACCGAAAAGGGGGCCTCGCCCACGCCGTAGATGGACAACATGATGAATTGGCCCGGCTTGTGGGCCAGGTTCTTGCCGTTGTCCAGGGTGAACTCGTACAGGGTCACCAGATCCGACAGGGGGGATTTGGAAATCAGGGTGGCCGGACGCGGCACGTAGGGAGAAAACGTCCTAGATTTCATGGCGGCGTTCCTCCCACAGGGTGTTGAAGATGGCGCACGGATCAGCGATCTTGCTGGTACAGGCCCGCACGCAGCGGCCGCAGCCCACACAGCCCAGTTCCCCTATCTTGTCGAAGATGTATTTGCCCTTGCGCATGTAGCGATGCCGGTACCGTTCCGCGGCCTGGGCCCTGAAGTTGTGCCCGCCGGCCACCAGGGCGAAGCCGCTTAACATGCAGCCGTCCCATTCCCGGAACCGCCTCCCCTCTTTCAATTTTTCGTCCACCTCCTCCCGGATGTCGAAACAGTAGCAGGTGGGGCAGACGATGTTACAGGACCCGCACGCCAGACACTTTTCCGCCTTGCGGTGCCACACCGAGGAGTTCCAGGACCGTTCCAGGATGTGGGGCGTTTCGCGCCAGTCGTAGAGGAGCTTCCTGGACAAACCGAGCTTCGTGGCCCGGACCTGGGCCTTGCGCGCGGCCTCGCGGCTGCCGGCAGTGGCCGGGGGCAGGGGACCCGCGGCCAGGAGCAGTTCCTCGCCCTTGCCCGACCCCACCTCCACGTGGAAGGTGCCCGGCCCGGTCTTGGTCCAGTACAGGTCATACCCCTGGTCGACCTTGTCCGCGCCCACCGAGGCCCAGAACGCGGTATCGGCGACGGCCAGAGGGGTCAGGGCGAAGATGACCACGGCGTCGCGCCGGGAAAAATAATTCTGATCCAGGCTCACCGCCTCCATGAGCTGGTCGAGCTGGGTCACGGCCTTGACGTCGTAGGGATGGACCCCGAACAGCAGCGTGGGAGGGGCGGCGAACACGGGGCTGGCCGCGTAGCTTTCCAGGTCGAAGGCCACCATGTCCTCGCGGGGCGGCATGAAGAACCGCTTGAGCGAATTGTAGGCCACGTCGTACTCGAAGGCGATTTCCACCCCCGGCCGCCACGGCGCGAAATCGTAGAACCCGTTGCCCAGGGCCATGGGCACCTGCACCCCGTACTGGGTGCTCCATGTGGCGCACAGCTTGGGCAGTTGCTCCATCTGCACGGTGTATGCCGTCATGTCTCCTCCGCTGCCCCGCAAAACACGGGACGTTAGGCCCCCCTTCCCGGCCGCGCGCCCACCGGCGGCGGAAAGGCGATCTTCCGACTTTTGCCACGGTCAATCGGTATACGGCCGAATGGAACGCCTTTCAAGACGTAATTCATGAAATTGTTTCTCTTCTTTTTCCCGGTTCCCCGCTCGAAATCGATGAAAAAAGCCCCTGCCGGATATGCGTTTCCGACGGCTTTCCTTCTTCCCTGTGGAACCTTACGATCTTTTCGTATGGATTCGTGACACGATCTTCTGGTAGTATTCCGGGCTTTTTTCCAAACATATCGGCGTGTTCCGCCTAATATTGGCCCGCAACACCAGCACTTGCAGCCTTTGCATGCGGCGATAGCGCTCCTGCTCGTCCGGGGCCTGGGACAGCAGATCGGCGGCGGTCAGGATTTCCTTCTCCTCCAGAATCTCCGGCGGCACATACCCCGAATTCCGCAAAATCTTATAGGCCATGCGCAGGTCTTCGGGCACCATGGAATCGTCCTCGAAGACCAGAGGCCGTCCGGCTCCCTCGAGATTCTCGAACTCCCCCCGGTCCATGGCCTCCGCGATCCGGCGTTCCGCGATCTGCGCGAACACACCGAAACTCATGGTTTTTTCTCCTCCATGGCCCGCACCTGACCCAAAACGCCGCCGTTTTCCGCGGACATCCACGCGGCCACATCCCGGCCGATGTCCCCGCAGGCCGTCGACGCGGCCGCGGCGATATCCGCCGCCGTTTCACCCGGCATGGGGACCTCGGCGCGAAATTCGCCGCTCGCCACCAGCCGCATCTGATCGCGCGTCCAGACCTCCATCCGCACCGCGGCCACGAACCGGAGCCCCCCCTGTTTCTGCACATTGAACGCCGTGATCTCTCCGGACATGAGCGCGTCGTGTCCCACCCTGGGACGATAGGCCGCCACACCGGTCACCCCGGGCAGGCAGGCCACGGCCTGGGTGACGGCCATGGTCATCACGCTTCCGGGCGTCCCCTCCCAGTACCAGCGCAGACTCGGCGCCAGCACGCTGCCGTCGGCGAACAGCACGGCCGGACGGTCGAGGTTGTCCAGGGCCCGCAGCTCCTTGAAGGCCACCACCCCGTGCTCCGCCCGCCCGGGAACGGCCGGGGTTTTCCCGCATGGCGACGCCGCCGGTTCCACGCGCAGATACTGCTCCACCGGAGGCGCCGAACCCAGGCAGCCCGCCAGGACGAACGCCGCCAGGCCCGCCAGAATCCATGCCGTGCGCAGGGCTCTTTTCACCTTCCCTCCTCCCTTGGCGGCCGCAGGACCTGCCACGGCCGCTCCTTGAGCCTGGACATCAGGTCCTTGAGATCCCGGCTGGTGCGGTTGAGGTTCGCAAGAATGGCCTCCACCTGCTCCTGGTCGTAGTTGAGACTCACGTGGATCGCGTCGGCCACCTTCCCGGCCCGGGCGGTTTCCGCGCGAAACAGTTCCAGTGTTTCGCGCAATTCCTCTTCCACCGCCCCGACAGCCGTCTCCGCCCGGACCAGGGTCTTGTCCAGGGTTCCGGCCGCCTCCCGCCCCTTCTCGGACAGGGCCGCCCAATCCTGGCGAAAGGCCTCCACCGCGGCCTTGGTTTCGTCCAAAAGCTCGGGGCCCTGCTTGAGCATGCGCCCGACCAGTTCCACATTCTCCGTGGACAAAAGCTCGTTGATATTGCGGGCGATATCGTCGATCTTGGGCTTGATGTCGGCCAGAAGATCGCCGGCCACGCCCGCCAGTTCCTGCATGTCCATGGTCCGGGCGGCCGGAATCTCGCTGCCCGGTTCCAGGCGGGGACCCGGCTCCTGCTGCAGATCCAAAAAGACGTAATAATCGCCGACCAGCCCCTTCTGGGAGATGCGGGCCCTGGTCCCCGCATAGAGAGGGAAATCCTTTTGCACCCCGAGCGTCACCCGGATGTACCGGGGATCCTCCGGGTCCAATTCGATGCGCAGGATGCGGCCGATGTCCATGCCCCCGAACTTCACGGGCCGCCCCGTGACCAGGTCCTTCACCGTGACGAAGCGGACATGGTACGTTTCCAGTTTTTCCCAGAACCAGTGTCCGCCGAGGATCACCATGCATGCGGACAGGATCACCAGTCCCAGGAAAAGCGCGGCCCCGGCCTTGAAATATTCCTTCTTCTTCCCGCGTTCATCAAGCATGCGCTGTCCTTTTGCCTGATCTCATCCCTGGTCCGTCTCCGTCCGACGCTCCGGCGCTGGTCTGCCCGCCCCCCGGGCGTCCGCCCCGAGAATCCGGCTTTCCCGCGAGGGCATCCGCCCCAGAAAACGCACGATGAACGCATCGCGGCATTTTTTCAACTCGTCCAGGGTGCCGTGGAAAAGCATTTCGCCCTTGTCCAGAACCACCACGTAATCCGCGATGGTAAAAAGGCTTTCCAGATCGTGGCTGACCACCACGATGGTCATGGGGAAGGTGGCCTTGAGTTCCAGGATGAGCTGGTCCAGGTCCGCCGAGGTGATGGGGTCAAGCCCCGAGGTGGGCTCGTCGCACAACAGGATGGCCGGATCCAGGGCCATGGCCCGGGCCAGTCCGGCCCGCTTGCGCATGCCCCCGGAAAGCTGTCTGGGGAAATACTGGACAAAGGGTTCGAGGCCGACCAGACGCAGTTTCATGCGCACCACATCCTCGATCATGTCCTCGTCGAGGGTGGTGTGCTCACGTAGCGGCAGGGCCACGTTCTGCCCAAGGGGCAACGATCCTAACAGCGCGCCGTCCTGGAACAACACCCCCAGGCGCCGACGCATGGCCATGCGCTCGTCGGCCGGCATGGCCGCCAGATCCGCGCCGTCGATCAGGATCCGTCCGGATCTGACCGGCACCAGGTCCAGGAGGGTGCGCAGCAAGGTGGACTTGCCGCATCCCGAACCGCCCAGAATGACGCTGATTTTTCCCGCAGGCAGTTCCGTGGTGATGTCGCGCAGGACGATGCGCTGGCCGTAGCCCACGCTGACGCCTTCCAGGACGATCCGGGGCGCGTTGAGCCTGCCGCCGGCCGTCATGGCCTCTTCCCCGGCCGACTCGGTCCGCCGGCCCGGCGTCCGGGGTCCGAGGCGCCCCTTCCGAACGCACGGCCACAGCGCCCCGGAGGGCCGCCGCCCGTGCGCCCGGATTCTTTCCGGTCCCGATGACGTGTTCTACCGCAGGACATAGTTGAGCGCCGTGAAAAACAGGTCCAAAAGGATCATGATGAAGATCGACTGCACCACGGCCATGGTGGTGCGCCGACCCACATCCGCCGCGCCTTCCCTGGCCAGCATGCCCTGGGTGCAGCTGATGAGGGTGATGGCCATGCCGAAGGCCGCGCTTTTCACCAACCCGGACATGACGTCGCTGACCTGCAGAAACGACGCGGTCTGCTCGAAATAGACCTTGCCGCTCAGGCCCAGGAACGTGGCCGAAAAGATCCCGCCGGCCATGATGCCCACAAAATCGCCCCATAGCGTCAGGACAGGGACCATGACCAGCATGGCCGCGAATTTCGGCCAGACCAGAAACCGCACCGGATCGATGCCCATGACGTTGAGGGCGTCGATCTCCTCGGAGATCTTCATGGTCGCGATCTCGGCGGTAAACGCCGCCCCGGCCCGGCCGGCCAGGATCAAGGCCGTAAGCAGGGGCCCCAGTTCCGTGACCAGGGAATAGCCCACAAGGTTGGCCACATAGCTCAAGGCCCCGACCTTTTCCAGCTGGATGGCCGATTGCAGGGCCAGGATGATCCCGGTGCAGGCCGCGATGATGCTGACGATGGGCAGGGAGTCCGCCCCGATCCAGGACAGGTGCTCCCAGGCCAGGGCGCGCTGGTAGGGCTTGGTCCGGTACCGGCGCGTCAGGGAGAGGGACAGGCACCTGACCAGACCGTTCACCAGCCCCAGAAGCACGCCGACCGCCTCGCCCACCTTCGCCCCTCCCCGCCCGGGTCATCCCCGGGCCGCGCCCGCGCCTTTCCGGGGCGAACGCGTCTCCTCACGTTGTTTACGAGAAAAAGCCCGACGCCTTCTTTGGGAAACCTCGCGCTAGAGGCCGAAAAGCTCCCCGATCTGGGTCAGTTCGAACAGCTTGCGGACCTGGTGCGAGACCGCCGTGATGGTGATCCTGCGGCCCTTGCCCTTGAGCATCTTGCGCCCCTCGATCAAGGCCGCCAGCCCCGAACTGTCGATGTATTCCAGGTCGCTCAGGTCCAGGAACACATCCCCCCGGCTCTGTTCGACAAAGGACGCCAGTTTGTCCCGCACGAGCGGGCTGACGGTGAAATCGATCTCGCCGGTCAGGCGCACCGTGTTGGTCGCGACGGACGCGGACCAGGTCCAGGTCTCGCCCTGGCCTCCCTTGCGTTTCGTTTCGGTCATATCCGCTTGCCCTTCTGTCGCCGCCTCGTTGTTTTGCATGGAGGGTCAGGAAACAGCCGTCTGAAGCCACACCTCCACCACCGGCTCGGACTGTCCGGCCAGGGCCTCCACCAGCTCGCGGGGCGAGACCGCGGCGCTGCCCACCTGTCCGACCACGATCCCGGCGCACACGTTGGCCATGACGCAGGCGTCCAGCAAATCCAGCCCGGCGGCCAATCCGGCGGCCAGGGCGGCGATGACCGTGTCCCCGGCGCCGGTCACATCGAAGACCTTGCGGGCCACGGTCGGGATATGGCGCACCATTCCGGGGCCGTCGAACAGGGCGATGCCCTGCGCACCGAGGGTGATCAAAAGCGATCGGCATTTGGCCCGCTTGAAAATGGCCACCCCGGCCCGGATGATGTCCGTGCGCCCGGAAAGGCGCATTCCCGCCATCTCCCCGGCCTCCTTGGCATTGGGGGTCAGCAGGTCCACGCCCTGGTAGACGTCGTTGGCGGTCACCTTGGGGTCCACCAGGATGCGCGGCCTCGGCTCCTGCCGCGAGGCCAGCGCCACCACCTCGCGCACCAGGGAGCCGGACACCACGCCCTTGGCGTAATCGGAAATCACCACGCAGGCGTGCCCAGGCAAAAGATCGGCCAGCGCCAGAGAAAGCCCCTTGCGCACGGCGTCGCCCACCGGTTCCGCGCTTTCCCGGTCCACCCGGACCACCTGCTGGTTCTGGGCGATGATCCGGGTCTTGATGGTGGTCGGCCGCGACGGATCGCGAATGACCACGGAATCGACGGCCTCGCGGTCCACAAGCTGCAACAGGACCTTCCCCGGGTCGTCGTCGCCGCACACGGACACCAGGGTCGGCCGCGCGCCCAGGGCGGCGAGGTTCTTGGCCACGTTGCCCGCCCCGCCCAGGGAGTGGGCCTCCGAACCGACCCTGACCACCGGCACCGGCCCCTCGGGCGAAATTCGCTCCACCTCGCCCATGAGATAATGGTCGAGCATGAGATCGCCCAGGACCAGGACCCGCGTTCCGGCAATGCGAGGCACGGCCCGGCGTATTCTGTCCATGCGCGAATCCCCGGTCATGGCCCTAGTCCCGCGTGAACCCGAACCGGTCGAGCATCGCCGCGAAGGCCTCCCGGCTCCCGAAGTGGATGGTGACCCGGCCCCGGCCCGGGGTTCCGGCCAGACGCACCCTGGCCCCGAACAGGGCCTCCAGACCGTCCTGGATGGCCGCGAATTCCGGGTCCAGATGCGTTTCCCCGCGCTTGGCCGCAGGGCCTTTCCGCCCGGCGGGCTCGGCCCGCTCCGCGTCCTCCGGTCCGTCCGCGGCGGCGGCTGCCGGCGGCGGGGGAAACGCACCGTGTTCCTTGGCGTAGGCCGCAAGATCCTCGGCCTGGCGCACGGACAGCCCCTGATCCGCGATCCGCCGCCACAAGGCGTCCCGCAGGGCCTCGTCGGCAAGGGACAACAGGGCCCTGGCGTGCCCCGCGCTGAGGATTCCCGAACCCAGATCGGCCCGGATGGCCTCGGACAGCTGCAACAGGCGCATGGTGTTGGCCACGGCGGACCGGCTTTTCCCCACCCGCGCGGCCAGGTCCTCCTGGCTCAGCCCGAAACGGGAGACGAGCTGGGCATACCCGGCCGCCTCTTCCATGGGATTCAAATCCTCGCGCTGCAGATTCTCGATCAGGGCCAAAGCCAGGCTCTGTTCGTCGTCGACCTCTCGCACCAGGGCCGGAATCTCCTCCAGCCCGGCCAGGGCGCAGGCCCGCCAGCGCCGCTCCCCGGCCACGATTTCGTATTCGCTGTCGGCGCCGGACACCGGTCGGACCAGCACCGGTTGCAGCACGCCCTGCTCCTTGATGGACCGGGCCAGGTCCTCCAGGGCCTCGCCGGAAAACTCCCGGCGCGGCTGGTCCGGATTGGGCCGGATGGCCCGCAGGGGAATGAGCATGATCTCCGCCGCCGCCCTGGCGTCGCCGATGCCGCCGAGAAGCGCCTCCAACCCCCGGCCGAGTCCTCGTGCCGATTGCGCCATATATCCGCCCTCCACCTCCCGGCCTCATGGCCCGGGGGTTCGTGTTCGCCTTTCAAGACGCTTGACACGCCTCATCGAAACCTTACCCTCAAGGCCTCGAAAAATCCAACCCTAAAGCGCTCCCGGAGAAACTTCCGGGGCGCGGCCGGATTTCCGCCAAGGAGCCGCCTCCGTGAGCAGCACCTCTGACCGTTTCATCGAACTGTATGACGCTTCCGGCTCAGTCGTGGGCGTCTTCATCGGCCCCGAACTGTGGGAAAAAACCAGGGACGCGATCCTGCCCATCCTCGAAGCGGCCCTGCCGGCCGCGGACGCCGAACCGGCCGGAGACGACCTTTTACCCGAGCCCGTCAAGGACTGGGAGACCCTCGTCGCCTACTGGGACTTTCCCTATCCCCCGGCCTACGACCTTGTCTGCGCCCACTGCGGATCGCGGACCGAGGACTGGCGGAAGGACACGCCGCGCAAGTTCCGGCTGACCGCCGCGAACATGGGCGGGCAGGCCTCCTTCGAATGCCGGACCTGTCGGGCCCGGATCATCAAGCGGCACTTCAAGAAACACGTGGATGTGGAATGCCGGCCCTTCGTGGACCGGCCCTGAACCGCGACGCCCTTCCCGACACGCCGCGTTCCCGACCCCGAAGACGCCTCAGGCCCCGGGAACGCGGCGGACCACCTGCTGGGCCAGGGCCAGATAGGCCTCCGACCCCCGGGACTTGATGTCGTGGGCCAAAACGGGCTTGCCGTAGCTGGGGGCCTCGGAAAGCCGGACGTTGCGGGGAATCATGACATCGAACACCAGCCTGGGAAAGCACTTCCATATCTCGCGCTTGACGTGGCGGTTGAGCTTGTTGCGGCCGTCATACATGGTCAGCAGCACGCCCAAAATACCAAGGCGGGGGTTGAAGCGCTTGCGCACCAGTTCATAGGTCCGCAACAGTTGGGCGATGCCCTCCAGGGCGTAGTATTCGCATTGCAGGGGGACAAGGAGCTCGCTGGCCGCGCACAGGGCGTTGAGCGTCACCAGGCCCAAAGACGGCGGGCAGTCCAGCAGGACGTATTCGTAGTTCTCCGCCAGGGCCCGGACAACCTCGCGGATGTAGAATTCCCGGCCCGGCCTCCCCACCAGTTCGATGTCCGCGGCCACGAGATCCGTACTCGAGGGCAGCACGTCGAGAAAGGGGATTTCCGTGCCCCGGACGGCCCGGGCGGAGTCTCGCGGCTCGTACAGGACGGTGTACAGATTGTCCCGGCATTTTTCAGGATACAGGCCCAGGCCGCTCGAGGCGTTGGCCTGGGGGTCGCAGTCCACGAGCAGCGTCTTTTTTTCCATGACCGCCAGGGAGGCGGCCAGGTTGACCGAGGTGGTGGTCTTTCCCACCCCGCCCTTCTGGTTGGCGACAACGATGATCCTGGCCATGACTTCCCTCCGCGCGCCACATGCATGCGCGTTTCCTTCACGTTTCCGGCCCGGCGGACAGACGGGCGTATCGTCGCGGGCGCGTTTCACACCCCCGGGTGGACCGGCGTCATCACCCAGGGATGTTTCACGTGAAACATGGCCGGGAGATGTCAATCCCGGAATGTTCGGTGACAATACGCCTGGGCGTCCTGGAGGGATTCCACAAGCATGACGCTGTTCTCCAGGTCGCCCTTTTTGACGGCGTTAAGCAATTGGTTCGCCAGATGGGAAAAATCCTCGGCCTCGCCGGCCCATGCGTCGTCGGCCACCTGATGCAGCCGCCGACTGAGTCGGACAAAGGTGTTGACCGACTCTTCATCCGGAAGCAGGCCCTCGTCAGTCCTGGAGGTGATGCGCTCGAAAACCGTGGTCATGTCCCGCTTGATGGTCGAGAAATCCATGGACCGTCCCCGTCTCCAATGGCGGTTTGTTTTCTGTTGCAGCAAGGCTTCCCATATGGGGTCAACACATGCCTGTCAATATCACACCTTGAAATACCCGCGATACCAGTCGAGAAACGCGGCGATACCCGTTTCAATGGACGTCGCGGGCTTGAATCCCACATCGCGGATGAGGTCGTCGACATCGGCGTGGGTCATGGGCACGTCCCCGGGTTGCAACGGAAGATAGTCCTTCTTCGCGGTCTTGCCGAGATTTTCCTCGATCACCTCGATGAAGCGGGAAAGTTCCACCGTGTTGTTGTTGCCGATGTTGTACAGTTTGTACGGAGCCACACTGGAGGACGGATCCGGAGAGGCCGCGTTCCACTCGGGATTCGGAGCGGGAATACGGCTGGTGACCCGGACGACGCCCTCGATGATGTCGTCGATATAGGTGAAGTCGCGGCGCATCCTGCCGTGGTTGAAGACCTTGATGGGCTTGTCCTCGAGTATGGCCTTGGTGAAGAGAAAAAGGGCCATGTCCGGCCGGCCCCAGGGTCCGTACACGGTGAAAAAGCGCAACCCGGTGCACGGCAGGCCGTAGAGGTAGCTGTAGGTATGGGCCATCAGCTCGTTGGCCTTTTTGGTCGCGGCATAAAGGCTGATGGGGTGATCCACGTTGTCGTGGACCGAAAAAGGCATGGTCGTGTTCAGCCCATACACGGAGCTCGACGAGGCGAAAACGAGATGCTGCACGCCGTTATGGCGGCAGCCCTCAAGGATGTTGGCGAAGCCGACCAGGTTGGTGTCAACGTAGGCCCCGGGATTCTCGATGCTGTAGCGCACGCCGGCCTGGGCCGCGAGATTGACCACATGGCTGAATCCGTTTTCCTGGAACAGCCGGGAAACGGCTTCCTTGTCGGACATATCCATCCTGACGAAGCGGAAGCGGTCGTTCTCGGACAACAGGGCCAACCGGGCCTGCTTGAGCTCGACGGAATAATACGGGTTGAGGTTGTCGAGGCCGACAACGGTATGGCCCATCCGCAAAAAACGTCGGCTGAGGTGGAAACCGATGAAGCCCGCAGCGCCGGTGACAAGAATGTTCATGAATTATCCGTTTTGCTGTTGAAGGTGGACTCGGGCAAGACTCGAGTATGGGAAAGTATTCAACACTCCGGGGCGTATCGTGAAGATGCGTCGCAGACTGCAGTCGAATGGCATGTCGGCAGGGGAAAAAGAAAAGACCGCAGGCGAAATCGAGGTGTACGCGAGGACTTCACGGCTCTCCCACCACGAAGGGACTGATGTTTTGACATATGTTCACAGCCGGATGCTGCACATGAGCGCCCCTGTACGGGACAGGGGGAACATGTGCCTCGGACAATAGCGTGATTCAAGGACGCGTCAAGTGAAAACGCAGCATGTGCACAATCTCACGAAGCGCTTCTTCACCTTCGGCCATGATTTCCTCCGGAGAGGGGAATCCGAAACAGGTCGTCCGGTCTGTCTCGAATTCGCGTTCATTGCCGCCGCCAATCCCCGCGAGGGCGGCAAACGCGTCCTTGCCGAAGCAGGCCACGAGACGGGGACGATAGACCGCCATGGCCCGGAAAAACATGTCCGGATCGGCAACGAACCCGTGGCCGCGATCCTCGCTCATGGGAAAGAAGCCGACCGTTCCCTTGGCGCATTGCAGGGCCGTGATGCATTTGCGCCAAAAAGCGCGTCGCGATGCGTCTCCCTGGCCGGTCATGTCCGCCGCGAGATCGGCATAGGTAATCAACAGCCGGGCTCCCGGCGTCAGTCGCGCGGCGTAGTCGCACCAGGGTCGCGGCCATTTCGCCGGGTCGTCCGGTGTCGCCGCGCAGGGTGGTTCGGAATGTTCCTGGTAAAAATAACGCCATCCGGCGGCAGACCAGAACCGCAATGCGTCGGGAACGTTCAAAAGCGATTCAGCCAATCCCAAATCCTCCAGGCCACCTCGGTCTTGGCCAGGCTGGGCCACTGCTCGACGCGTCCGGCGGCGTCCACGACCGTGACCTCGTTGGTCAGGGAACCGAACCCGGCATCCGGGCCGCCGATGGGGTTGGCCACCATGAGATCGCAGTTTTTCCGGCGCAGTTTGTCCTCGGCGTTGGCCACCAGATCCTGGGTTTCGGCGCAAAATCCGATCAGTCGCTGATGCGGGGATTTCATCCGCCCCAGGTCCGAAAGGATGTCCGGGTTGGGGACGAAACGGATGTCCGGCGCGGTCGCGCCGGAAACGTCTTTCTTGAACTTCCTGCCCGCATCCTCGAAGGGGACCGGGGAGAAGTCGGCGACCGCCGCGACCATGCAGCCCGCATCCACACCGGGCCACATCGCCAGACAGGCGTCATGCATCTGCCGGGCGCTCCGCACCCGTGCGATTTCCATGAATGCGGGAAGCCAGACGTCGCACGGCCCCTGGACCACCCGGACCCGGGCCCCGCGCAGCCAGGCGGACATGGCCAGACACGCGCCCATAAGCCCGGTGGAGGGATTGGACCAGAATCGCGCCGCGTCGAAGTATTCATGGGTGGGGCCGAAAGCGATCAGAACGGTCCGGTCTTTCATGTCCTGAGGCGTGACGGCCCGCAGGGCCTTGGAAAAAATCGCCCGTTCGTCGGCCAGACGGCCCGAACCGGAATCGCCGCAGGCCATGTCCCCGCAGCCCGGCTCGACGAGGTCCACGCCGCGCGAGACGAGGATGCGCAGATTCTCGCGGGTGGCCTTGGCCTCCCAGAGCATGGGGTTCATGGCCGGGGCCAGGACCACCGGTCCTGGGAAGGCCAGGGTCTGGCAGGAGAGCATGTCGTCGGCCAGGCCATGGGCCATCTTGGCCATGAAATTGGCCGTGGCCGGGGCAATGAGCAGACATGCCGCCTCATGGGCCGGGGCCAGGTGGTCGAAGGTCTGTTCGGAGGACGAAAACATCTCGCCGTAAACAGGATCGGCGCCAAGGGCCTGAAAGGAAAGCGGGGTGATGAACCTGGAGGCGGAGCGGGTCAGCGTGGCCCCCACCCGCAGGCCCGTGTCCAAAAGGGCGCGCAGAAGCGGCAGGGCCTTGTAGGCGGCCACGCTGCCCGTGACGCCGAGATGAACCCGGCGGCCATGATAGCAGGAAAAACGAAGGTGCGCGTCCATAGGATTCCGGTTGCCCGCATCCGCCACTTCCCCGGCAACCAGGAAACTCATACTCAAAAGATAACGCATCGACAATCATGGCGTGGGACGAAAAAAGGGCCGGCGACCCTCCCCGCGTCATCGGGAAGGATCGCCGGGTTGAGGAGGGGCGAAACACAAGGAGAAAGGTGTCAGTCAGGGGTATCGGCGGTTTCTTCGGGCAGGCGGACGAGAACGACCGGAACCGCGCTGTGGCGCACAACCTTGCGGGCCACGCCGCCGACAAGCATATCCATGAATTCGCTGCGACCATGTGCGCCCATGACCACAAGATCGTGGGCTCCCGCGGAAATCTCCTCCAAAATGCGGTCAGCCGGATTCCCGGACACGATCTTGATCCGGGCCCTTGAAACCGGGCAATCCGGTTCGTTCGTGGCGCATTCCTTTGCGGCCTCGCGCACCCGGTCCCGGGCCGTTTCCAGGGCCTTGGACATGGCCGCGTCATTGAAGTCCCGCCAGGCCTCGGACCCGAAATGCTCCTCGAGGTCGAAGCCGGCCTCCTCGCTCATGAGTTCCACAATATCCCGCACGACATGCAGGATGGTCAGGGAGGCCTTGTAGTGACCGGCCAGGGAGGCGGCATACCCCAGGGCACGCCTGGCGCTCTCGGACAGATCGGTTGCGTACAGGATGTTGCGTATGGTCGGAAGCATGGGTTTCTCCTTCAAACGCCCTTTCAGGCGGAGCCGGCTCGCAGTGAACGATCGGCCGGCGAGAACGTGCGGCCTTGCCCTCAATGCGCCTGGTTCGCCTGCGGGGGGGAAACGGCTGGCACCGGGGCGATGCCGAACACCCGGTCGGTCAGCCGGACGTACCAGGCCGCGGATTGGACCTGGATGATGTAGGCCAGGGCGACCACCAGGGCGGCCTCGGAGCCTTGCGCGCCAAAGGCGTTGATGGCCACGGCCAGGGCGATGGACAGGTTGCGCATGACCGTGCCGTACACCAGGGCGATGGCCTCGCCGCGCGGCAACAACCATTTCCCCAGAAGCGTCGAGAGGAGGTAGTTGATCCCGTAGACGATCCCCAGGGGAACCAGGATTGCGGCCAGCACTTCCGGCGAGGCGGCGATGGATCTGGCCTTGAGCGCGATGGCGATGATCACGATGCCCAGGACGCCGATGGTGGAAAGGGCAGGAAACCGGGGTCCCAGCCGCTCGGCGAAGGCCTTCTGACCGAACCGGCGGATCAGAAACCGCTGGGTGGCATAGCCCGCGGCCATGGGCAAAAACACGATGAGCCCGATCTGTCCCATGACGCCGGCCACATCCACCTCGATGTCCGCGCCGAGAAATCCCCGGACATAAAACGGGGTTGCCAGCGAGCCGAGGGTCAGGCCGATGACCGTCATCTTGACCGCGGCCGAAACCTTGCCCTTGGCGAACCCGGTCCAGGAGATGGTCATGCCGCTGGTGGGCACAAGCCCGGCCAAAAGCAGGCCGAGCATGAGATAGGGGCGGTCAGGGAAGAAAAGCATGGCCACTCCGTAGGCCAAAAAGGGGACAATGCCGAAGTTGATGGCCTGGGTCAGGACCTGGGCCTTGGCGTCGCCCTTGGAAAAGACTTCCTTGATTTTGAGCGTGACCATCATGGGATAGACCATCAGAAAGGTGAAAGGCAGGATGAAGCTTTTCATCCATGACGCGTCTGTGGCCAGCCCCACCCCAAAACCCAGGGCCATGGCCGCGGGAATGGCCAGGACCAGGTTTTTTGAAATCTTCTGTAAAATCGACCACATCGTCTTTCCTCCAGCGGTAATGGCGGACATGCGCGAAGCCGGGCCGCTCCGGCACGATGTGCGGGACTTTCGCGAAAACCGTCGCGATGGGCATTGATCCCGATCAACGCGACGACGTATTCCGTGGAAGGCTGGATGGAGGGAAAGGGAGGAAAGGGTTCGCGTGCCCGAATGTCGAGGTCGCGACCTAGACAAGGCCCTTGTCGCGGTACAGCTCGATGTGCCACTGACAGGTCCGCTGGGCCACGACCTCCACAGTGTGATCGACAACCTTTCTCCAGGTCACCTTGCCGGTGCCGGGATCGGCGACGCCCTCGCCGATGAATTCCAAACCCAGGCTGACATCCCCGGTCACGAAGTCCGTCTCGGAGAACTTTGTCCTGGCCACCAGCCAGACCTCATCGGGATATCTGGTGAGGGATTCCGAAAAATGCAGAAACACGACAAAGCGCGGATTCGCGGACAATTCCAGGCCGTTCTCCCTGACCAGGTCCTTTTTCAAAACCAGGCGGAGGCCTCCGGCGGAAATGTCCAGGAGGCTGGCCGCGCCGCTTTGGAACTGCTTCATGCCGGCCAGGGGCTCCCGGAGGTTCAGGGGTTGGCCCTGGCCGTAGCGCCACACCGCGATCCGCTCGAACTTGTCGCGGTCAGGCGAGACCCGGATGCTTTTCCGTCTCTGGCCGGATTCCAGGGAGGCCGGAAAGGCCAGTTCCAGCATAACAGCACCCTGCCGGCCGGGCCGGGAGTCGACCAGGGTGGTCTGGAACATGTGAAACGTGTCGTGCGGTCTGGGCCTGGATTCGCGCAGCTTGAAAAAACAGGTGATCTTGGCGCCATTCCACCTGGACGACACCGATGAAACCGAGGTGGTCTCGACAAACAGGGAGTGACGGGTAAACCGGTGCACAGTGCCGGTTATGGACCCCAGGCTGGTCACATCCTCGTCAACGGTCAAAAACAGCTTGGAACGCTGCACAAGGGCCTGATCAAATATCTCGGCCAGCCGCTTTGCGGCCGCTTCCGAGTCCTCCTTCGACGTTGACCGTTTGAGACGATCAAAAGCCATGTCGCATACGCCTTGAAAAAGCTTCGTTGCCGCCCATCCCTGGGCAGAACTGGAAACGGCCGGCTGAAGCCGGGTTCATCACTACGGCGGGTTTGCGGCGGTGTCAAAGAAAAGGCGACGGTCGAGTCCCCGTCACTTCCTGAGGTATTCGAGCCGGGCCCTGACCGCCTGGGGATTGGGATAGTCTTCGAGAATGGATTCGTAGGTCGCGATGGCTTCGGACTTGAGCTGTTGGGCCTCGTAGGTTTCTCCGAGCAGAAAACCGGCCTGGGCGCGGCGGCCCGGGTCCAGTCCCTCAAGGGACATCAGGCTGCGCAGCATGGTCCTGGCGGCGTCGAACTGGTCCATGCGCAGCACTATTCCGGCCTCCTCGATGCGGCACTGGAAGACCACGTCGGGCTCCTCGCCGGTTATTCCGCATTCGCGCAAAACGGCCAGGGCCTGTTCGGGTTTCCTGCCCAGGGTCAGGCATTTGGCAAGCTGGACGCGGGCCAGGGAACGCCGGGTTGCGCTTATGCCGGGCAACTGGAGATATCTGGTCCACAGTTCCCCCGCCACATCCCATTCCCGAAGCGCCCCGTGGAGTCCGGCGGCCCGCTCGATCACCTCCGGAAGCACCGCCGGATCGGCGGCATATTCCAGGAGCATGGCCTCCACGATGGGAAGGGCCTTGGCGGGTTCCTTACGCAGGTTGACAGCGATGTCGTAAAGCCTGTTCCAGGCCTCGAGGCGCATCGTTCCCTCGGGAAATTCCTGGAGATAGCGTTGGTAGAGTTCCTCGGCCGTGAGGTTCTCGCCCGTGATGTAGGCCGTGCGGGCGCCGTGAAGCAGCGCCAGTTCGGGATCCTCGGGTTGCCCGCAGGCGGTGGTCAGACATGACGCCGCGAGAAGAACCGCCGCGAAAAACCTGCGCATGGCTCATCCATCCGCTTCGCCATTGTCCGTGCCTTCCACCAGATCGAAGCCGATGACCGTGTCGTTCTCCTCCATGCGCACCAGCATGACCCCCTGGGTGGCCCGGCCCACGGTGCTGATTTCGGCCACGCTCAGCCGGATGATCTTGTTGGCCGAGGTCAGAAGCAGGAGGCCGTCCTCGGGACGGACCATGGCCGCGCCGATGACCGGTCCGGTCTTGGGCGTGACCTTCATGTTGATGACCCCGAGGCCGCCGCGATTGCGCAGCGGGTAGTGCTCAAGGGAAGTCCTTTTCCCGTAGCCGTTGGCCGAAATCACCAGAAGCTCGGTGCGCTCGCCGCCGGTGAACACCACCCCGGCCGCCACCTCGTCCCCGCCGCGCAGGGCCATGCCCCGGACCCCGGATGCCGCCCGGCCCATGGAGCGCACGTCCCTGCCCTTGAAGCGGATGGCGAGACCGTTTTTACTGGCCAGAAGGACCTCCGCGTCCGTGGTGATCTCCCTGACCATCAGGAGTTCGTCTCCGGGCCGCAAGGTCACGGCGATAAGCCCGGTGCTGCGGCAGTTCTTGTACAGTTCCACAGCCGAACGCTTGACCATGCCCCGTCTGGTCACGAACAGGAAATACCGCTCTGGGGAGAACTCGCGCAGGGTCATGGCCGTGGCGATGAACTCCTCCTTGTCCATGGGCAGGAGGTTGGCGATATGCGCCCCCCGGGCCGTGCGGCCGGCCTCCGGGACCTGGTGCACAGGCAGAAGGAACATGCGGCCCTGGTTGGTGAAAAGCAGCAGGTGCTGGTGGTTGGTGGTGGTGCAAAAGGACTGCACGAAGTCGTCCGTTCCGGTCTGCACCCCGGCGATGCCCTTCCCTCCCCGGCGCTGCTGCTGGTAGTTGTCCATGCGGGTGCGCTTGATGTAGCCGCGCCGGGACAGGGTGATGACCACCTCGTCGTCCGGGATCAGGTCCAGGATGTCGATGCCCTCCAGGTCCTCGAGAATTTTGGTGCGCCTGGGGGTGGCGAACCTGGCCTTGAGTTCGGTGATCTCCTCGCGAATGACCCCGCGCAGGACCTCCTCGTTCTCCAGGATGCTTTTCAGGTATTCGATGAGCTTCAAAAGCTCGGCGTATTCCTCGAGAAGCTTCTCCCGCTCCAGGTTGGTCAGCCGCTGCAGGCGCATGTCCAGGATGGCCTGGGCCTGGCGCTCGGACAGGGAAAAGCGCTCCATCAGTTTCTGCTTGGCCTCGGGCGGGGTCTTGGAGGCCCGGATCAGGGCCACCACCTCGTCGATGTTGTCGATGGCGATTTTCAAGCCCTCGAGGATGTGCGCCCGCTCCTCGGACTTGCGCAGATCGAACCTGGAGCGGGCCAGGACGACCTCGCGGCGGTGATTCAGGAAGTGTTCGAGGATCTGCTTGAGGTTCAAAAGGGCCGGACGGTTTCCGGCCACCACCAGCATGTTCATGCCGAAGGAGGTTTCGAGCGGCGTGTACTTGTAGAGGGCGTTGATGATGATGTCGGGGATGAATCCCTTCCTGAGGTCGAGCACGATGCGGATGCCCCGGCGGTCGGATTCGTCGCGCAGGTCCGAGACGCCCTCGATCTTGCGGTCGTTGACCAGGGCCGCGATCTTCTCCACCAGGGAGGACTTGTTTACGGCATAGGGAATCTCCCGGATGACAATGGCCGATTGGCCCTTCTTGCGTTCCTCGACCTCCACCGTGCCCCGGATTTTGATGCTTCCCCGGCCCGTGGTGTAGGCCTCGACCAGTCCCCGGCCGCCGTGGATGGACGCGGCGGTGGGGAAGTCCGGACCAGGGATGCGGGCGATGAGCTCGGCGATGTCGCAATGGGGGTTGTCCAAAAGGAGCAGCAGGCCGTCGCACAACTCCCCCAGGTTGTGGGGCGGGATGTTGGTGGCCATGCCCACGGCGATGCCCGAGGAGCCGTTGAGCAGAAGATTCGGCACCTTGGTGGGCAGAATCTCGGGTTCCTGGAGGGAGTTGTCGTAGTTGGGCCGAAACGGCACGGTCTCCTTGTCGATGTCGGCCAGAAACTCGCTGGTCAGCCGGGACATGCGCACTTCGGTGTAGCGCATGGCCGCCGCGGCGTCGCCGTCGATGGACCCGAAGTTGCCCTGGCCGTCCACCAGCACGTCGCGCATGGAAAATTCCTGGGCCATGCGCACCAGGGCGTCGTAGACCGCGGAATCGCCGTGCGGATGATACTTACCGATGACGTCACCGACCACGCGCGCGGATTTTTTGTAGGCCCGATTATAGTAGTTGCCAAGCTCGTGCATGGCGAAAAGGATGCGCCGATGCACGGGCTTGAGGCCGTCGCGCACGTCCGGAATGGCCCGGCCGATGATCACGCTCAAGGAATATTCGAGGTAGGATTTCTTCAGTTCCTGTTCGATGCTGATGACTTCGCTCACATTCTGCTCCACCGGCCGGGGCCCAAAATCCCCGGCGCGTTTTTCACCCGGAAGTTAGATGTCCAGCTCGCGTACGCTCAGGGCGTTGCGTTCGATGAATTCCCGTCGCGGCTCCACCTTCTCGCCCATGAGATCGGAGAAGATGTCCGCGGCCTCCACGGCGTCCTCCACGTTGACCTTGAGAAAGGTCCGGTTCTCGGGATTCATGGTGGTCTTCCACAACTGCTCCGGATTCATCTCGCCCAGGCCCTTGTAGCGCTGGATGCTGATGCCCTTGTGGGCCTCGTCCATGATCGCGGCCAATATCTCGGAGAGTCCGGAAACCTGCCGGGATTCCTCCTTCTTGGTCAGGGTGAAGACGTAGGGGGCGCAGGCGGCCTCGAGTTCCCTGACCGATTCGAAGGCCCGGCGATAGGCCTTGGAATGGAAGAACTCCACCCCGATCCGGAACCGGGTCCGCGATCCGTTCTCGAAAAGGACGTAGCGCCGCTTCTCGTCGTCCTCCTCCTGCTCCTCCACCCCGGCCCGGTACTCGTGGCTGGAGGTAAAGGCCGCGAAATCGTCCGGTACGGTCCCGGATTCGAAATCATCGGGCGCAAGACGGCGCTCAAAGTCCAGGATGGTCCGCAGAAGCGCTTCCGGGATGCCGTAGGCCACGGCCTCGGCGATCCTGGACTCCAGCAGCCGGATGCGCTCCACAAGCTCCACCAGGGACTGCCCGCGAAAATCCCGGTCCGGGGTGGCCACTACCAGATCCTCGCCGATGCGCCCCAGAAGGAACCGGGTCAGTTCCTCGTCGTCCTTGATGAACCGCTCGAAGTCGCCCTTGTGCACCCGGTACAGCGGCGGCTGGGCGATGAAGATGTGCCCGCCGTCGATGAGTTCCGGATACTGCCGGAAAAAAAACGTCAGAAGCAGGGTGCGGATATGCGCGCCGTCCACGTCCGCGTCGGTCATGATCACGATCTTGTGGTAGCGAAGCCGCGAGATATCCTTCTCCTCCTCGCCGATGCCCGGTCCCATGGCCGTGATCAGGGCCCTGATCTCCTTGTTGCCGAGCATCTTGTCCATGCGGGTCTTTTCCACGTTGAGTATCTTGCCGCGAAGCGGCAGGATGGCCTGGAAACGCGGGTCGCGACCCTGCTTGGCCGAACCGCCGGCCGAGTCGCCCTCCACGATGTACAGCTCGCTCTCCTCGGGATTCTTGCTCTGGCAGTCGGCCAGCTTGCCCGGCAGGGAATGGTCGGAAAGCGCGCCCTTGCGCCGTACCAGCTCCTTGGCCTTGCGCGCCGCCTCGCGGGCCCTGGCCGCGTCCACGGCCTTTTCCACGATGGCCCGGGCGTCCTTGGGGTGCTCCTCGAAAAAGACGGAAATGCCGTCGTAGACGATCCTGTTGACGATCCCGGCCACCTCGCTGTTGCCGAGTTTGGTCTTGGTCTGGCCCTCGAACTGGGGCCGGGGCAGCTTCACGCTGACCACGGCGGACAGGCCCTCGCGCACGTCGTCGCCGGAGAGCTTCTGCTTGTACTTCTTGGCCAGGTCGGATTTCTCGATGTAGGTATTGATGGCCCGGGTCAGGGCGGTGCGGAAGCCTTCCAGGTGCTTGCCGCCCTCGCGGGTACGGATGTTGTTGGCGAAGGTGGGCACGTCCTCCTTGTACTTGGCATTGTACTGCAGGGCGAACTGGACCACCACCCCGTCGATCTCCCCTTCGCCGGCGATGATGTCGTGGATGACCGCCTCTCCGGAATTGAGATCTTTCACGAACTGGGACAGGCCGCCCTCCACGTGGAAGGTCTCGCGCTCCTGGGTGCGTTCGTCGCGGAAATCGATCTCCAGGCCGCTGTTGAGATACGCCAGTTCCTCGAAGCGCTTGCGCAGGGTCTCGTGGGAGAACTGGACGGTCTCGAAGATCTCCTCGTCGGGCCTGAAACGCACGGTGGTGCCGGTGGCGTCGGATTCGCCGATGACCGCAAGCTGCGTGACCGGTACGCCGCGCTCGTAGCGCTGGTGATACTTTTTGCCGTCGCGCCGGACCGTGACCTCCAGGTATTCGGCCAGGGCGTTGACCACCGAGACGCCCACGCCGTGCAGGCCGCCGGAGACCTTGTAGGCGGCGTTGTCGAACTTGCCGCCGGCATGCAGCACGGTCATGACCACCTCAACGGCCGGCCGGCCCTCCTTGGGGTGCATGTCCACGGGGATGCCGCGGCCGTTGTCGCTTATGGTCACGCTGTTGTCGAGGTGGATGGTCACCCCGATGCGGTCGCAGTAGCCGGCCATGGACTCGTCGATGGAGTTGTCCACGACCTCGTAAACCAGATGGTGCAGGCCGCGCACGTCCGTGGAGCCGATGTACATGGCCGGGCGCATGCGGACCGCGGAAAGGCCCTCCAGGACCGTGATGCTCCCGGCGTCGTACGCTTTTTGAGTACCGTTTTCAGTCATGAAATGTATTCCTCGTTGTAATACGTCTCTTCGACGATCTTCATGGGCATGATGATCACCAGGTAGTCGGGATCATCCTCGCCCTTGATGCCGCACGGCCCTTCGGTCCCGGTCAGGGTGAAGGTCACCCGGTCGGAATGGAAGTGGCCGAGGATGTCGATCAGGTCCTTGGTGGGAAAGGCGATCTTTTTCAGGTCGCCGGTGAACTCGGCGGTCAGGGTCTCGCTGGCCTCTCCGGACTCCTGGCCCTGGCTGCGAAGCGCCAGCTCTCCGGCGGACTCGAACTGGAAATAGGCGCAGCGGTTGGTGTCGGTGTTGAAGATGGCCACCCGCTCCATGGCGCCTTGGAGTTCCTCGCGGTCGATGGACAGAACCGAGACGCCCTCGCCGCCGAGCTTGGACACGAAGGTCGCATAATCCGGATACTGGTAATAGCTCAGCGGCAGGCTGAAGGTCTCGCGCTTGTCCGTGCCCCGGAAAAACAGGCGTTTCTGGTTGATGGCCAGCTCGATTTCATCGGCCGTGAGCCATTTTTTGAGCTCGGTGACGTATTTTTTCTGGATCAGGATGCCCTCGGGGGGAAGCATGGCCTGCACGTCGTCGTTGAGAAACGCGGACATGGCGAACTGATGGCCGTTCAGGCCGCAGACCTCGACCCTGGATTCCGCGCCGTCAGGCCGCAAATACATGCAGGCCATGGCCTGCATGGTGTCCTCGTCGCTTATGCAGTAGGCCACCCGGTCGATGAGCTCCTGAAGGAAATCCCCGGACCAGACCACCACCCCGTTCTCGGGAAAGGGGGAGAAGTTCTGAAACCAGCTCTTGTCGCTGGTGGGCAATTTGTATTTGCGGCTGCCCTGGGTGATGAGCAGGTTTCCCGAGGCCGCGTCCAGGCGCATGCCGATCTCGCCGGGAGGAAGCTTGCGGATGAGTTCGTGAAAATTTTTGCCCTGCACCCCGGCAAGCCCTTCCTCTTCGACCTGGGCCGGATATTCGCCCGTGAACTCCAGGCTCGAATCCGTGGAGAATATCCGCAGGGCGCCGTTTTTGGCCTCGAGCCAGATCGTGCGCAGAAAAGCGGCTCCGGTCTTGGCCGGAATGATGCCCGAGGACTTCTGCAGCCCGTCGATGATGTCGTTGCGGAAGACTTTCACAAACATGGGGCGCTCCTTGCTGGTTCGTCAGTGGCGTCCGGTTTCCGGACAAGGGCGGGGCCGTTTCGCAAGACGCATGGATGACCCGGAAACGGGTTGGCGGTTCGATCGGATCCGAAAAAGAAAAAGTTTTTTTTCGTTATCATCATTAGGGGTGCCGGCATGTGCGTTTTACGCTCAACATATTGGAACCATTTCAAAAAAAAAGAACCTGAAAAAGCACGCGCAAGGAACCGGCCGTGCCTTCGCATGACCTTCGGTCATGGCTGGCCGGTCTGGCGGCATTTTTTCGACAAGGTTTGGAACAAATTTTTCATTTCATCGCTATCATTCTGCAATTTTGTGATTTTTTTAATGGAATAGAGCACCGTGCTGTGATCCTTGCCCCCGAAGGCCTTGCCCAGGGCGGGATAGGACATGCCGAGCAGGGAGCGGCACAGGGCCATGGCCGTCTGCCGGGCCGTGACCACGTTTTTGTGGCGCTTGGTCCCGAGGATGTCCTTGACCTCCACCTGGAAATGGGCCGCGGTCACGGACAGGATGTATTCCGGCGTCAGGTTGGAGCTGCGGCGGTCGTCGCTTTGCCGGATGAGCCGGCGGAACTCCGCGTCGCCCAGACGATCCCGCTGCATGTGTTCCCGGAAGGCGTCGATCTTGAGCAGCACCCCCCGCAGTTTGCGGGTGTTTTCAAACCGCCTGGCCAGGGTCAGGATCTGGTCCCGGTCCAGGCCGAGTTTCTTGCGGCGGTTGTGCTGGTCGACATAATCGACCCGCACGTCGAGGTCCGGCTCCTTGAGATGCACCACCAACCCCCATTCCAGGCGGGAACGCAGGGTCGGATCCAGGAAATCGAACGCGGCGATGCGCTCGGCGCTGCAAAAGACCATCTGCTTTTTGCAATCGTAGAACATGTTGAAAAGCAAAATAAGTTCTTCCTGCAAATCAGGATACTTGCGCACGGACTGAAAATCGTCCACGAACAGCCAGTCGAAGGAATGCAGATACTTTCTGGCCTCGTAGGTGTTCCCGGGAAACTTGACGGTGAAGATGTTTTTGATGTCGTCGGCGTTTCCCATGAACATCTTGTTTTTGTCGTGATGGCGACACAGGTCGTTGGCTGTGGCCCGCAGCAGATGGGTCTTGCCCGTGCCCGAGGCCCCGCAGATGATGAACGGGTTGTATTTGATCTCCCCGCCCTTGGCCACTTCCCTGGCCAGGGCCAGCGGAAAATGGTTTTTTTCGTTGGCGCAGTAGGTCTCGAAGGTGAATCCGTGGCCGAAAGGGAAATCGATATGGCTGACGAAATCGGTGAAAGGCACGGCCCTGGTTCCGGCGGGCGGCGCCGTGCGGCAGTGGTATTGCAGCACATACCCCGGCCCCATGAACCGGCCGACCTCCTTTTCGAAAAGGTCCTGGACGCTCTGGCCGAACCATTGGGCGAAATACGGATGGGGAAACTGGACCGAAAAAACCTGAATGGGCTCGATGACCTCCACTTCCAGGGGGTCGAACCAGCGCTTGAGATCCTGTTCGGGACAGGCGCGCGCGAGATGTTGACGTAGGGCGTCCTTCAGCACGTGGCATCCAGTGGAAAAAAGGGGCCGCCGGCTGGACCGGCGTACGAAAAAAAGAAATAAAAACAATATGTTGAAAGAATAGAAAAGACGCCTCCCTCCCCATGCTCCCGGACAAGGAACCTACCCGAAATTCCCCCGCAAGCCAAGCGCCGGTCCGGCCGGGGAGAAAAAATTTGCCAAGCGGGGTGAAATCGGCCAGGATACGCGGCCTCGCCATGCGGTTTCATGCCGCGCGGCGCAATGCACGGAGCGTGAACGCCCATGTCCCACGAAGTCAAAAAAACCGTCAGGGAAATCAACGAACGCATCAAAAAAGGCCAGGCCGTGGTGGTCACGGCCAGGGAGATGACCGACATCGTCCGTCGCCTGGGCAAGGTCAAGGCCGCCCGGGAGGTGGACGTGGTCACCACGGGCACGTTTTCGCCCATGTGCTCGTCGGGCATGCTTTTCAACTTCGGCCAGGAACCGCCGGTCATCCGGGCCTCCAAGGTGCGCCTCAACAGCGTCCAGTGCCACGCCGGACTGGCTGCCGTGGACGCCTATCTGGGCTGCACCGAACCCCGGCGCGACGATCCCTTGAACAAGGTCCACCCCGGCCGCTTCAAGTACGGCGGCGGACACGTCATCGAGGATCTGCTGCGGGGCAAGGCCGTGCGGCTGTGGTGCGAGTCCTACGTCACGGACTGCTATCCCCGGGAATCCCTGGAAAAAGACATCACCCTGGCCCAACTTAGGACCGCCGTCCTTTTGAATCCGCGCAACTGCTACCAGAACTACAACGTGGCGGTGAACCTGACCAGCCGGATCATCTATACCTACATGGGGCCGCTCAAACCCGGGGCCAGAAACGCCAACTTCGCCACGGCCGGCGCCCTGAGCCCCCTTTTCAACGACCCCTATTTCCAGACCATCGGCCTGGGCACGAAGATATTTCTCGGCGGCGGGGTGGGCTACGTGCTCGGACCAGGAACCCAGCACGATCCCAAGCCCAAGCGCACCGAGCGCGGCATCCCCCTGACCGCGGCCGGCACGCTCATGCTCAAGGGCGAACTCAAAGGCATGAACCCCAGATTCCTCCGGGCGGTGAGCATCCTTGGCTACGGCTGCTCCCTGGCCGTGGGCGTGGGCATCCCCATTCCGATCCTGAACGAGGACCTGGCCTTTTTCACCGGGGTTTCGGACGCGGACATCCTCATGCCGGTCAAGGATTACGGCCACGACTATCCCCAGGGCGTCGGACGCACCCTGGCCCATGTGAGCTACGAGGAGCTTCTGTCCGGGCAGATCGAGATCAACGGCAAGCCCACGCCCACGGTGCCGGTGAGCAGCCTGAGCATGTCTCTGGAGATCGCGGAAACGCTCAAGGGCTGGATCGACAAGGGCGAGTTCACCCTGACCGAGGCCCAGGAGCGGATCGTGTCGGAGTAGGCCGCCGGCGGAATTACCCTGGACAAGAGATTTGCTTTGGAATAAATTTTGAGGTTCGTTTCGATTCCCCAAGGAGGAACCACCCATGGCCCGTCACAAACGACACGAGCGTAAAAAAGAACTCGACCGCCGCCGTCGCCGCCGTCAGGAGCGCCTCAAGGACCGCATCCGGGAGGCCAAGGCCGCCAAGAAGTCCTAGCGTCGCGCCCCATAATAAGTATTTAAAATTGTTATTTTTTGAAATTCGGATACTCGGATTTCAAGGACGCGACACGAGTATCCCGCCGCACCCCCCGGCGTGGCCGGGGGTGCGCGCGGACGCGCCGCTTCATGGCGTTCCCTCCGCCGCGCCCGCAGACGCCGGACGCCGCGACGCCCGCCTCCCGGATTCACGGAGGAATCCACCGTGCCCATCTACGAATACCGCTGCCCGAAATGCGACCGGGTCTTCGAGGAATGGCAGAAGGGGTTCGACGAACAAACCCCCCCCTGCCCCGATTGCGGGGAACCCGCAAAACGCGTCATCTCCAGTTCGGCCTTCCTTCTCAAGGGCTCCGGCTGGTACGCCACGGACTACAGTGACCGCCGCCCGGAGGCGGTCAAGAAATACAGCGGCAACAAAAAGCCCAAGTGCAAGCCCGTCGCGGTCGAAAAGCTTGTGCCCGAACCCCCAAAGACCGCCCCGAACCCGCCGAAAAAAAACAAAAAATCCGCCTCGTCCTGATCCGGACGCCCGCGTCACGGGAGACCGCGCGCCATGATCGAACGCTACACCCGCCCGGAAATGGGCAGCCTGTGGACCTTGGAAAACCGCTTCCGGGTCTGGCTCGAAGTGGAACTGGCCGTGTGCGAGGCCTGGTGCGAACTCGGGGTCATCCCCGCCTCCGACATGGAGCATATCCGGGTCACGGCCGATTTCGACGTGGACCGAATCCTCGAGATCGAGGAGGTCACCCGCCACGACGTCATCGCCTTTCTGACCGCCGTGGAGGAAAAGGTCGGTCCCCCGGCCCGCTTCATCCACCTGGGCTGCACCTCCTCGGACATCGTGGACACGGCCAACGGCGTGCTTTTGACCCGGGCCGGAAACCTTATTCTGCGCGGCCTGGACGGCCTTTTGGCCCAGCTTCGGGACATGGCCCGCCGCTACAAGGGTCTTCTGACCATCGGCCGCACCCACGGCATTCATGCCGAACCCACCAGCTTCGGCCTCAAGCTGGCCGGTTTTTACGCCGAATTCTCCCGCCACCGGGAACGCTTCGCCTCCGCCCTGGAGGGCGTGCGCGTGGGCAAGATCTCCGGCGCCGTGGGCGGCTACGCCCACCTGGACCCCGAGGTGGAACGCCTGGCCTGCGAGCGCCTGGGATTGGCCGCCGACCCCATCTCCACCCAGATCGTGCAGCGCGACCGCCACGCCGCCTACTTCACCGCCCTGGCCCTTCTGGCCGGCGGCGTGGAGCGGCTGTGCCTGGAACTGCGCCACCTGCAGCGCACCGAGGTCCGCGAGGTCGAGGAGGGGTTCGGCAAGGGCCAGAAAGGCTCCTCGGCCATGCCCCACAAGAAAAATCCCATCTCCGCCGAGAATCTGACCGGACTGTCCCGCCTGGTGCGCTCCAACTCCCTGGCGGCCATGGAGGACATGGCCCTGTGGCATGAGCGCGACATCTCCCATTCCAGCGTGGAACGGGTCATCATGCCCGACTCCACCATCCTCGTCGATTACATGCTGGCCCGGCTCACCGGCATCCTCAAGCGCCTGGTGGTCAATGCCGACACCATGCGCCGCAACATGGACGCCTCCTTCGGACTCTTTTTCTCCCAGCGCGTGCTTCTGGCGCTCATCGAAAAGGGCATGGACCGCCAGAAGGCCTATGAGCTGGTCCAGAAGATCGCCATGCGCTGCTGGAACGAACAGACCCCGTTCCCCGACGCCGTGCGCCAGGACCCGGACATCGCCGCGCGGCTCGACCACAACGCCCTGTGCGACCTTTTCAACCCGGCCTACTACCTGCGCCACGAGGACGCCGTGTTCGCCCGGGTGTTCGGACAGGAAGAATAAGCGCGCGGGGGGCGCCGCCCCCCACGCCCCCCGGCAGGGGCCTCAGGCCCCTTGCACCCCGACACGCGGCGGTCTTGTGCCTGCG
>JBMONM010000259.1:0-3613 GCA_049324675.1 Thermodesulfobacteriota bacterium
GTCGCCCGGTGCCGGAAACCCGTCTCTATTCCATCGCGGCCGTTGCCCGTCTCCTGGAGGTCCCGGAATCGACCCTCCACTACTGGAAGAACCGTTTCCACGCCCATCTGCCCAGTCTGGGCGAGGGCCGGGGCCGGCGCTTCCGGCCCGAGGCCGTGGAGGTTTTCCGGGCCATTGCCGAAGGCCTGGGCCGGGGACTTTCCGTGGACGACGTCAAGGCCGAACTGACCGACCGGTTCCCGGTCGCGGTCCCGGCCACGCGTCCGGCGGCCAAGGCCCGGCCCGTCGCGCCCGTCGCGCCCGCCGCGCCCGCTGCGATCGTGATCGAGGAGGCGGCGGCGGTGTTCGGCCGGGAGATGGCCCGGGTCCTGGCCGGCTTTCTGGGGGATGTCCCGGCCCGGGGGGACATGCCCGGGGGCGCGGCCCTTTCGGACGAGGTCGCGCGGCTTAAGGAGAAAAACGAGGCCCTGGAGGCCAAGCTGTCGACCCTGGAGTCCGAACTGCTCAGGCTGCGCAAGGACGGCCGCGAACTCGAAAAATACCTGGTGGAGAAGATCAGGGCGGCCCTGGCGGCCAGGTCCTGATCAGCCGGTCCCGGGCGAGCCCGGGACGTCCGCGAGGGCCTTCGCCACCTCGGCCAGAAGGGCCTCGGTCGCGGCGGCCGGGTCGGCGGCCCGGGTGATGGGCCGGCCCACCACCAGATGATCGGCCCCGGCCCGGATGGCCTCGGCCGCGCTCACGGCCCGGCGCTGGTCGTCCGGGGCGGACCCGGCCGGCCGGATGCCCGGGGTGACGATGAGGAAGTCGTCCCCCAGGTCATGGCGCAGAAGGGCCGCCTCGCGCCCGGAACAGACCACCCCGTCCGCCCCCCGGGACAGGGCCTCGCGCGTCCGGGAAAGCACCAGATCCGCCACCCAGTCCTCGCCGTACCCCGACCCGCCCTTTTCGCAGGGACTCGCCAGCCTGGCGGCCTCGGCCGGGTCGTGGCTGGTCAGCACGGTCACGGCCAGAAGCCTGGCCCGGCCCTTGGCCCGGGCCGCGGCCTCGATGACTCCGGGCGCGGCGTGCGCCGTAAAAAAGGCGATGTCGTGGTCGCCGAGGCGGGCCACGGCCCGCTTCACCGTCTCCGGGATGTCGTGGAATTTGAGGTCCAGCATGACCTTGCGGCCCATGTCGGCCAGCCGGTCCGCAACCGCGAATCCCGAGGCCAGAAACAGTTCCAGGCCGATCTTGCAAAAGCCCGCGCGCGGGCCGATGCGCTCGGCCAGATCAAGGGCCTTTCCGGCATCGGGCACGTCCAGGGCCACAATGATCCGGTGCGACAGGGGAATGTCTTTCATGAGGCCTCCATTGACGCAACATAGATCGGAACACGACGGTTGTCACCCGCAGGGGGGGCAGGGCCTCGTCGGGGGGTGTCGCGCCATGTCGGCGATATGTCGATATTTCGCGATTCTTCCTGCCCGGGCGTCGGAGGCCGCCGCTCCATTTGAAAATATATACATAAATTTGATCATGTTGGATCCACGAGGCGGCCGGACGCGGGATGGCACGGTCCTGGCTTGTGGCGGCGACATGGGGCCGCCGAAGGGACCCACGTCGGGAATGGTGGCCGCGCGGCGGACAGGAGAGTGAAATGTTTTGGCAATTCAGGCGGGTTGCGTTGACAACAGACCGGCGGTCATGTACTACAAATAGGCCGCATAGTCTTGCAAGATGACTCATATTTTTTTCCCAAATCCATATGTGACAGGGTGAAACGCATGAAACGCACCGCCCTTGTTGTCCTTGCTTTCTGGATTGTGTCCGGTTGGACCATGGCCCACGCCTTTTCCTTTTCCGAGGAGGCCCAGCGGGAGGCCACTGCGTCCCGGGCCAAGGCCGCGGCCATACATGCCAACCTGTCCGCGCCCTGCCGGGAGAGCCTCAAGGGCAAAAAAATCGCCGTGCTCATCGCCGAACGGCATTCCGGAAAGCTCCAGACCGGAGGCGGCCACGGCCTGCTGCATCAGGAATTCAACCGCCAGCTCGCCGCCCTGGGCCTCAATACCGTCTCCCAGGTCCAGATCAACGCCCAGGTCGCGGCCGCCGAGATGCACGCCATCTTGAACAACGACCCCGACGCGGCCCTGGCCGCCTCGGGCCGCCTGGGGGCCTCGTTCTTCCTCAACGGGATCATCAGCAGCCGCAGCGGGAAAAACATGATGGTCAACGCCAACGAGGTGGCCGTGACCATCATGCTCACCCTGACCGACGGCCGGGGTCGGGTGATCTCCAGCCAGACCATCAACGCCGAATCCTGGGCCGGCCAGGACGTGCTGGGCGTGGCCCTGGGGCTGGTCCGGGACAGCGCCGCCCCGGTCCTGGCCCAGATGTACGCCGACTACTGCTCCCGCGGGGGCAAATAACCACGAGGTTGACCACATGCGTACGAGTTTCGGACGAATGACGCTGGTTTCCCTGCTCCTCGCGGTCCTGGCCGCGGCCGGCCCCCTGTGCGTCGCGGGCCAGGCCCCGGCGGCGGACAAGGCCGTCAAAAAGCCCATTGAGGTCCAGGCCGCGCCGGATGCCGACAAGGGGGGCAAGAAGCCCCTGGACATCCAGGCCGCGCCGGCGGCCGAGGAAAAGGACGCCTTCATCGTGATCACCGCCGAGGGCCTGGCCGATCCCAACGCCGACGCCTACAAGCGCGACAAGGCCCTGATGATCGAGGACCTGCGCCGCGACGCCAAGGCCCAGATCCTGGAGAAGGCCGTGGGGGCGTATGTGGAGACCTCGACGTTGGTCGAGAACTACACGCTCATAAGCGACCGGGTCCTGTCGCGCTCCCAGGGGCTGATAAAGCGGGTCATCAAGGAGTCCGAACCCTGGATCGGCGAGGACGGCTTCGCGCACATGCTCATGAAGGCCGAGGTCTCGGTGGTGCCCATCACCGACGCCTTAAAGGAGATGACCCGGGGCGAGCGGGTGGCCCTGCTCAAGGAATACGGCAATCCGCGCATCTCCGTGGCCATTTTCATCCGCGACGCCGAGCGCGGCCCGGATGTGGTCCCGGAGCGTTCGGAGATCGCCGAGAACGTGCTCAAGGAGCACATCAAGGGCTTCGGCTACCGGGTGTGGTCCGAGGAGCACGTGGAGAAGCTGCGGGCCAGACTGGAGCAGAAGACCGAGAACGGGGCCGTGGAGGCCACGCTGTCCGCCTCGTCGCCCAAGGCCGCGGACTTCTCCATCGCCGGGGAGGCCAAGTTCAAGACCGTCAGCGCCACGCTTAAGGCCTCGGGCCTGACCGTGACCAAGTACGTGCTCACCTCCTGGAGCGTCAAATGCATCGACAACCACACCGGCGAGGAAATCTATTTCAACAACCAGGTGCCCAAGAAGCAGAGCTGGGCCGACGAGGACCAGGCCATCGAGGAGATCGGGCGGCTTATCGGCGGGGAGTTCTCCAGGGAGTTTTTCGAGGAGCATCTCCAGGCCCCGTCGAAGATGTTCCAGCTCGAGGTGGCCGGGCTGCCGAGCTACGACCTGGGCCAGCTTCTGCGCAAGGAGTTCATCGGGCTGCGGCCCGTCCTGAACATCGATTTCCGGGAGTTCGACAAGTCCGGAACCTCGC
>JBMONM010000260.1:0-30263 GCA_049324675.1 Thermodesulfobacteriota bacterium
GCTCACGGCCTTCACGCCCTGTCCGGAGGGCATGGTTGCCTCCGTATCCGCCGCATCCCCGGGGTTTTTTCCCGGCGCGTCGCGCCGGGGAAAAACCCCGGAATCGGGGGGCCGGGGGGAATGATTCCCCCGGGCGGGGTCCGGGGCGGCAGCCCCGGGGACGGTGGACTCGCTTGTCGTTCGCCGTTTTTTTTGGCAGTGATTTGGTTTTTCGGGATACAAACGATCGCCGCACGTCCGCCGTGAAATCGTCACCCAAGGAGAACTCCATGAAACGCGCCGTCTGGTGTCTGGCCGCCTTGTTCCTGGTCCTGTCGCTCGCGCCCGCCATGGTCCGGGCCGGGGACAAGCCCTTCACCTTCGGTTTGTTGCTGGTCGGCCCCTACAACGACAAGGGGTACAGCCAGGCCCAGTACGAGGGCGGCAGGTATGTGGAGGAAAAGCTTCCCGGGTCGAAGATGATTTATTTGGACAAGGTCAATCCGGCCGACCGGCCCGGGGTGACCATTCCCCAATTGGTGGACGATCTGGCGTCCAAGGGGGCCACGCTGATCATCGCCGGCTCCGACGACATGAAGGACGGCATCCGCGAGGCGGCCGCCGCCCATCCGGAGTTGATCTTCGTGCACGTGTCCGGCGACGACGTGCTCACGGGCAAGGCCCCCAAGAACCTGGGCAACGTGTTCGGGCGCATGGAATACGGCAAGATGATGGCCGGTTTCGCCGCGGCCATGACCACCAGGACCGGAAAGATCGCCTACCTGGGGCCGCTGATCAACGACGAGACCCGGCGTCTGGCCGCCTCGGTGTACCTGGGCGCGCGCTATGCCTGGGAAAAGGTTCTGGGCAGGCCGGCCAAGGACCTGTCCTTCAAGGTCAACTGGATCGGCTTCTGGTTCAACATCCCCGGCGTGACCTCCGACCCCAACCAGGTGGCGGCGGCCTTTTTCGACGGCGGCCACGACGTGGTGATTTCCGGCATCGACACCCCCGAGGCGCTTATCGTGGCCAAGCAGAAACGCGGGGCCGGGGCCGAGGCCTACGCCGTCTCCTATGATTACAAGCTGGCCTGCCAGGGCTACGACGACGTGTGCCTGGGCGTGCCCTATTTCAACTGGGGACCGACATTCCTGAAGCTGGCGGGGCAGGCCAAAAGCGGGACCTACAAGCCCGTTTTCGAATGGCTGGCCCCGGATTTCGCGGACCTGAACAATCCGGACACCTCCATCGTGGGCTATGCCGAGGGGCCGGCCCTGTCCGAAAAGGCCCGGGCGGAACTGAAAAAATTCGTGGCCGACCTGGGTTCGGGCAAGGTGAACCTGTTTGCCGGACCGCTGGACTATCAGGACGGCTCGGTGTTCCTTAAGGACGGCGAAAAGGCCTCGGACAAGCAGATCTGGTACATGGGGCAGCTTCTGGAAGGCATGGAAGGACAAAGCGTAGCCAAATAAGGCCCGAAGGGGCTTGCGGGAACGACGCCGTGGACGTTTACCTTTCGGACATCACCAAACGCTACGGCCGGATCCTGGCCAACGACGGCGTCACCGTGGCCCTTAAGCCGGGCCGCATCCATGGACTTCTGGGTGAAAACGGGGCCGGCAAGAGCACGCTGATGCGGGTTCTTGCCGGCCATGTGGCCTGCGACCGGGGCGTTGTGGAGATCGACGGGGAGCGCCGCGAACGGCTGACCCCGGCTGCGGCCATGGCCCTGGGCATCGGCATGCTCAGCCAGGACCCCCTGGATTTTCCGCCGCTTGCCGTGTGGGAGAACTTCACCCTGGGGGGCCGGCCGCGCACGGCCAGGGAGGCCAGGGCCCGGCTCCTCGAGCTTTCGGGCGAACTGGGATTTTCCTTCCGGCCGGACGATCCGGTCTCCCGGCTCACGGTGGCCGAGCGCCAGCAACTGGAACTGACCCGCCTTATCGACAACGACGCGCGGCTTTTGATCCTCGACGAGCCCACCACGGGCATCTCCCCGGCCCAAAAGGACGTCCTGTTCGGCATCCTGCGCGATTTCGCGGCCCGCGACGGCCGCCTCGTGGTCCTGGTGACCCACAAACTGGCCGAGGCCGAGGAACTGTGCGACGAGATCCTGGTCATGCGCCAGGGACGGCTGGTTGGCCGTTTCGAGCCGCCCTACGACGCGAACACCCTCGTGGCCACCATGTTCGGCCCCGAGGCGGCCGGGGAGACGGCCGGCCCGGCGACGCCGGTCGCGGCATCCGGAGGAGCCGTTCTGGCCGAGATCGCCGACGCGGCCTTTTCCGACGAAAAATCGGCCCTGCCGCCCTGCTCCCTGACCATCCGCACGGGCGAGATCATCGGCGTGGCCGGGGTGGCCGGGGGCGGCCAGGAACTGTTCCTGCGCGGCCTGGCCGGCCTAGCCCGGGTGCGGGAAGGGGAATTCCGCCTGGCCGGAATGCGGATGCGCGGTCGGGGACTGTCGGCCTTTTTGCGGGCCGGAGCCCATTTCCTGCCCGCCTCGCGCATGGAGGAGGGCCTTTTCCCGGGCCTGTCCCTGGCCGACCACGCCCGGCTCGGCTTTCCCGAGGCCCGGAGCGACATCAAGGACTTCTTTTCCCGGCGGTTCGTGGACCGTTTCCATGTGCCCAACCAGCCCTCGGCGCCGGCCCTGTCCCTGTCCGGCGGCAACCAGCAGCGGCTCCTGCTGTCGCTGATCCCGGACGCCACAAGGCTTCTGGTGGCCGAAAGCCCCACCCGGGGGCTGGATATGGCCTCCAGCGCCCAGGTCTGGGAGCATTTCCGCTCCCTGGCCGCGTCCGGGGCGACCGTGATCTTCTCCTCCGAGGACCTGGACGAGATATTGGCCCGGTCCGGACGCATCCTGGTGTTCTACAACCGGCGCCTGGCCGCCGATCTGCCCGCCGCCGGACAGACCGTGCAAAGCCTCGGCCGCCACATGACCGGCCGGGCGATCCCGGCCGCGGCCTGATCCCGACATGACCAAGTCCCCCCGCGCCCTTGCCGACACCCTGGCCGCCCTGGGCATCGCCCTGGCCGCCACCCTGGCCGTGCTCGTCCTGGCCCAGGCCCCGCCCCTGACCACCCTGGCCGTGCTCTTCGGGGGCGGGATGGATTCCGCGGCCGCCTGGATGAAGACCCTCTCCGCGTTCATCCCGCTTTTTCTGTGCGCCTCGGCGCTTCTGGTCACCTATGCCGCCGGGTTGTGGAACATCGGCGTGGAAGGCCAGATCACCATGGGCGCGATCTTCGCCACGGGCGTGCTGCGGCTGCCCGATCCGGCGGTCTTTCCCCCGGTCCCGGCCCTGTTTCTGGCCCTGGCCGGGGCCTTTTGCGGCGGGGCCCTGTGGGCCCTGTTGTCCGGGGCGCTTCGGGTCCACGGCCGGGTGCACGAGCTTTTTTCCGGGCTGGGGCTCAATTTCGCGGCCACCGGCGTCGGCCTGTGGCTGATCCTGGGCACCTGGAAGCGGGCCGGCATGGCCTCGTTAAGCGGCACGGAACCGCTTGACGAGGCCTTCCGCCTGCCCGGGTTCGCCGGCAAGCCGGCCAGCATGTTCGGGGTGCTCGCGGCCGTGGCCGCCTTCACCCTGGTGGTCTGGCTTCTGCGGCGCACGGATTGGGGGCTCAAACTGACGGCCGTGCGCCAAAACCTCAAGGCCGCGCGGCTTATCGGCCTGTCCCCCGGCCGGCGCATGCTCGAGGCCATGGCCCTGTGCGGCGGACTGGCGGGCCTGGCCGGAGGGCTTCTGGTCACCGGACTCTACCACCGCCTGATTCCCTCCATCTCCGGCAATTTCGGCTACACCGCCATCCTGGCCGTGCTCATGGTCTCCCTTGCGCCCTGGGCCGTGCCCCTGTCCTGCCTGTTCTTCGCCGTGCTTCTGGCCGGGGCGGTGCAACTGCCCATGGCCCTGGAGCTGGATTCGTCCTTAAGCGGGGTCATCCAGGGGGTCATGGTCCTGGCCTTTCTGGCCGCCGGCCGCCTGGGACTCGGGGCGCGGCTCTCGGGGGACGGATCATGACCGAGACCCTGGCCGCGAACCTGGCCGCCGTGCTCTTCGCCGGCGCCCCCCTGGCCCTGGCCGCCCTGGGCGAGACCCTGTCCGAACGGGCCGGGGTCATCAACCTGTCCGTGGACGGGACCATCCTGTTCTCGGCCATGGCCGCCTTCGCCGCGGCCCGGACCACCGGAAACGCCTGGCTGGGCATGGCCGCCGGGGCCCTGGCCGGGGCCTTCGTGGCCGGGGTGCTGGCCGTCGTGGGCCTGCGGCTGCGGGCCCCGATCCTGGCCGTGGGATTCATCCTGACCCTTTTGTGCCGCGATCTGGCCTATTTCCTCGGACACCCCCACGCCCGCCAGCCCGGCCCGGACCTCGGGGTGTGGACCATCCCCGGGCTCGCGGACATCCCCTTCCTGGGCACGGTCATCGGCCGCCAAAGCCCGGTGGTCTACCTAAGCATCGCCGCCCTGGCCGCCATCGCGTACTTTCTGTACCGCACCAGGGCCGGGCTGGCCTTGCGGGCCGCCGGAGAGGCGCCGCGCGCGGCCTTCGCCCGGGGCATCCCGGTGGAACGGCTAAGGACCCTCTACTGTCTCGTGGGCGGGGCCTTCTCGGGCATCGCCGGCGCGGCCTATTCCCTGGGGGTCAAACCCGGCTGGGGGCATCCCCAGGGGGCCGAGGGCTCGGGCTGGATCGCCCTGGCCATCGTCATCTTCGGCGGCTGGCGGCCGTCGCGGGTGGTGCTCGGGGCCTATTTCTTCGCGCTCATCCAGGTCGCGGGCATCCACCTCCAGGATTCCCTACCGGGCGTCCCGGCCACGATCTTCCAGATCGCCCCCTTTCCGGTCATGATCGTGACTCTTGTGGGCATCAACATCCGCCGCTCGGGCCGTTTCCGGGACGCGGTCCAGGGACTGCCCCTTTTGGGCCGGCTGGCCGGGAAACCGCCGGCCGGGGCTCCCGGAGCCCTGGCCGGGGTCCTGGACCAGGACGCGGCATAAGTCATTCCAACCGGCCGCACCGCGGCGGTGAAAGGAATCATGGGCACACGACACGCACCGCCTGCCATAAAACCCGCCTATTCCCACGGCATCCTCGGCAAGTTCCTGCATCTTGCCGGGGCGCAGTGGATTCGCGACGGTCTGCACACGGTCTTTCTGATCTATCTGGCCAGACAGAGCACCAGCGACTACGGCGAATTCATGGTGGCCTTCGGCCTGGCCTCCATCGTCCTGTTTTTGGGGGAGTTCGGCCTGAACCAGCCCCTGGTGGCCTCGCTCAGCAAAAAATTCACCCACAAGGGCGACATCCTGGCCCAGTACACCCTGCTCAAGGGCGGGATCATGACCGCCGGGTGGCTCGGGGTCCTGGTCTTCGTCCTGTGGCAGGACTACACGGCCGGCCTGACCAACCTGGTCCTGGTCATCTCCGCCGGAGTGGGGCTGGAGGCCCTGGCCAGCTCCTTTTTCGTGGCCATCCGGGTGGAGGGGCGCCAGGACCTGGAGGCCCGCATCCGGGCCCTGGCCGCCGTCCTGGGCTACGGATGGGGCTTGGCCCTTCTGGTCGCCGGGGCCGCGCCGCACTGGATCGCGCTTTTCAAGCTCATCGAAAACGGGGTCAACCTGATCGGCGGCGTGCTTCTGGCCCTGGCCAAGACCGATTTCACGGGCCTGACCCTCAAGCGCAAATCCCTGGCCCGCACCTGGGCCACGGCCAAAAGCGGGGCGGTGTTCGTACTCATGGCCCTGGCGGCCATCCTGTACAACAAGGCCAACGTCTATTTCCTCCAGGGCCAGGCCGGCCCGGTGAAGGTGGCCCAATACAGCGCCACCTGGGAGTTGGTGGACGGCGTATCCATCCTGGTCTCCAACCTGCTTCTGCGCAGCGTGCTCTATCCGCTGTTCGTCCGGCTGTGGAAGAACGACAAGGCGGAATTCACCCGGCTGGCCGGGGATTGCGTGCGCTGGCTGATCGGCGTGTCGCTGCCGGTCATGTTCGTCCTGTACGCCGAATCCGACCGCATCATCGGAACGATCTACGGCGGGGCCTACCACGAGGCCATGTGGATGCAGAAATACCTGGTGTTCACGGTGATCTGCGCCTTCGTGCACAACCTGGCCGCCTACCTGATGATGAGCCAGGGCAAGGAACGGCTCCTGCTTTTCATCTACGTGGCCGGACTGGCCCTGAACCTGGCCCTGTGCGCCGTGCTCATCCCGGCCGATCCCCTGCTCGGGGCCTGTCTGGCCATGGTCGTGACCAAGGCCGCCGTGGCCGCCGCCACGACCATCTACTGCCACGTGAAGATGCGCATCGTGGGCCTGCGGGCGCTTCTGCCCATCGGCCTGGCCCTGACGGCCGGGACGGCCCTGTACCTCGTTTCCGGTCTGTTCGGAGTGCGCGAGGTTTCCGAGGCCCTGGCCCTGGTGCCCTTCGTGTTCCTGGTCAGGAAGTGGCGCGACGAGATCAGAGCCCGGCGCAAGGAAACGGCATGAGATGTCCGGGCCGCCCTTGCGGACGGAATTTGACTTTGCCAAACGACCGTAACATTCGTACTGTAACCGTGTTGAAAAAATCGGTCGACAGCAACGAGAGGAAGGCGCATGGACCCCGCTCCGAAGGCGAAACTGGAAAAAGACCTGGGCAGGGACGAACTGGCGGCGTTTTTGCGTCAGTTGGCCGACGAGGCGCAACACGGGGCACTTTCGTTCCCCGGAGGGCCGGTCGGCCTTTCGGGCATGAAGGCCCTGAAAATCACGATCAAGGATGCGGGGCCGGGCCTTAGGGCCAAAGTCCGGATCAAATTCCCCAAACCCGACACCCCGGATGTCTCGCGGGGGGGGCGCAGGCCCGCTCTCCAGGCGTCCCCGGTCCGTCCCAGATACAACTCGCTCAAAAAACGCATGAAACGCAATTTCAAGGACATCGGCGCGGCCCTGGCCGCCGGGTTTGCCCCGAGATCGGAGACGGTGGCCGCCTTCGTGGCCGATTCGCGCCTGATGACCACCTACAGGGGCAAGGGCGACGAAGCCTATCCGGCCTATCTGGAGGCGGTCTCGGCCTTCGCGGCGGCGGCCGCCGCCGGCGACGTCGAGGCCATGGTCCCGGCCTACCGGGAACTGGCCGCCGGGAAAAAACGCTGCCATGCGCGATATGCCTGAGATGGCGCGACTTGAGGCGAAATCCGAGGCGGAACCCATGGAAGCGGTGAAAAAAATCGGCGGACAGGCCCGGTGCCAGGAGATCGACCTGCGGGAGGTGCCCCGCGAGGCCACGGAGGAGGAGCGGGCCGCCTTTTCCCGGGTCGTGTCCACGACCCTGACCCCGGAACAGATCAAGCGGATCGTGTCCCCGGAGCAGACCTACCCGCGCCAGGATTATGTCCTGGCCGTGCACTGGCACCCCGAACAGGTGCCCATGGATCTCGTGGACAAACGCCTCGACGCCCTGTACCCGCACCGCCAGGGCGAACTGGTCATCCCCACCCAGCACAACGTACTGCTGCACCGGGGCGAATACTCCGGGGTCGAAGTGGATTGCTATTCCCGGGGGTTCAACCGCAAGGTCCAGCTTTTATTGCACTTCAAGAACATCGACATGGAGCGGGCCGAGGTCCTCCTGTGCATGCTCAAGCACACCTTCAAATACCGCTCCTCGCAACTTTTCGAATATCTGAACACCCTCCTGGATCCTTCCCTCGAGGATCGTCTCCAGGACGCCGCGGCCCAGACCAACACCGACGAGGACATCGTCGGCTTCGTGCGCATCCAGGCCCGCAAGCTCAAGGACCTGCTTCTGGAAAACGAGGAGACCGTTCCGGACGAGGCCATAAAAAACAAGCTGGTGCGCAACTTCTTCGACACCCTGCGGGACCGCTACCACGACCGCCTGATCGACAAGGCCCAGGTGTTTCTCAAGGCGGTCAAGGAAATCGTCAAGAAAAACTTCTCCCTGGACTATTTCTACCGGGCCTCGGAGGTCATCGAGGAGGCCAGAAACCTCGGCGCGGGCATCGTCATCCCCCACCCGGAACAGTTCTGGCCCATCCTGCTGGCCGATTACGACGTGGACGGCATCGAGGTCTGGAATCCCCAGTCCCAGCAGTACACGGAGTTCCTGATCAACGTGGTCAACCGCCGCAACCGCATGGGCTGGCACGGCAGACGGCCCATCCTGATCACCATGGGCGACGACTGCCACTTGAGCGAAAAGCTCAAAAGACCCACGGAGCGCGACCCCGACAAGGCCCGGCGCGAGGTGGGCCTGCAACCCGCCTGGGATGATTACGCCATCCGCAAAAGCCTGATCGTCAACGGCGTCAACCGCAGAAAGGTCATCGAGGAATACCGCGCCAGACTGGGCTGAAAGGCCTCCCGGACGCGGCGCTCCCGGACACGGAGAACTGCCCCCCATGGTTCACAAAGGCAAATTTTCCTACGAATCCCTGCAGGACTCGCAGGCCCTTCTGACCTACCTCAAGGCCCTTGTGCAGGGCTTCGAGTCCGGGGCCATGCGCTTTTCGGTCAAGGAGGACGAGATCGTCCTGCATCCGGCGGGGCTCATCCACTTTGCCGTGGAGGCCAAGGCCAAGCGCGGCCGGATGAAACTGGCGCTCAAGTTCGCCTGGCGCGAGGGCGAGGACGAACCGGGAACCAATGCCGACATCCTGACCGTGGACCCGACGGCCTGATCCCGGATCGCTCTCCCACGCACCCGAACATCCCGGCTTTCACGCGAGAACCACGATGAAGTTCCTGGAAGGCATCGAAGAAAACCTCCGGTTCATGGTCCTGGAGGTCACCCGGCAGGTGGAAAACACCCTGGCGTGTCTGGAAAACCCCGACCCTTCGCTCATCGCCAAGATCGAAAGCCGCGACGACTATATCGACAACTTGAAAAGCGTCATCGAGAACGTCTGCTATTCCAAGATCCACGGTCCGAACGGGGCCTACAAGCCGGCCATGGACATGGCCAGGGCGGTGAACATCGTCAGTTCCAACCTGGAACGGGTGGCCGACCATGCCGTGAACATCGTCATGCAGGTCCAGTACCTGTCCGATCCGGATTTCATCAAACGCTACGACTATCTGGCGGGTTTCCACGAGGTGGACAAGGCCCTGGGGATCATCGTCAAGGCCCTCCTGTCCCAGGACATTCCCCTGGCGTTCAAGATCTGTCGGGCCGAGTTCAACCTGGACGCCATCTTCAAGGACAACTTCGACCGCATCCTGATCGACCTGCGCAAGGGCGAATCCCCGGAGAACTGCATCACCAGCCACAACATCTTCCGCTACCTGGAGCGCATGGGGGATTCCATTTTAAACATCGGGGAGGCCATCATCTTCTCCGCCGTGGGCGAGAAATTCAAGATCCACCAGTACCAGGCCTTAAAGGACACCCTGGCCCAGCGCGGGGCCGAGGTGCCCATCTCCAAGGGCGAGTTCCAGTCCATCTGGGGCACCCGCTCCGGCTGCCGCATCGGCAAGGTGCCGGACAAGCCCGGTTCCACGTCCCACGGGGTGCTCTTCAAGGAAGGCAACGCCCGCAAGATCATTCAGGAAAAGGACAACATCGAACGGTGGGAGACCATCCTTCCCGGGCTGCCGCCCCGGGTCCAGGGGTTCCAGAGCGAGGGGGATTCGGCCTCCATGCTCCTGGAATACCTGGGAGGCTGCACCCTGCAGCAGGTGGTGCTGGATACCGAGGAGGAAATCGCGGGCAACGCCGTGTTTTTGGCCGAGCAGACCATGGGGCTTTTGTGGGAGAGAACCATGAAGCCGGGGCCGGTCTCGGCCGGCTTCATCCGCCAGTTGCACGCCCGGCTCGAGGACGTCTTCCGGCTGCATTCCGAATTCGACACCCCGCCGAGAACCATCGGGGACATCGAGATATGGTCCTTCGCCGAGCTCCTCGAGGCCACGGCCGAGATCGAAAAGCAGCTCCCCGCCCCCTTTTCCGTCTTCATTCACGGCGATTGCAACATCAACAACATCATTTACGACCACGTCGGGCAGCGCATCCACTACATCGACCTCTACCGCTCCAAGGATACCGACTACATCCAGGACGTCTCGGTCTTTCTGGTGTCCAACTACCGCCTGCCGATCATGGACCAGGCCCTGCGCCAAAGGCCCAACCGGGTCATCGCCCACTTTCTGGATTTCGCCCGGGAGTTCGCCGCAACCCACGGGGACGACACCTTCGAGGCCCGGCTGGCCCTGGGCATCATCCGCTCCTTCGTGACCTCCACCCGTTTCGAATTCAACCGGGAATTCGCCAAGGACATGTTCCTGCGCGGCGTCTATCTCATGAACCGCATCCTGGCCCATGCCGGCACCCCGTGGACCGAGTTCCGGCTCCCGGACCGGGTGCTGTACTACTGATCGAACCCGTGGCCCCCGTCGCCATGGTCCGGAGATCACCGTGCCGCCGACCGTGAGCGGATCTGCGCCCCTTCCCCGTCTGTCCGAGGTGGCCGACCGGCTGCTTAGGGGCTTTTCGCCGGCAGCCAGTCTTTTTTTGCGTCTGGCCGAAACCGACGTGACGGTCGCGTCCGATTCCCCCGCGCTGATCGATTTTCTTTCCGGATATTTCCGGGAATTTTCGCGCCCTCCCGGCCCGACGGAAATCGCCATCCGGTTCCGGATCGCACCGCCCGTGCCCCCCGACTTCTGCCCCGGCCTCGTTCTCGCCGACCGCCCCTTCGACCCCCGTGAAAAGACCTCCAAGGAACAGTGGGCAAACCTCCCGGACGGCCGGGTGGTGCGCAAGAAACGCACGGGAATGGTCTTCGTCTTCGGGGACGAGCTGCACCTGGCGGCCGGCCCCTGTCTGGAACATGCCGACCAGGTGGTCAACTTCATCAATTTCCGGGTGGCCGCCAGGCATCTGTCCAACGGCTGCCTCCTGGCCCATGCCGCGGGCGTGGCCAAGGGAAAGCGCGGACTGTTGCTGGCCGGGACGGCCGGGGCCGGCAAGTCCACCCTGGCCCTGCGGCTGGTGGGCCGGGGCCTGAATTTCGTGTCCAACGACCGCCTCCTGGTCAGCGCGGACTCGCCGCGGCCCCACCTGTACGGGCTGGCCAAACAGCCCCGGATCAACCCCGGCACGGCATTGGCCGATCCCTGCCTGAACCGGATCGTGCCCGACTCCGAACGGACCCGATACGCCGCCCTTCCCGAAGAGGCGCTGTGGCGGGTCGAGCGCAAATACGACGCGGTCATCGAGGACTGTTTCGGCCCCGGGCGGTTTTGCCTCTCGGCCGGCCTGTGGGCCGTGGCCGTGTTCACCTGGCGCCGCGGCGGCGGACCGACCACAATGGCCCCCGTCGACCTGGCGCGACGATCGGACCTCCTGGCCGCGATCATCAAACGTCCGGGAATCTTCCTGGCCTCGCCCCCGGTCGCCGACCACGACGCCCGGACCTTTTCCGAACGCCTTCGGTCCCTTCCGGCCTTCGAATTCTCGGGGGGCGTGGATTTTCCAGAAGCGGCCGCACACCTGCTGGGCCTGCTTGACGACTGAACTCCGCTCCAGCCGTCCCCACGACCTCCATCATCCTGCCTCGTTTCGATTTTTTCCCATCCATGTGCGTGTCCGTCTTGTCATCCCTTTGTTTTTGTGGTCTTTCCGGTATGAGACTCCGGTGCCGTGTCCACGAACGCTCCGGAGCAAGGAACGCATATGCCCATCCCCCCGCGGACCGCGCCCCCACCCCAGGTGGGATCCCCCAAAAAAAGCATCCTCATCGTCGATGACGATCCCGTTTCAGCCGAGGTCCTGGCCAGACGCGTCGAAATGCTCGGCTTCGACATCGCCGGGATGACCGAGGACGCCCGATCCGCCCTGGAGATGGTCCAAAGCGGCCATCCCGACCTCGTTCTTCTGGATATCCACCTTCCAGGCGAAATGGACGGCATCGAGGCCTGCGACGTCATCCAGCGCCGGTATCAGGTTCCGGTAATCCTGGTGACCGCCTTCACCCAGGAGGAGATCACCACCCAGGCCGCCGCGGCGAATCCCTATGGCCTGCTTTTCAAACCCGTGGATTTTTCCCAACTGCGGGTGGCTGTGGAAACGGCCCTGCGCAAACGGGCGGAAGAAAGCCTCCTGGACAGCACCGAGCGCTTCCGGGCCACCTTCGAACAGGCCGCCGTGGGCATGTGCCATTTTCTTCCCGACGGCCGTTTTCTTCGGGTCAACGAGCAACTCTGCCGCATCCTCGGCTATTCCCGTGGCGAACTGGCCGGGCTTTCCATCCAGGGGGTGACCCACGCCGAGGACCTGGATGGCGAGGCCGGTCCGCTCCCCAGAATGCTCCGGGGCGAGATCGAGACCTTCACCACGGAAAAACGCCTGCGCCGCAAGGACGGCTCCTTCCTGTGGGCATTGATCACCGTCTCCCCCTCCTGGGATGCGGCGGGCCTGATCGCCTACTGCATCGCCGTGGTCCAGGACATCACCCAAAGCCGGCGGGCCGCCGAGGAACTCAAGGAAAACGAGGAGGCCCTGCGCAAGATCCTCAACGGCATCCAGGCGGCCATCTTCATCATCGACCCCGAGTCGTTCGAAATCGTGGAGGCCAACCCCCTGGCCGAGGAACTCGTCGGCGCGCCCCGCGGCAGCCTGGCGCACACGGCCTGCCACGACCTCGCCTGGCAGGACCGCAAGGGAAGGGACATCGGGGACATGCGGCTTTTTCCGGGCACAAGGCCGGTCAACGAGGAGATGCGGCTCAAAAGGCCGGACGGAAGGATCGTTCCGGTGGTCATGACCGTCATCCCGGCCCTACGCCGGGGGAAACCGGCGCTCTACGAAATCGCCTTCGACATCTCCGAACGCAAGGCCCTGGAACGTCGGCTGTCCATCGCCCAGAAGCTCGAATCCGTGGGCGAACTGGCCGCCGGCGTGGCCCACGAGATCAACACCCCCATCCAGTACATCGGCGACAATCTGCACTATCTGCAGGGCGCCTACTCCGATCTGCGCCGCATCCTGGACATGGCCCTGGCCATTGTGGACACCCCCGAGATCCGGGACATGGCCGGACAGGCCGCCCTGGATCTGGATGCGGCAAAGACGGAGGCGGACCTGGAATTTCTGGAAGAGGAGGTCCCCAAATCCCTGGACCAGTCCCTGGAGGGCGTGGAACGGGTAGCCTCCATTGTCCGGGCCATGAAGAAGTTCTCGCACCCTGGGGGCGAGGAAAAAACCGCCGTGGACATCAACAAGGCCGTGGAAAACACGGTCCTGGTGGCCAGGAACGAGTGGAAATACGTGGCCGACGTGGTCACGGACCTGGACCCCGGCCTGCCCCCGGTGCACTGTCTGCCGGGGGATTTCAACCAGGTGATCTTGAACGTGCTCATCAACGCGGCCCATGCCATTGGCGAGGCGGCCCGGGACACTACGAAAAAGGGCCTGATCACCATCGCCACACGCCAAGAAGGGGAGTACGCCCTGCTGTCCATCGCCGACACGGGCACGGGAATCCCGGAAGAAAACAGGGACAAGATCTTCGACCCCTTCTTCACCACCAAGGAGGTGGGCAAGGGTACCGGCCAGGGGCTGGCCATCGTCCACGATATCGTGGTGGAAAAGCATGACGGCACCATCGACGTGGAATCCGAGGTGGGCAAGGGAACCACATTCATCATCCGCGTTCCCCTCGGCGGGGACGCCAAAACATCCAGGCTCGGGCCATGAAGAAACGCATCGTTTTCGTCGATGACGAACGCCATGTCCTGGACGCCCTGCGCCGCATGCTCCGCCCCATGCGCGACCAATGGGAGATGACCTTCCTTCAGACCGGCGAACAGGCCCTCGATGTCCTGGAAAAACAGCCCCAGGACGTCATCGTGGCCGACATGCGCATGCCGGGCATGGACGGCGTCATGCTCCTCAATACCGTCCGGGAACGTTTCCCCGGCGTTGTCCGCATCATCCTGTCCGGGCATTCGGACACGAACATGGCCCTGCAGTCCGTGCGCCACGCCCACCAATACCTGCTCAAGCCCTGCGGGGCCGAAGAGCTCAAGGCCACGGTCGACCGGGCCGTGAACCTCAAGGACGTGTTCCTCAACGAGGCGGTCAAGACCGTGGTGGCCAAGATCGACACCCTGCCCTCCCTGCCCCGGACCTACCTGGAACTCATGGGCGAGTTGCGCCGGGAGGAACCGTCGCTCCGGGTCGTCGGCGAGCTGGTCAACCAGGACGTGGGCATGTCCGCCAACATCCTCAAACTCGTCAATTCGGCCTTCTTCGGCCTGCGGACCCATGTGTCCAGCCCTATCCACGCCGTGACCCTCCTGGGAACGGAGATCATCAAGGCCCTGATCATCTCCCTGCACCTGTTTTCCCGCTTCGACATGGAACGCTTCCCCGGCTTTTCCCTGGAACTGCTGTGGAAACACAGCCTGACCACGGGACTTTTCGCCAAGACCATCGCCCTGGCCGAGGGGCGCTCCAACTCCGAGATGGACGACTGCTATATCTCGGGCCTTTTGCACGACGTCGGCAAACTGCTCCTGGCCACCAACTTCGAGACCACATACCAGGAAGTCCTGCGCCGCAGCCGGGCCGAAGGCCGGGCCGTGCACGACATGGAAAAGGAACTTTTCCAGGCCACCCACGCCGAGATCGGAGCCTATCTGCTGGGTCTGTGGGGACTGCCGGAAAACGTGGTCGCGGCCATCTTCTTCCATCACACGCCCCCGCTCGATCCGCCACCGGGCTTTTCCACCCTGATGGCCGTGCATGCCGCCAATTCCCTGGAGCACGATCTGGTGGTGTTCAACGCCGAATACGCCCCGCACCCCATGGACATGGAGTATCTGGCCCGGATCGGCATGGCCGACCGCGTGGAGCCCTGGAGGGTTACATGCGCGGAAAAGCTCACGGAGGAATTCCATCTTGAGCGAAAAGATTCTCTTCGTTGACGATGAGGTCAACATCCTGGACACCTTCCGTCGGGGGCTGCGTAAACGCTTCACCCTGGAGACGGCCCTCGGGGCCCAGGAGGGACTGTACGCCCTCCAGCACGCAGGCCCCTTCGCCGTTGTCGTCTCCGACCTCAAGATGCCCAAGATGGACGGCATCCAGTTCCTAAGCCAGGTGCGCGAGTTCTCCCCGATCACCGTGCGCATCATGCTCACGGGCCACGCCGACCTGGAGGCGGCCATCGCCGCGGTGAACGAGGGCCACGTCTTCCGCTTCCTGACCAAGCCCTGCGACACCGGCACCCTGATCACGACCCTGGAGGCGGCCATCGCCCAATACCGGTTGATCACCGCTGAAAAGGAACTCCTGCACGGGACCCTGCGGGGCAGCATCAAGGTCCTGGTGGAGATCCTCTCCCTGGTCAATCCCGAGGCCTTCGGCCGGAGCGAACGCATCAAACGGCTGGCCGTGGCCACGGCCGAACACCTCAAGATGAAGCATGTCTGGCGGCTGGAACTGGCGGCCATGCTCTCCCAGATCGGCTGCGTCTCCATCCCCGAGGATATCCTGTCGAAAAAGTATTCGGGGCAGAAGCTCGGCCCGGAAGAGGAACAGATCTACGGCATGCACGCCTCCATCGCGGTGAAACTTCTGGAAAACATCCCGCGCATGGAAGAAATAACAGCCATCATCGCCCATCAGTCCGATGCCTATACCTCCGAGGGGGAACTGCCTCTCGGCGCGCGCATCCTCAAGATATGCCTGGATTTCGACGACTTCGAGCAACAGGGCATGTCCAGGGAGGAGGCCATGGCCGCGTTGCAGGCGCAGTTGCAACGCTACGATCCGCATGTCCTCGGAGCCTTCGAGAAGGCGGTCTTTTCCGAAATGGGCTTCGTGCCGCGCCGACTGGCGCTTCGGGAACTTCTCCCCGGCATGGTCCTGGCCGCCGATGTCAAGACGACTACCGGCATCCTGTTGCTGGCCAAGGGACAGGGACTTTCAGAGCTGGTTCTCGAACGCCTGATCCGTCTTTCAGGAACATTCGAGGTGGTTGAGCCCCTGACGGTTCTGGCCCCCATCCATTAACCCATGGGACGGGCAAGGCGCCCTCCGCGTCCTTCCCGCCTTGAAACGAGGAGCTTCCATGCGCGTCAGTTCGGAAAGGAAAGGTGCTTGCGTGGTGGTGGATGTGGCCGCATCCGGGGTGGACCTTACCGTGGCCGAGGACTTCAAGGATTCGGTTCTTGAAGAATACGGGAAACACCCCGCCGGTGACCTCCTGCTCGGGCTCGGGCAGGTCAGATTCATGGACAGCAAGGCCATCGGAGCCATGGTGTCCATCAACAAGGCCGTGCACCGCCGGGGATGCCGCATGGCCATCTGCGACCTGCACCCCCATGTGCAGAAAATCGTGGACGTGGTCACCCTGGGGACCATCTTCGACGTCTTTGTCAGCAGGCAGGAGGCGTTGCGGGTTTTCTGCAAGGCGCCGTGAGCCCGCCCTGAGGATCAGGCCGGGCCGACGCGGCGGACGGCGAGCATGGCCAGATCGTCGGTGATGCGGCCCTTGCAGAAGGGCAGGGCCTTGTCGATGACGGTCCCGATCAGTTCGCGCGGCGGCAGGTCCTTGGACAACAGGGCCATCAGCCGCTTTTCGCCGAATAATTCGCCATCCGGAGCGCGAAGCTCGACGACACCGTCCGTGAGCAGGAAGATGGTCTGGCCCGGCAAAAAAGGCATGGCCACGGTTCCCCAGGTGAACTCCCGGTGAAATCCGAGCCCGGGCCCCGTCGGCCCCAGGGGGATGACGGAATCCCCCAGAAGGTAGGCCGGGGAATGCCCGGCCGAAAGGAAGTGGAGGGTATTCGCGGCCCTGCTCACGGCGGCGAAGGCCAGGGTCACGAACATGTCCAGATCGCCGCCGTCGAGCATGGCGTAGAGCATGCGGTTCATCTCCGCCACCATGCCGGCAGGGCTCAACCGGGCCTTGGACAAGGAATACAGAAGCCCCTTGCACACGGCCATGAGCAGGGCCGCCGATGCCCCATGGCCGCTGATGTCGGCCATGACGATATTGACGATGTCGCCGTCCTCCCAGGCGTCGTAGAAATCCCCCCCGATCTGTTCCTGGGCCTGGTAGACGGAACTGATCTCCAACCCCGCGAAATCGAGCTTGCGGGGCAAAAGCTGGCTTTGCACGTGCCCGGCGAGATACTGTTCGCGTTCGAGCAGGGCGTTTTTCATCCGCAATTCCCGGGTGAGCGCGGCCAGCTTCAGATGGGTGTCCATCCGGGCCTGGAGTTCCCGCCTTTCGTAAGGTTTCTGAACGAAATCGTTGGCCCCGGCCTCGAAGGCCTCGACCCATTTGGTCCGGTCGGTCTCGGAAGACAGGAAGATGATCGGGATGCCGGCGTTGCGGGGGTCCTCGCGGATGCGGCGGATGGCCTCGAGGCCGTCCATCCCCGGCATCACAAGGTCCATGAGGATCACGTCCGGGGGGGTGGTCCGAACCAGTTCCACGGCGCGCGCGCCGTCCTCGGCCTCCACGACCTCGATCCCGGGCTCCGTGGTGAGGTGCCGCTTGAGCATGTCCCGCACGAGCCGGTTGTCATCCGCGATGAGCACCCTGGTCATGCGTCCGCCCTCCTCCGTGACGATCTTTCATAGTAAGCCGTTTTTGTCCCGAAGTACATCACCGGACGAGTTTTCCTTCGTCCCGCGCGGCGGTATGCGGCAGGGATTGCCCCATTTCCCGGCCCGGTGTTTGCAATGTCCTATGACGGGACGCCTTCCCGGGCCGGGACCGGACAAGACCCTGGAAACGAAACGCCTCGGGAAACGGCCAAGGAGGATCGCCATGCTCGGGATGCTTTTTTTGGGATTCATTCTCGGCGCGGCCAGCGCGCTTTTTCTGTGCGAGGTGTGGTTTTCGGCCCGTGGCGGCTGTCCGGCGGGGGGCCGGGACCCGGCCGGCTACAGATAGAGCAGCACGAGATAATACACGGTCAGGGCGACGGAATAAAAAATCTTATCGGCCTTGGTCATGGTCCTTTCCCTCCATGCGCGCGCCCGGGAGGTCCCGACCGGAAGCTCCATGCTCACGTCCCCAGGCGGCGCGGCCCGCGGGACTGGGCCACGCGTCGGGAAAATGTCTTGCCAACAACGGGCGCTTTTTGTAAAGACCCACATTCCGGCGCCGAGGTAGCTCAGTCGGTAGAGCAGGGGACTGAAAATCCCCGTGTCGGCAGTTCGATTCTGTCCCTCGGCACCAGATATTTCAAGGGCTTACAACTGAACGGTTGTAGGCCCTTTTTGCTTTGGGGCGATTCCCTTGTGCCACCACGCTACACGGCCAGCAGGCGCCGGGGATCGATGTGCAGGGCCTCGGCCAGCAGGCGGGCGTTCTTCCTGCCAATGGGTCGCTTGCCGTTTTCCATCTCGGAAATGTGGCGGCGCGGGATGCCGGTCGCCTGGGCAAGGGCGGCCTGGGTCATGTCCTCGCGGTACCGCGCCCCGGCCAGGAAGACGCCGGGCAATTCCGCATCCTGAAAGGGCAACACCTCCCGCCACGGCCTGGACGGTGCTTCCCGGGCCTCGAAGCCAAGGCCGCGCAAAAGGTCCACGGCCTCCTGGCGCTTGGCCGCCGGACCGGTAAAGCAAAGCTCCACGGCGTCAGTAGGGGGCTTTTTCGTGAGTGCCCGCATAGACCACCTCGATGACCTTGATTTTTCCGGCCGCGTCTTCCCACACGGCCACATATGTGGGGCGCCTTTCTTCAGGTGGCAATGGTGCCGATTGCCGGGCGGCCTGGAATAGTTCGGCCAGTCGCCGCGCACCGGGCCGCCCGCCTCGATGTCCGCAATCAGAAGGGCCAGGGCTTTTTGAACTTGCCCCGGCAGGCGAGTGACCCGCTTTTCGACCTTGGCCGCGATGGTGACTATCCAGCCCATGGCCTCCCCTTGAAGATGACTGTACTAATTTTTAGTACATAGTCAAGATGCTGCCCGGCCTCTCCTTCAACCCGCTTGCGGATCGGCGGCACCCGGCCGGGCCTCGGTGAAGCGCAGGTCGGAGGAGGCCTCACGGGCCGCATGCCGCAAGGTGGTGAAAATCCATCTTTCTCTGCGGGTTGGGTTGTGATATGCAGAGCCGTCTCATCTCCGGACCGCGCGACGGCACGACGCCCGCCGGGCCACCCGCATCCCCCGCATAGCCATGGAGCAAAAGCCCTCGATGCGCTTTTCCCACTTCCTCATCACCCGCTTCAACGTCAACATCGAACCGACCGATTTTTTACCCCGCCTGGGCGATGCCTGGCTGTCGCTGCGTTTCGACCTTTTTCAGAAGTTCTGCTTCCCCTCGGTGCACGGGCAACGCTGTCAGCAGTTCACGTGGCTTGTGCTTTTCGACAGGCAGACTCCGAAGCGTTTCGCCGGATTGATCAAGAGCTACGAGCGGTACGCCAATTTCGTTCCGGTCTTGTGCGGCGAATATGAATCCATCATCCCCCAGGTCGTCGAGACCATGCGGCGGATGTCTCCCGACACCGAATGGCTGCTGACGACACGCCTGGACAACGACGACGCCCTGGCCAGAAATTTCACGCAGACGGTCCAGGAGGCGGCGCGGCATCTTCTGGACCAGAACCAGCTCCCCGGCAATCGCTGCTATATGAACCTTCCCAACGGGCTCCAGTACCATGACGGGACGCTCTATGCCTTCAAGGACGTCACCAACGCCTTCGTGAGCCTTCTGGAGCCGGCCGCATCCCCGAAAACCGTTTTCTGGGTCGACCACCCGGCAATCCACACCAAGGCCCCGGTCGTTCAGATCCAGGCCCCTCCCTTGTGGCTGCAGACCGTGCACGGGACGAACGTCTACAACTACCTGCGCGGGTCGCCCCTGGATGACGACACCGTCCTGCGGGGCTTCGACCTGAACCTGTAGCCCGGACATGGCGCTCTTGCCGCCGGCCGGGACGCCGGCCAGAGAGAGGGGCAGGGCCTCGGCCACGGTCAGCCCCAGCCGGGTCAGGCCGCCTGGCGCCACGACGCCCCACACGCCGCCCGCGCCCAATTGGCACATAAACGGCACCCGCAAGATACGTTTAACGGCCGTGCTTCGTGGCGATTCTCACCTACACCCCCCCGATGTGCCCCGCGACCCCGCGCGCGGCGACGCCCGAGTTCAGGGACAGGGGCGTCATGTGCCAGCCCGCGGCCCTCGATCCGCATATCGCCCCGCCATCATACCGGCCGCCCAGGACGGCCCTGTTGGGCGCCAGATACTGCTGGCCCGCTACCCCGCTATCGTTTGCATCGTAGGCATTGGCCCACGCCGCCGAGGACGCCCCGCCTCCTGCCTCCGCGCCCCACTGGAACAGGACGCCGCAGCAGTCCTCGCACCCCACGTTCGAGAGCATGCGCCGGCCGGCCGTGTCGGTGTGGCCTCCGGTCGTGCCCGGGTCCGCCGATCCGGCGATGTTCGTGCCCTGGTTGGCCCCGAGCGAGGCCGCCACGAACTCGTGCTGCGTCGGCAGCCGCTTGCCGACCGCGCCGAACCACTGCGAAAACTTGTACCAGTGGAACGCGGGCGAGCTGGTCCCGTCCGCGATGGTCCCGCCGCTTGCGGACACCAGTTCCCCGCCGGACACCGAGGCCAAATAGATGTCCACCCACGTGCCGACGCCCGCGACGAACGTCATGCCCTCGGGCTCGCAGGCGGGCCGGTGTTTCAGGTCCCACACCGACGCGGGCAGGATGTCGCCGGCCGCGTAGCCCGTGAGCGGGTGCCCGGAGATGGTCCCGACGGCCGCGCACAGGCAGTGGAACCCGGCGATCCTGCGGGAGGTCGCGGCCGTGTACCCGGTCGGCGTCGTCGCATTGGCCGACACCAGGAGTTTGAGCGCGCCGGAATCATTGCAGGCGTAGACGGAGAAGTCCTTGCCGGCCCGGTTCGCGGCCACGGTGTAGTCCGGCGACGCGCCGTCCCATGTCGCGGACGCGGACAGATCCAGGGACGCCTGTTCGGCCAGGGTCAGGATCGTCCCCTCCACGTCCACGGCCATGCGGTTGGGCGAAAGCAGCGTGTACCGGTCCGTAGCGGCCGCGACGGTTTTCGCGGCGAACCGGATGTCCCGTCCGAACAGCCCGGGCACGGCCGGCGGCACCGGGTCCCGGCCGCCCGGGGCGTGCTGGGCCGCGTGGCCGCACAGAGAGGCCGGCACGTCGTTGCCGTGCTCCACCCCGGCCAGGTTGGCCGTGAGCGCCCCGGAGTCCGGGGCCACGGTGACCGTGGTGGACGGGTCGGCGTAGGTCGCCGCCGTGACCGTGCCCAGGACCGTGCCGTCCGCGCCGCAGTCCGCCCGGACCCGCACGCCCGCGGCGAACTCGGCCGTCCGGTCGCCGGACATGGTGAACGAGGTCCCTGAAACATAGGTTGCCGCGATGGCCATGATTCCTCCTAGTCGAATGCCCGATGCACCAAGAGTTCCGCCGAGGCCCCGCGCCCGGTCCAGTCCCCAAGCGCAAACGAGGCCTGCAGGCGATGGACGCCCGGCATGGACAGGTCGCCCTCCCTGGTCACGTAGGTCAGGCGCGTCCCGTCCACCGTGGCCGGCCAGATCCTGGTCGTGCCGTCGGGACGCCTGACGCGCATGGCCGGACTTTCGACCCCGGCCAGTTCCCGGCCGCATTCCAGGACCACGGAGATACCCACGTCGCCCACATATATCTTCCCGGTCATGTTCCCTCCCCGCGTGTCCGCATCACGCCGTCTTCACCGGCAGCCCCAGGGCCGAGGCCAGAACCGCCCCGGTCGCGGGGCGCGAGACCGCGCGCCGGGAGACGGCCGCGATACTGTGCCCGGCGCGGTACTCCCTCCAGGCGGGGTCCTGAAACGCAGCCGTATGGGCCGTGACGGCCACCCCTCCCGTTCCCGCGCACAAAACCGCCATATCCAGGCCCACGGCCGCCGGACCGCACGACGCGCGGACGATCCCGGTGGCGGCGCGCGCCGCCTGTCCGATCGAAATCCCCGCGCCCTGGCCGGCCAGGACCATTGCGGGGCTGCCCGCGCCGACCCCCATCCACCCCGACGCCACAGCCGCCGGCGCGACCAGGGTCAGGGGAAGACCGCATGCCGCGACCTCCTGGTCGACGCCCGCCGGTTGCCAGGCCCCCGCCCCGGCCACCCAGGCCGAATCCGTCTGCGCCCATGCCGACATAGCCGCCTCAGCTCAAGGTGATGATGCCGCTGGCGTTGAATCGGACGGTGAACGTGCCCTCGCTGACGGTCCTCGTCTCCGTGAAGTCCAGGCAGCACACCAGGGGCCCCGCCACCTCGCCCACGGTCTTGTCCGCATGGATCACGGCATACCGGGCGCTGAAGCTGGCCTCGGTCCACTCCGGATCGTCGGCGTCGAAGCGCACGGTGGCCCCGTCCTGGGTCCAGGTGGTGCCGGAAAGGACCTGGCCCCCCGTGGCGTATCCTCCACCCGCCGCCACCTCGAACCCGGCCACGTCGGCCAGTGCGGCATGGGCCGCGTCCGGGGCATAGGCCTCGGTCAAAAGGACGATGCGGAACGCGTCGTCGTCCATGTCCACCAGCCCGCCGCCCAGATTGCGCTTGAAGGCGTTGTAGACGAGATCGGCCATGATGCGACTCCTTTGGGTGATGGTCCGTTGCGTTGGGTGGCCGAGGGGCCGCGTCAATTCCTGTAATTGTAGTTGTGGCTGATGCTTTCCCGGTAGCCCGTGGACCGGCTGGTGGTCTCCGAGGTGGAGCGCTGGGTGGACTCGGTGACCGAGGTGTTGGTGCGTTCCCCCTTGGACTCGCTGTAGCCGATCTGGGCCGAGGCGTTGACCGAGCTCAAGGCGCTGGCGGCCATCTGGGCCGAGACCTGGGCCCCGGAGCGGATCTTCTCCACCTCCAGGCGCATCTCCCCCAGGGCCGACTGCAACAGCATGTCCGCCTCCTTGAGGGACACCTCGGCGGACTTCATATAGGCGTCCACCCGGGAGGCGTATTCCCGGGCCCTGGCGTCGGTCTCCAGCCCCTTGGCCCTGACCAGGGCCTCGTAGGCCCGAAGGCTCCCCTCGCCCCCGCGCAGGAGCGCGTCCGCCTGGGCCACAGCGGTCCGGACCCGGGCCTCGTACCCGGCCACATCGGCCCGGTACTTCTCCAGGCGAACCTTGGCCGTCTCCGTCCCGGCCGCAAGCCTGGCCTGGGCCTGTTCCCGGAGGGCCTTGACCTGTTCGGCCCAGGCGGTCACCTGTTCGGCGTACACCTCGGCCTTGGCCTTTTCCCCGGCGATCTGCGCGGCATGGGCGTTGAGCCGGGCGGTCCGGGCGTTGATCCCGGCCACGTAGGCCTGAACGGCCGATTCGTGGGACAAAAGGCGCTGCCGTTCGAGTTCGGCCTTGGCCGCCACGCCCTGCATGCGGGCCTTGTAGGTCTCGACCAGGGCGGCCACCCCGTCGAGTTGGACCCTGTAGACCTGGGCGGCCACGCCCTGGGCCTCGGCCGCGAGCCTGACCCCCTCCATGCGGGTCTTGTACTGCTCCAGTTCGGCCAGGGCGGCCCGGATGCGCGACTCGAACACCGCCGCATCGGCCTGATAGCGGGCCATCTGGGCGTTGTGGATGTTGATCTCGGCGTCCAGGGCCTCGTAGCCGAACCTGGCCACGGCCTGGGCCCGCTCGAAGGCCCGGGAGGCCACGGCGTTGAAGAGCTCGATGTTCCTGGCCTCCAGGGCCACGGCCGTCTCCACGGCGAACCGGCCCTGCTCCCGGGCCATCTCGGCCTGTTTGATCCCGATATCCCGGGACAGGTCGGCCAGCTTCTCGGCGTGTTCGGCCTCGACCTGGCGGATCAGGGCCAGCATGGGCCCGCCCGGGGCCGCGCACCCGGCGGCCGCGAAGCGGTCTCCGATCTCCCGGACCCGGGTCTCGAGTTCCCGGGCCAGGCGGTTCTTGCCCCGTTCCCACAGGGCCTGTTCGACCTCGGGGGCAAGGCCTGTCCCGCCCTGCTCCAGGTCCGTCCGGACCTTGTCCGCGAGGGCCTCTCCCAGGGGCGAGACGTATCCGGCCTCGTGGTGCACGAAGAGATTTCCCGGAGCGACCAGACCCGGCACGGGCGGCCGCTGCCCCTCGAAGGCCGGAACGATCGCGCCGGGCATGGCCGGGATGTCCAGCGGATCGAAGACCGGCGGGTCCGGCAGGACGTATTCCGGGTCCGGGGGCAGGGCGATCTCGGCCGGGGAGGGCGGTCCGTCCGGGGCCTCGGGCCAGTCCAGGTCCGGGGTCCCGGGAATGAGGATATCCGGGGCAATGACCGTGAATTCCGGTATGGGGATGTCTTCCAGGGTGATGTCCTCCAGGCTCGGGGCCTGGGGCGCGTCCACCCCGGCCACGGTCACCGAGGGGAACCCCGGGGGCTCGGGGATGTCCGGAAAGCGGGGATCGTCCGGACCGTCCGCGATGCGGGCGTGGGGATATTCCAGGCGGCTTATCTGGCCGAGTTGGGCCAGAAACTCCTCGGCCGCGCGCCAGGCGTCGCTGGCGTAGTTCTGGGCCGTGACGAACTTGTTGGTGACGATGTTCGCGGTGCCGCTGGAATCGCTCATTGGTCGCTCCTTCCGATGATGATGGGCGTCAGCCCCTTGGCGGCGATGGCCGCCATCTCGCACTCGTCGGCCACGAACCGGCCGCAAAAGGCCTCCTCGTGGAGCAGCCGGGCCTGATCGGCGTCCAGGGCCTCGTGAAAGAACCTGGGCAGGGCGATGTCCAGGGCCGCGTTCATGCGAAAGCCGCCGATGCGTTCGCCGCTTCGGTCGTTGACCAGGTATCCCGCGTTGACCCCGGAGGCGGGATAGTTCCCGCCCATGTCCATGTCGCCCACGGGCTGGGCGGCCGCATACGTCGTCCAGTCGCCGGGTTCCTGTCCGTCCACGGCCAGATGCAGGGTGGTGGTCCCGTCCTCCGCAGAGGACAGGACGGCATGATGCCAGACGCCCATGTTCAGGGAGCCGGTCAGGATGGGGTCCCGGCCGTACTGGCTGGAAAAGTCCGATATCCTGCCGGCCAGCAGGCGGTCCCCGTCGGCGATGAAAAGCCCGGCCAGGCGCATGCCGACGACAAAGCCGTGGGGATGGGGATAGGCCGCGCCCAAGGCGTCCAGATAGGGATCGCCCGCGGAGCCGTCCGGGGCCAGGAGCGGGGCGTCGGGGCAGCTTTGCTCCACGCGCTTGATCCCGGCCACCTCCTCGGTCTTTTCCGCGAAATCCTCGTTCCACGGGGACCAGGGATAGGTGATTTCCTCCACCCAATCCGGATGGGCCATGGGTTCGCAGAACCCGATGACCGGCGACAGGCTGCCCGGACAGGTCCAGGTGAAGTCCACGCCGTCGCCGCTTCGCAGGACATAGGGACGCACCGGGGAGAGCACCCCTTTCTCGTCGAAGGTGTAGTCGTATTCCAGGCGTTCCCGGAGCCGGAACAGGCAGCTTAGGGCAAAGGCCCCGGATGCCGGGATATGCCCCGGGGCGTAGAGAAGCCCGGATGCGGCCCCGCCCGGCAGACGGAAGGCGTCGTAGACCCGCTCGTCCCCTGTTTCCGGCACCACTCCGGGATCGGGCAGTCCCGTCTCCGAAAAGGGCAGGAGGGCCACGGCCGACCCCGTGCCCACGGTCCATCCGGCAAGCGGCCCGTCGGGGATGGCGTTGACCAGGTCGCCCGGGCCGTCGTAGCGGGCCACGCATCCGGGGATGACGTAGAAAAAGCCCTCTTCGCCGTGGCGCGGGGGCAACGCCGGCTCCCGGCCGCCGGCCGTCCGGAGGCGCCGCGTCGGGGCGTGGATGTCCACCAGGTCCCGGCCGCCCACCCGACGGCAGACGATGACCCGGCCGTCGTCGAAGCGCACGGTGCGCGAGACCACGTCCAGGTCGTTGACGTTTACGCGCGCGAGGGTGTCCAGTTCGCGCCGGGCCGCCGGCCTCAGGGCCGCGGCGGCCAGGGTGTCGCCATGCTCCCGGATAACGGGAGGAAAAAGCGCTCCGGCCACGCCTATCTCCGGTCCAGGGCCACATGGGTCAGGCCCAGTTCGTCCAGGACGAACATCGCCCCGTCCACGTTCTCCAGCCGCGCCCGCCACATCCGGCCCTGGCCGCCCCGGCCCACGGGAACCCGGCCCTCCCCGACCAGGGGACCGAATGCGGTCCGCCTGTCCGGACCGTGATCCACGGCCAGATCCACGGCCATCCCGCCCATGAAGTCCCCCCTGATCCGGACCTCGCGCACCCGCGAAGGCGATCCGTCCCCAAGCTTCAGAGGGGGAAACTCCACCACGGCCGCGACGGCCGCGCCGTCGTCCGTGTCCCCGCCCAGCCGGAAAAGACCGTTCTCCCCGGTCGCCAGGACCGCGTCGCCCACCCGGCACAGGGAAGAAAACGCAAGCCCCGCGTATTGGGACACGGCCAGCCCCGGTCCCACCCGCACCCCGATCGTGTCCATCACCACCCCTCCCCGTCTCGATGCCCAAGAGTGACAACGGCAAAGGCCGCAACGTCGGCCACCCCCCGCCCATACGCCGTAGCGGGGCCGCACCGAACATCCCCGCCGCCGGACACGGTGAAAAACCCGCCAGCCGTCATCCCAAATCCAGAGGCGGCCATCCGCGCCCAGGCGACGCCGCCCGCATGTCCGGCCAGGACCACGGCCGGGCCGGGCAGCCCCGCCGCGCCGAAAGCCCAGGCCCCGGCCAGCCCTCCGGACGCGGCCCGCAGCCGGGGCAGCCGGCATCCGGCCGCGCAGATCGCCGCGCCCGTTCCCGACCCCGTGCCCCTGACCGATGCAAGCCGCACCGCGCCCCAGGCCCTGCTTCCGGCCGTCGCCGCCGCGCCGGGCGCGGGCAAGGCCGCGCCGCCCAGGGCTCCGGATGCGGCCGCGCAGTCCGGTCCCGGCATCTCCATCCGGCCGAAGCGCCACCCGGCCGCCCCGAAAACGTCCAGGCCCGAAATTTCAACCTCGGCCATCCCACCGGCGTCCCCCCGGCAGGCGAATGTCCCGAAAAATCCCGAGACCGGGACCAGATCGACCGCGCCCCGGCCGGACAGATTGGTTTCCCCCGCGCAGGACGGCAGGGGCAGGAGCGGATCGTCGGCCCGCACGGACGGAAAAAACGCGGCCACGGACATCCTGGCCTGGGTGAAGCACTCCCCGGTCAGGGCGTATTCCACGTCGTGGTAGTCCGGATTCCGGTCCACCCGGGGAAGGTCGTCCGGTCCGTCGAGCGGGGATCTGGCCCCGGTGGTCCAGTCCAGGATGGTCCAGGCCTCGTCGGCCTGGCGCTTGTAGCAGGTCCAGGCGTGGCCCAGGTTGCCCGCCCCGACCCGGCCGAAGACGGTGACCACCCGGCTCGTGTCCGCGCCCAGGGCCAGAAGCAGGCCGTGCAGGAGCACGGCCCCGTCCTCGCAATCCCCGTATCCGCGAAACCAGGTGGCCACGGCGCAGGTCCACTGGTCCCCGTAGTCCAGGGATTCGGGGTCGCTCACGTAGGTCAAAAGGTTGGACACGCCGTAAAGCAGGGCCGCGGCCCGGTCGTCCATGTCCTCCAGTTCCCCGGCCAGGGTCCGGGCCAGAAGGGAAAGGACCGCGCTGTCCCGGTTGAGCAGCCGCACCACGACAGAGGACGGGGTACGCCGGACCACGGGGTTGGCCAGGGAGCAGACGCAGGCCTCCACCTGGGGAGCCGGAAGGTCGGCCTGGCCGTCGGCCAGCCTGTCCAGGCCCGAGGCGGAAAGAATCGCCCAGGCGCCCGGCAGGGATAGTTCGGCCACGGCCCCGGTCGCTCCGGCGGCCTCGGGCCGGGGCAGCGTTGCGCCGGCTGCGACGCCGGCCAGGGCCAGGGCGAAAAGAGGGGGCAGGGCGCTCACGGAGGCGACCAGGGTCCGGGCCGTGCCCGAGACCTCCGGAACGGACAGTACCGCCTCCCCCACGGCCGGAAACCACTCCGGCCCGAGGGCCCGGCACTCCGGGACCGGCAGGAGGACCCGCGCCGCGTGGGCGCACACGGCCTCCCCGGACGCGATCAGCCCGGGCAGCGCGATGCCCGTGCACCCGCCCTCGGCCGGGTCGTATCCGTCCTGATCCTCCTCTCCGGGGACCACGCCGTCGCAAGGCGCGGTTCCCTGGGTGGTCACGCCGCAGGTGCCCGTGGCCACGACATTGAGATACAGGGCGCACAGGCCCGAGCCGGCCAGGTCGTCCTCGGAAGCGGCCTCCAGGGTCAGGAGGTAGTCGTAGAGCCGGCTCATGCCCCACCTTCCCGGCTCCCGCGACCTACGTCGCGCGAGGCCCGCTTTTCGTCCCGAACGACCCGGAAGCGGGTGCGGGCGAAGGGGTCGAACAACGGCGCATCACTGCCGGCCATATCCTGGAAAGCTCCTCCCACGCCCTTTTTGCACTCGGGATCAGGAATCCTGTCCATAGAAGATCAGCTCCGAGACGTTGTAGTAGCCGCTCACGTCGGTCACCGCGTCCTCGACGCGCATCCGGTAGGCCAGAAAGAACAGATCGTTTGGCACGTCCATGCGGTCGGAGAGGAAGACGCGGCCCGCATAGGCGGACAGGTCCTCGTCCGGAAACGGGGAGTCCTCGGCCACGCGCATGCCCCGGTAACCGGTCACGGACAGAAGTTCCGTCCATGCGGACTCGTCGTTCGAGGCCTCCAGGACAAAGGCGGAGGGATAGGCGCACGGTCCGGCCCCTCCCGGACAGTCCTCCGGCTGATACACCCCGGTCGAGAACTGGAATCCCGTAACCCGCAGGGGGCTGACGAAACGCACGCCCACATATTCCGGAAGCGAGCCCTCGGGCGAAGGCACCCAGCTGCCGTTCCTGCCGTCCGTGCCGCCGATCAGGAAATCGTTGGCCAGGGGCCAGTCGGAGTCGCAGGAGGAGGAGAAAAGCGTCCCCTGGACCAGAAGCAGCCCATCGTCCTCGCGGGCCACGTAACCCAATATGTCGCCGAATTTATGAACAATAAGATGGTCCTGGTACATGGTCCGTTCGGCCGCGTCCGGCAGGGACCTGGAAACGCCCGCGTCCGTCAGGCGGTAGGCGATCCGGCTCATGAGGCCTCCCCGACGACCAGTCCGGCCCGGCCGCCCAGTTGCAGCAGGCCGCCCAGGGTCACGCAGCCCCCGGCGGCCTCCCCCGCGTACCAGGCCACGGAATAGGAATTGTCGGCCGCGTCCTCGTCCACACGAACCGATCCCGAGGCCGCCGGGGGCACGGTCAGGTCCGTGGAGGCCGCGATGCCGGTCTCCCACAGGTCCGTGATCTCGAAGGACCGGCAGAGGCCGGCGGCCTCGACGCGCACGCCCTTGACCACGTCCAGGCTGTAAAAAGCGTCGCCCGGAGCGGCCAGATGAAACGTCCCGTAGCCGAAAAAGGACAGCTTCAGGTCGAAGGCGTCGTCCAGGCCGGTGTCGGAGAAGATCATCTCCCTGACCGGCAGGGCCGCGCCCGGGACGTATTCGCCCTGGACCGCACCGCAAAGCGGGGTGCGCGCGCAGGCCACCCGGCTGCCGTAGGAATAGGGGCAGGCCCGCAGGTCGTCGAAGGCCGGGCCGCAGGTGATCCGGATGCGGCCCGGAAAGCCCTCGAAGCGGCAGGGCAGGGAAACGGGATATGCCTCGGCCATGTGTTCTCCGATCCTTTGGCGTGCTTTTCCGCCCGGGCCCGGGCCGGGCCCGGGCTGTTCATGCGCATGTTCCGGTCGGGGGGGGGGGGGGGGGGGCCCCCCCCCCCCCCCCCCCCCCCCCCCCCCCCCCCCCCCCCCCGACCGGGATCAGGACGCCGGGAAGGTGATGGTGAAGCTGTCGATGGTGGTGGTGGCCCCGGCGGTGATGGCCGTGCTGGACATGTTGAGCTGGGCTCCGCTGGTGGAGATGGACCCGTCGAAGCGGGCATTCGCGGTGCTGGCCCCGGTGGTCAGGTCGTTGGCGTAGAAGCGGAACCACCCGGCCGTGCCGGTGACCGAGGCCACCCCGGACCAGACCTCGCCGCTGCCCTTGGACAGGACCCCTCCCGAGGCCGCGCCGAACTCCAGGCCGTTCTCCGCCGCGCCGGCGGTGAAGGTCCCGGAGCCCAGGGTGATCTGGACCAGATGGGTGGCCCCTTCGGCGTCGTCGGCGCTGGTGGGCTGGGTGCCCGGGAAGATGCGCACCACGCCGTCGGCCATGATCTCCTTGAAGCTGCCTTCGCCAAGCAGTTTGTCGCGAAGCCCGGTGGAAAGACGAAGCGCCATGGATGTCTCCTTTTCAAGATGGGGCGGCCC
>JBMONM010000261.1:0-30147 GCA_049324675.1 Thermodesulfobacteriota bacterium
GGTGTCCCATGCCGACGCCTACGCGGCCGTCATCCGCGACCAGGGCCGGGTGATCGCCGATCCGGCCGAACGCGAGGCCATGATCCGGTCCCAGGCCGAGACCCTGGCCGCCGGAGCCGGAGGCCGGGCCATCGTCACGCCCTCGCTTCTGGCCGAGGTCACGGGGCTGACCGAGCATCCCGTGGTGGTCCTGGGCCGTTTCCATGAAAAATATCTCGAGGTTCCCAGGGAAGTGCTGTTGACCAGCATGGAGAGCCACCAGAAGAGCTTCGGGGTCGAGGACGAGGGCGGGCGGCTTTTGCCCTGCTTCCTGACCACCCTGGGGCTGGACCCCGGGGAGGGCCTGGATCTGGTGCGCAAGGGATGGGAGAGGGTGCTCAGGGCCCGCCTGGAGGATGCCCGGTTTTTCTGGGAAACGGACCTTGCGGCGGACTTCGGGACCTGGCTGTCCCGGCTTGAGAATGTGGTCTTTCTGGCCGGGCTGGGCGGCATGGGCGAGAAGTCCCGGCGTCTCGAGGCCCTGTGCGCCGGACTGGCCGGACTGGTCGCGCCCGGTCGCGCGTCCGAGGCGGCGCGGGCGGGACGTCTGGCCAAGGCCGATCTGGTTTCGGAGATGGTGGGGGAGTTCGCCGAACTGCAAGGGGTGATGGGCGGCATTTACGCCCGCAACAAGGGCGAGGATGAGGCCGTGGCCGTGGCCGTGGCCGAGCAGTACCTGCCCGCCGGTCCGGACAGTCCCGTCCCCGCCACCACATGCGGGGCGATCGTGGCCGTGGCCGACAAGATCGATACCCTGGCCGGCTGTTTCGGATTGGACATGGTCCCCACGGGCGCGGCCGACCCCTATGCCCTGCGGCGTCAGGCCCTGGGCGTCTGCCGCATCGTCATCGAGCACGGCTGGCGTCTGAACCTGCCCGAACTGCTTCAGGCCGCCTTCGAGGGCTATCACGGGGTGTCCTTCAAGGTCACGCCCACCCATGCCCTGGCCCGGCTCCTGGACTTTGTCGGCCAGCGGCTGCGGGCCTATTTCACGGGCCTGGGCCGGGACACCCTGGTTGTCGAGGCGGCCGTGGGCGCCGGATTCGAGGACGTCTGGGCCCTTTCGGCGCGCATCGCGGCCTTGTCCGATTTCGCGGCCCGGCCCGATTACGGACAGGCCGTGTTGACCTTCAAGCGGGCCGCCAACATCATCCGCAAACAGGGGGCCGAAGCCGGCCATCCCTTAAGCGGCCAGGTGGACCAGGGCCTTCTGGCCGAGGCGGCCGAGCGGAACCTGCACGACAAGTTCGTGGAGGTCTTTCCGCGCATGGACGCCCTGTTCGCGGCCGACGATTTCCCCGCCCTCTTCGACCTGCTGTACGAATTGCGGCCCTTCGTGGACGCGTTTTTCGACTCGGTCATGGTCATGTGCGAGGATGCGGCCCTGCGGACGAACCGTCTGAACCTGCTGGTGTCCCTTGTTTCCCGCCTGTCGCGCCTGGCGGATTTTGCGGCCCTGCAGGTCTAGGGACGCGACATGGGTGTGTTTTGGGAAAAAAACGGATGCGTCGCTTGACAGGGGCCGTCCGTTTTTTTAAGAGATCGTTTTCAGCACGTAATGAACGGAGGAGACATCCTTGGCCAACCACGCTTCCGCGATCAAAAGGCATAAACAGAATCTGAAGGCCCGTGAGCGCAACCGCCGGGTCAAGACCCGGGTCAAGAACGCCATCAAGGCCGTGCGCCAGGCCGTGTCCCTGAAGGACTCCGCCGCCGCGGAACAGGCCCTGGTGTCCGCGTCCTCGGTGCTCGACAAGGCCGCCACCAAGAAGGTCATCCACTGGAAGAAGGCGGCCCGCAACATCTCCCGCCTGACCCTGGCCGTCAACGCCCTGAAGTCGGCCTAGTTCCGTTTTTTCCCAGGCACGTTGCAAGCCTGCCGCGCGCGTCGCGGCAGGCTTTTTGTGTTTGCGCGGACCGGGAACGGATCACATCTGCTGCCAGCGCAGCCCGGGAACGGCCGGGATGAGCCCCATCGTCCGGCAATAGTGCCCGAAAAGGAGCAGCGACGCCTGTCCCGTCGGCCCCAGATCGTAGCTTACCCCTTCGAGATAGGCGTGCAGATCCCCGGCCGGTATCCAGTCCGGCCGGTCTGCCGAGGCGACCAGACCGGTGAGCGAGCCGGGGAGGTCCCCCTTGATGCGCATCAGTTCGCGCCACAGATCGGCCAGGATTGCCGCCCGGGATGCGTCCAGACCGGCCCGGACGATCCAGGTGGCGAACACGAAGGGCATGCCGGTGAAATCGTGCCAGGCCTGGCCGAGGTCGATGATGTGCCGGCCGGGGGGCGGATCCAGGTAAAGCCTCAACGCCGTGTCCCCGATTTCCACGAAGGGTCGGTCCGTGGCGACGCCGGTTCCCGGCGCGGTCATCGTGAAACGGGGCTCGGGAAGCCGCCAGTGGTGGCGCCACAAGACCCGCATAAGGGCGTTGGAACTGGCCGAGGCCGCGGACAGAAGGACCGTGTTCGCGGTCCGCTCCAGGTAGTCCGCAAGTTCCTCCACAGGGACGGGGCTGACGAGCAGCACGCTCTGGATGGGGGCCACGGCCGCGGCGATGCTTAAGTCCGGCAGGAGAGTGAACCCGCCTGGGGCGTTCAGGTAGGCGAACGCCGAGGCCGGGGCCACGTCGATGTCTCCCCGGTTCAGGGCGGCGTTGAGTTCGGAGGGGTGTCCCGGAATGCAGGTGATGCGCGGATCGGCGTTGATGCGGGGGGCCAGAAGGGTGAAAAGCGGCCAGACGTTGAGATAGGCGATGCGGCCGATACGCAGGGTATGGTGCGACATGGGGGGGCACCTAGCCCAAGCCGGTCGAAAAGACAAGGCGCGCGGCGCGGACAAAAAAAAGAGACTCCGGCACAGGGCCGGAGTCTCGGAAGAAAGCCTCGCGACTAGGCGAGCTTGGCCAGCAGGGTTTCCTTGATGGAATCGATGCTGCCTTCGCCGTTGAGTTCGATGTATTTGGTCGCGCCCTTGGCGGCCAGATCCTTGTAGAAATAGGCGGCGGCCAGGGTGCCGGTGGTGGTGTCGTAGTAGATGTCGTGGCGCTTGTTGATGGCGTCCTCGTCCTGGTCGTCGGAACGGGTCTTGAGAGCCCCGCCACAGACCCGGCAGACGTCGCCCGTGGGCTTGATGGCGTCGATGAAGATGTTGTTGGGGTGGTTGGGATCGTTGGCGCACAGGCGGCGGCCCATGATGCGGTCCTTGGCGATCTTGCGCGGCAGAAGGATCTCGATCACGTAGTCGAGCTTCATGCCGGCGGCCTGCAGGGCCTCCCACAGCTTCTGGGCCTGGACGATGTTGCGCGGGAAGCCGTCGAGCAGCCAGCCGTCCTTGCCCTTCTCCTTCAGGGTGGAGAGGATCATGGGAATGGTGATGTCGTCGGGAACCAGTTCGCCCTTGTCGATGTAGGTCTTGGCCTTCTTGCCCAGTTCGGTGCCGCCGCCGATGTGTTCGCGGAAGATCGCCCCGGATTCGATGTGGGCCAGATTATATTTCTTTTTCACCAGGGAGCCCTGGGTTCCCTTGCCGCTGCCGTTGGGGCCGAAAGTCAGGATATTCACGGGCGAAGCCTCCTTGTTGAAAATTTCACAATCTCTTTTTGTATCTCCACAGTCAACAGCTGTCAATGTATCGGCCCGCTCAAAGCGGACGCCCGCGGCGAAAACCCTGGCCGTCTTGCCGCCCGGGAATTGAAAGGCGATGCCTCCGCGCCGGGACGCAAATGCCCGTTCGAGGCCGAAAAGCGTGCGGGCCAGGGATTCCCCGGGACCCATGCCGTCGAGCACCGACTTGAAAAGCCGCAGGCGACGGGCGGGATGCAGGCCGCGCAAGAGCTTTCGGGAAAGCAGGATGCCGCCGTCCGGGGCCTGGGCGGGGGCATCCTGCAGCACCGGATCGGACCGGAAATCGTCCCGGTCGATCGCCGCCTGGCGCCACAGCCTGGACATCGCGTCCAGGAATCCGGGATTTTCGGCCAGAAGAAGCGGCAGGATGCGGTGCCGGACGCGGTTGCGGCGAAAGGCCGGGTCGGCGTTGGAGCTGTCCTCGGCCGGCCGGACCCCGGTTTCGGCCAGAAACGCCGTGATGCGGGCCCGGGAGGTCATGAGAAGCGGCCGGACGAGGCTTCTGTCCGGATCGAAGGCCGGCATGCCCCCCAGCGCGGGCCATCCGCAGCCGCGCACTAGCCGCAGCACCACGTCCTCGGCCAGGTCGTTTTGGGTATGGCCCACGGCGACATGGCTGGCCCCGGACGCGATCCGGGCCTTTTCGAAGAAGGCGTACCGGGCCTTTCTGGCCGTCGCCTCGAGTCCTTTCGTACCGGCGGGGGGGAGGGCCGCCCGCTCGACGCGGCAGGGGATGTCCAGACGCCGGCAGAACGCCCGCACCGCATCGGCCTCGGCGGCGGATTCCGGCCGCAGGCCGTGATCCAGGTGGGCGGCGGCAAGGGTGATTCCCAGGCGCGGGGCGAGGCATTTCAGGATCAAGAGCAACGCCGTGGAATCCGGGCCGCCGGACACCCCGGCCAGGATGGCCGTGGTATGGATTTCCGGTGCCGTCTCCCGCAGAAACGACTCGACCTCGAGGCACAGTCTGGCCTGTGCGGGGGAAAGGTCGGAAAGCCGGACGGGGCAGGTGGGCATGGCTGTTCAGGCCGGCCGGTCCGGGTGGTCCCGGGATTTGTCGCCGGTGCGGTTCACACCGGGATGTCCAGTTCGCGGATGAAATTGTCCAGAAAGTCGATCATCTGGTTGCGCTGTTCCGGGGAGCAATAGCTGATGCAGGAACAGCGCAGTTTGCCTGTTCCCCGCACGAGCAGTTCCATCTTGAGGTGGTCCGTCCCCGTTTCCAGAACAAGCACGTAGGGGCCGCATTCGGGCAGATGTTCGGCTTGTTCGTCGTTGAGCATCTCCAGGGGAAAGGGGATGAAAAAAATGTCGTCAAGGGTTCCCTTGAAACCTTTTTCGGTCAGTCGGGCCTTGATACGCTCCATATCGTCCGGAGTCAGTTCCTCGATGAGGTAGGAACGCATGGCGTACTCGCTTTGTTGGATATTTGTTCCTCGTGGTCGCATTCCTTCGGGGAATTGGCGCGGCCATGGGCGTCTTCGGGAATGGCCTCCCTGTCCAGATCGAAGATTCTGCGGATTAGGTCGATGAACCGTTCCCCGGCGTTTTCCCTGGAGCGCCGCTTGAGGAACACGATGGGTTCGTGGAGGATTTTGTGGCTGATGGACACGGCCAGACGCTCCAGGGCCTGGGCGGTCTCCGGCGGCACGTCCGGGCCGAGCCGGCGCATGGTCTTGCACAGCTCCCTGTGGGCGATGTCCTCCCCATGCCGCAAAACATCCACGATCGTGGGGCTGAGGTCAAGGGCTCTGAGCCAGTGGGAAAAACTCTCCACCTGTTCCCGGACGATCTCTTCGGCCCGGGTGGCCTCCTCCTTGCGCTGGGCCAGGTTTTCCTCCACCACCTCGCGCAGGTCGTCGATGTCGTACAGGTAGACGTTGTCTAGGCTGTTGACGTCGGGATCGATGTCCCGGGGCACGGCGATGTCGATGAAGAACATGGGCCGCTGGCGGCGTTTTTTCAGCACTTCCTTGATGTCTTTGGCCCGGATGATGGCCTGGGGGGCGCCGGTGGAACTGATGACGATGTCGGCTTCGGGCAGCCGGCTTGCCAGTTCCTCGAAGGGGATGGCCGTGCCCCGGAACCGTTCGGCCAGTTCCACGGCCCTGGAAAAAGTCCTGTTGGCCACGAAAAGGTGGGCGATGCCGGCGGTCAGCAGGTGGGTGGCGGCGAGTTCGGCCATTTCACCGGCCCCGATGAGCATGGCCGTTTTCCCGGCGGTCTCTCCGAAAATGCGTTTGGCCAGTTCCACGGCCGCATAGCTGATGGATACGGCGCTGGCCCCGATGCCCGTGGCCGTGCGTACCTTTTTCGCCGTGGAGAAGGCCTTGTGCAGGAGCCGGTTGAGGATCACCCCGGTCGAGCCGCTTTCCACGGCCCGGCGGTAGGCGTCCTTCATCTGGCCCAGTATCTGGGGTTCGCCCAAGACCATGGAGTCCAGGCCCGAGGCCACCCGGAAGACGTGCTCCACGGCGTCCGCGCCGGAATGGACATAGATGTGCGGGGTCAGGCGTCCCGGCTCCCGGTTACAGTGCCCGGCCCAGCGCGACAGCACTGCGGGCTTGGGATCGACGCCCGGGGCGCCGGCCGCCAGGATCTCCACCCGGTTGCAGGTGGACAGGACCAGGGCCTCTCGGACGGGTCCGTCGCGGGACACGAGGGCCCGCTCCAGGACGGCCCCGTCCGCGATGGCGAACGACTCGCGCACCTCCACGTCCGCCGTCTTATGGTTGAGTCCGAACAGATGAATGGTGTTGTGCATGGGTTTACGAGGCGAAGCTGTGGTGCGTGGGCATGAGGAAGTTGATCACCAGCATGGACACGATACTTAAGGAAAAGACCCAGATGGCCAGCCAGGCTGTTTTCCTGCCGCGCCAGCCCATGAACAGGCGCTGGTGGAAGAGGAAGGCGAAGAGCAGCCAGATGAAGATGGCCACCACCTCTTTCGGGTCCCAGGAAAAGATGCGGTGCCAGGTCAGCTTGGCCCACAGAAAACCCGAGACCAGCCCGATGGTATACAGGGGAAACCCTCCGGTCACGGCCCATTGGTTGGCCTGGTCGAAGGTCGAGAGGGAGGGCAGGGCCCTGGCGAACCCGGTCAGTTTCTCCTTGGTTTTGATCTTGCGCTCCAGGTACAGATATCCTGTGCCCGTGGCGCAGGCCATGGCCAGAAGACTGATGGCCAAAAAAAGCGAGCCGATGTGCAGCCCGAAAAAAAGTCCGGACAGGGTTTCCGGCAGGGGTCTCGCGCCGCCCACGGCCTGGGAGGACAGAAACAGGATCAGGGCCAGCGGCGAGGCCAGAAGCGCCAGAAAGTCCATACGCAGCCGCCACCATAAAAAGAAGAAAATCAGCAGCAGGCTCCAGGCCAGCAGGCTGAAGTAGAATTCGGCGCGGAGCGCCGTGCCGCCGGTTTCCGCCCGCAGGGCCAACCCCAGGCAGGCCGTGTGCAGGACGAAACCCAGGATCGCGGCCGCGTTGCCGGCCCGGCGCAGTCCGTCCACGCGCCACAGGGCCCCGGCCAGAAACAGCACCGTCCCCGCCAGATACAGGCCCAGGACCGTCAGGAACAGAAGGCTACCGAGCGTCATCTCGCATTACCCCCGTCACGATCCCCTCAAGCTCGCCGTGCAGCGATTCGGGAAGGGTCGAACGCAGAATGGACAAGGCCCCGGGGATGTCCCGGGCTTTGATGGCTTCGAGAAGCGGGGACTCCACGATGGTCCGAAACAGCTCGGAGTTGTGGTCCGAGCCGTGGCCAAGCCCGATGACCAGTGGCCGCAGCCGCCCCATGAGCGTCAGAAACGCCCCGTACTGGGCGCCGAAATATTCCCCCAGGTCGTGGCGGATCTTGCGGGCCAGGGCCGGGGAACTGCCGCCGGTGGATACGGCCAGGGTCAAATCGCCCCGGGTGAACAGCGCCGGGACGATGAAGCTGCATTTTTCGGGCTGGTCCACGATGTTGCAGGGGATGCCGCGTTCGGCGCACAGGCGGCTGATGCGCCAGTTGGTGTCCTCGTCGCTGGTGGAGGCGATGACCAGGAAACGGCCGTCCAGATCGGCCGGCGCAAAGGCCCGCTGTTCGAAGCGGACGCAGGGATGTTCGAGAATGGCGGCGCTTTCCGGACCCAACGGGCACACATCCAGGACCAGGATCTCCTCGGCCCCGCACGAGGCCAGGGTGGCGATCTTGCGTCGGCCCACCTGGCCGGCGCCCACCACCAGACATTTTTTCCGGGCGAGATTGACGAAAATGGGGTAGTAGCGCATGGGTCAAATCCATACCAGATGACCGGCGGTGGGGAAAACAGCTTTCTTTCATGAAAATTGCCGGATAGGAAAATCCACGGCCCATGGCCGTCTTGCCATGAAACGTGTACTCGTCGTGCAGCTGGCCCGTTTCGGGGACCTCCTCCAGACCAGACGCCTTCTGGCGTCCCTGGCCGTCCCTGAACCGTCCGTGCCTCCTCCCGAGGTCCACCTGCTTGTGGACGCCTCGCTTGTGCCCCTTGCCGCCCTGGCGCATCCCGGCGCCATCACCCACGGCCTGTCGGCCCATGGTCCGGGAAACGCGGCCGGCGTGGACGATCCCGGGACGCTGGCCAGGATCATGGGCAATCGCGCGGTTTTTTCCGAACTTCAGGCCCTGGGTTTCGACCGGGTCTACGTGCTCAACCATTCGGGCCTGGCCCGGGCCGTTTCCACACTCTTCGATCCGGACGTCGTGGTCGGCCACAAGCTGGCCCACGGCCAGCCCCTGCGCGACGCCTGGCCGGCCCTGGCCTTCCGGTTCATGGCCGGCCGCCGGGAGGCCGGCATCAATCTCATGGATTTCTGGGCCGCCTTTGCCGGGCGCATGTCCCCCCCCGAGGCGGTCAACCCCGCCGCGGCACCAAAGGGGGGCGGTCTCGGGGTGGTCCTGGCCGGCCGCGAGGCCAGGCGCTCCCTGCCTCCCGAGGTTTTGGCCCCGCTGGTCACGGCGGCCTTTTCCCGGCTGGGCGGGAAGCGGATCGCGCTTTTGGGCACGGCGGACCAGGCCCCGGCGGCCAGGGCCCTGTGCCGCCACCTGCGGCCGGCCGTGGCCGAACATGTCCGGGACCTGTGCGGAAAGACCGACCTGGCCGGGCTTTTTTCGGAGATTGCACGTCTGGACGGACTGTTCACTCCGGACACCGGGGCCATGCACCTGGCCGCCCACCTGGGCGTTCCGGTGACGGCCTTTTTTTTGTCCTCGGCCTGGTGTCACGAAACCGGCCCCTACGGCGTCGGGCATACCGTATGGCAGGCCATGACCCCGTGCGCGCCCTGCCTGGAGACGACCCCGTGCGGACACGATCTGGCCTGCCTTGCGCCCTTTGCCGATCCGCGGCTGGCCAGGCTGGTGGCCGGTTCGGGAAAGGTCGAACCGCCGCCCGGCGTCGTCGGCATGCGCACGGGCCTGGACGCCCTTGGGGCGGTGTGCGAACCGTTTGCCGGGGAGGACCCCACGGTTCCGGAACGCCGCGCCTTCCGCGTTTTTGTGGCCGGACATCTGGGACTGGGTTGCGACCAGGGGGCCGACGCGGCCCTCGGAGCCCGGTACTACCAGGAACCGGACTGGATGCTCGACCGCACGCCGTCCCTTTCGCCCGGCGGCTGGCGCATCGAGGCGCTTTAACCTTGTGGTGCAACGACAGGAAACGTCATGTCCCCCCGTCCCCTCGCGCGCATCCTGGTGGTCCTGCCCATGTACGGAGGATCGCTTCCCGTCGGGCGCTATTGCGCCAAGGCCCTGGCCGAACTCGGCCATCTGGTGGACGTGTTCGAGGCCCCGGATTTTTACGGAGCCTTTTCGGCCATAAAGAATCTGCGGGTGACCTCGGACCGCCTGGACTACCTGGAACACTCCTTTTTGCAGACCGTGTCCCAGGCCATCCTGGCCAAGGCCGAGACCTTCGAGCCGGATCTGGTCCTGGCCCTGGCCCAGGCCCCGGTCAGCCGCCAGGCCCTCAAACGCCTGCGGCGCGACGGGGTGGCCACGGCCATGTGGTTCGTGGAGGATCACCGGATTTTCACCTACTGGCAGGCCTTCGCCCCGCACTACGATTTTTTCGCGGTGATCCAGAAGGAGCCGTTTCTGTCCCGACTGGCCGCCGCCGGCGTGGAAAACGTCCTGTATCTGCCCATGGCCGCCGATCCGGACATCCACCGTCCCCTGGAACTGACGCCGGCCGAGAGGCGCACGTACGGCTCGGACCTGTCCTTTGTCGGCGCGGGCTATCCGAACCGGAGGCTGGCCTTTCGGGAACTGGACGAATTCGACCTGAGGATATGGGGCGGCGACTGGGACGGGGAGGTCCCTTTGGCCCCGCGTCTCCAGCTTGGCGGGCGGCGTGTGGATACCGGGGAGTCGGTGCGGGTTTTCAACGCCGCGAAGATCAATCTGAACCTGCATTCCGGTCTTGATCCGGCATGTCTCGTTCCGTACGGGGACTTCGTCAATCCCCGGACCTACGAACTGGCCATGTGCGGGGCCTTTCAACTGGTGAGCGATCGGGAGCTGTTGCCCGAGGTGTTTGCCGAGGACGAGGTCGCTGTTTTTCGGGACATGCCGGGACTCAAAAACGCCGCGAGGCACTATCTGGCCCATCCCGACGAGCGTGCGGCCATGGCCGGCAGGGCCAGGAAGCGGGCGTTGCGGGACCATACCTATGCCGCCCGCATGCGGACCCTGCTGGAATGGATCGCCTCCAGGCGTCCGGATTTCGGTGCCGGGGCCCGGCGCGAGGCGGCGCTTTCGGATCTGCCCGCCGGGATTCGCGCCGAACTGGGAGGCCTGCTGGCCGAACTGGGCCTGCCCGGGGACGCGGCCTTCGCGGATGTGGTCGCGGCCGTTCGGGCGCGGCAGGGAAGGCTCACGGACCTGGAGACGGCGGTCCTGTTTCTTGACGAGTGGCGCAAACAGTACGGCGGGCGCTGAAAAAGCCGCCCGCGGTCGAAGGCGCGCGCCGAAGGGCCGGGGTTAGCGCTTGACCTCCATGGCCTTCTTCATCATTTCGTCGGCCGTGGTGACCACCTTGCTGTTGGACTGAAAGGCCCGTTGCAGGGTGATCAGGGTCACCATCTCCGTGGCCATGTCCACATTGGACGATTCCAGGGTATAGCCGGCCACCGCGTCGAATATCCCCGTGCCCGGGGCGCCCTCGATCTTGGCGCCGGCCTCGGCCGTGGCCGAATAGAGATTGCCGCCCTCGTTGCGCAATCCGTTGGGGTTGACGAAATCGGCCAGGGCCACGACGTACAGGCCGAGGTCCAGGCCGTTGCTGTAACTTCCGGTTATGATACCGTCCCCGTCCACATACAGGTCTGTCAGGTACCCGTCCCCATAGCCGTTCTGGTTGGCGGTGAGGGTATAGGACGACGTGGCGTAGTTGGTGGTGGCGTTGGCCGCCAGGGTGGCGTCGGCGGTGTTGAACCCCAGGGTGTTGGCCGGGTTCGTGCCCACGCCCGCGGCGGTGGCCGGCATGCTGCCGCCCCACTGGTCGGTGCTGGAACTGATGCCCATGTTGAACGACATGGTCACCGGGTCGGTGTTCCCGCCTCCGGACGCGGTGTTGTAGGTGGCGGTGAACTGGGGCACCCCGTCCGCGGACAGATCGGCCTGGGTCCAGGAAGCGAGCGACGTGGGATCGGCGCCGTCCGACAAGGTATAGGCGGTCGTATTGGCGACCGACCCGTCGGCGTTGAAGGTGAGGGTTCCGATCATGAGCACGCCGGCCTTGTTGGTGGAACCGATGGTGCCGCGTCCGTCCTCGGTCGGATCCATGGCCACCAGGTATTCCCAGTATTCCTTGCCGCCGCTGTTGGACACCTTGCGATAGTACACGGTCATATCGTGGCTTGTCCCGTCGGCGTCATAGGTGGTGATGGTCGTCTGGTAGGAGGCGTTCGAGACCGGAGAGGCGTCCGGGTCGCTGCTGTCGTAGTTGTAGTGCGAAAACAAGGTGAAATACGGATTCGTCGCGTCGCTGGATTCCGCTTCCGTGGCGGAGTCGAGATTGGTGATGAGGTTGATTTCGCTGGTGGCCACCCCCTGGATGTAGAGATCGTCGACGACGATGTCCGTAATCGATCCCGTGGCCGCGGACGTGGTCAGGGACCTGTTGTTCGTCGCGGCGGCCAGGGCCGTGTCCTGGTCGATGGCCCATCCCTGAACCCGCATCCCGTTGGTGTCCACCAGGTAGCCGTCGACGTCAAAACGGAATTCCCCGGCCCGGGTATAGTACAGGTTCCCCGATCCGGCATCGCGGACCTCGAAAAATCCCCGGTCGCCCTGGATGGCCATGTCCATGGAGGTGGTGGTGGTTTCCATCCCCCCAACCGTGAACCTGGTCAGGACGTTCGAGAGGGCCACGCCGTGTCCCACCTGTGAGGACCCCGCGGACGTGCTTTCGCTGGAACTGAGCAGATCCTCGAAAAGGGAGTAGGAGTATTTGTATCCGACCGTGTTTACGTTGGCCAAGTTGTTGCTCGCCACCGCAAGGCCTTCGCTGTAGGTCAAAAGACCCGACACACCAGCCCAGAGCGCTCCCATGGATCACCTTCCGCGTTGCGCCGGGGGGGAATTTTTTTCCCGCCCGGACATCCCGCTTCTCCGACGGCGCGGGCGCCGACGGGAGGGGGTTGGTTGCAGATTCGATGGTCGGATCCTCCCCCGGGGCGGACCGCGGCCTGCCGTTTTTCCGGAGAGCCCGCGCCGCTCAAGCGCCGTGCCGCCGTCGGCTCCCCGGTGGAACCGGCCAGCGGACGAAAGCGGCGCGGCCTCTCCGGAGGGAAGATTCTTCCTCGTGATGCAAGGCTATGCAGGGACCGGGCCGATCGGCGGGCTGGAATCGGAACGGGCGGCGCGGGCCAGAGCCTGGCACCGCAGAAGCCGCAATTTCCGACCGGATTCCGCACCCATATTCCGCAGGGATGCGGGGAGGTGGACGCTGAGCATGGCCGCGAGATCGCGGCGGGCGGCGGCCTGGCGGTCGTTGCGCGGGACCGGGTGGTCCGCGGCGGCCAGGGCGAACATCTCCTCGAAAAGCTCCTCGCGCCACAGCCGGTCGAGAAGGTCCACCCGGGGGCCGGGGCGCATCTCCAGGTATCGGCCGGCCTTCATGTGCCAGACGGCGGCCAGGGCGCCCGCCCGGACGAAACGCAGGGGCAGGCGGAGGCGGTTGCCCATCGCCAGGGCCATTTCCCCGCCCCGGGCCTCATGGCCGATGTGCCTGGGCCATTGGTCTTTCGGGGTGGCGGTTTTTCCCAGGTCATGGCACAGGGCCATCCAGACGGCCAGGGGATTCCCGGCCAGCCGATCCATGACCTCGATGGTGTGTCCGAGCACGCTGGTGTCGTGATGGGCCGGAGGCCCCCCGGGAACGGCCGAGGCCGGGGCGAGTTCGGCGAACCAGGGTTCCAGGCACCGCGTGGAGTCGAGCAGTTCCAGGAACCGGCCGGGCCGTGGCGCGGCCAGGGCCTTTTGGATTTCGGTTCCGACGCGTTCCGGAAAGAGGTCCCGGAGGGCGACGGAACCCGCAAGGGCGCGCATGCCCGTGAGGAGATCCGGATGGGGAACGAAATCCGGAAGAAGGGCGGCGAAGCGGGCCGCGCGGTAGACGCGGGCGGGGTCGTCGGCCAGGGATGAGTCCGAGCAGGGGCGCAGGATCTTGTGCAGCAGGTCGGAGAGGGCCAGGGGATGGACGGCCAGGCGACCGGCCACGGCCGGGGAGACTCCCAGGGCCAGGGCGTTGATGGTCAGGTCGCGGGACGCAAGATCGTCGTCCAGGGTTTTGCCGCGCGGCCAGGCGTACTGACACCCGTCGAACAGGAAAACGGGAAAGGATTTCCCGACTTGCCGGGCCGCCGGATGGCGGCGTACAAATTCCTCGGGTGTGGCGTCCATGACCACATAGTCGCTGTCCGTGACCGGCCGGCCCAAAAGAAGGTCCCGAACCGCGCCGCCCACGAGGTGGATGTCCATAGGCCGTTCCCCTTACGTCGTTATTGCTCGATGGCGGGGCAAAGGTCCAGTCCGTTCGTGTCCGGGCGAAAAAGAAGGGTTCATGTCGGAACTGCGCGTCAGGATCCTCGGCCGTGACCCCTCCGGGGAGGCCGATTCCCTTACCCCGGAGGCGCTGGCCGCCTGTCATCCGCTCTGGGCGGACTTCGTCGGCAGTCCCCGGGACTGGCGCGAGTCCCCGGGGCCGGGAGGACAGGCGTTTTTCGTCCCCCGCAAGGCCGGCGGGGAGTCGGTCCCGGGGGATCGGCCCGCGCGGCTGACCGTGTGCGGGCCGTGTTCCTCGGGTTTCGATGTCGCCTGGGCCATGGTCCGCGCCGGGGATTTCTTTCCCTTCGATTCGGTCCTGGTCGTATCCCAGCGCGGCGGCCGGGGGCAGATGCGCCGGGAGTGGGATTCCCCTCCGGGCAACGTCTATGGGGTGGTTTCCTGCCCCGGGGACCTGCCCGGACCCGAGAGCCTGCTGCCGGTTTTTTTCGGTTATGTCATGGCATCCCGGCTTTTTTCCATGGGCGTCGAGGCCTTTTTCAAGTGGCCCAACGATGTGGTCGTTCGGGGCAAAAAAGTCGGCGGGGTGCTTTTGGAGGAGCGGGCCGGCCGGGTGCTGGCCGGGGTGGGCGTCAATCTGACGAGCGCGCCGACTTCGGAAAAATTACGTCGGGAACATGCCCTGCCGGCCGGAACTCTGGCCGAGATCGGCCTTTTCCCGGGGCCGGTCCGGTTCTGGGCCGATCTTGTGAAGTTCCTGCAAACCTGCTATCACGATTGCGTTACAGCGACTTGCTCATTTCCGCCTGTAACCCGGATGGAGCAGAGACTGGCTTTTCTCGGCCGCAATGTGCTCGTCCGCGAGGGCGGAAAAGACGTCTATGCGGCGCGTGTCCTGGGATTGGCCGAGGACGGGGGGCTTCGGCTGATGCGCCGCGAGGACGGAAGAAACCGCGAATGCGTGATCCATTCCGGCGGTATTACCCTCCTTTGACCCGTTTTTCCGCTGGGCGACACTCAAGAAGGTACAGCGCGCGCTTGGAAACGCGTGGGGAGCGGCATGGCAATCAAGACGTTTGAAGAGGTTCTTTCCGAGGTCGAGAACAAGAAAATTCTGGTCGCCAACCGCGGCATCTCCGCCCGCAGGGTCCTGCGTTCCATCCGGGAGCGGTTGCGGGCCGTACCGGTATTGACCGTCACCGACGTGGATCTGACCTCCCCGGCCGTGGCCGGAGCCCACGAGTTGTTGCTGCTTGGGCCCAATCCCCGGGCCTACCTGGATCTGGACGCCATCATCAAGCTGGCCAAGGCCAAGGATGTGGTGGCCATCCATCCCGGATGGGGCTTTGCCTCCGAGGACGCCACCTTTCCCAAGCGTTGCGCGGAGGCCGGCATCATCTTCATCGGCTCCACCTCCGAGGCCATGCTCAAGCTGGGCAACAAGGTCGAGGTGCGCCGTCTGGCCATGGGTCTGGACATCCCGGTCGTGCCCGGATCCGAAGGGGCGGTGAGCATTCCCGAGGCCCGGGAGACGGCGAAAAAGATCGGCTTCCCCATCATGCTCAAGGCCGAGGGCGGCGGCGGCGGGCGCGGCATTTACGAGATTTTCGAGCCCTCCCAGCTCGAGGCCGCCTTCAGCAAGGCCTCGGCCATGGCCCAGGCCTCCTTCGGCAATCCCCGGCTGTTCGTGGAAAAGCTCCTGACCTCGGTGCGCCACATCGAGATCCAGGTGGCCGCCGACATGCACGGCAACGTGTTCGCCTTCGACGAACGCGACTGCAGCGTGCAGCGCAACCACCAGAAGCTGGTGGAGATCACCCCCTCGCCCTGGCCGGGCATGACTCCGGAACTGCGGGAGCGGCTCAAGGAATACTCCGTGCGCCTGGTGCGCGCCTCGGGATACCACTCCCTGGCCACGGTGGAATTTTTGGTTGACGCCGCGGGCAATCCTTACCTGATCGAGGTCAACACCCGCCTGCAGGTGGAGCACGGCATCACCGAATGCCGCTACGGCGTGGACCTGGTCGAGGAGCAGATCAACATTGCCTTCGGCGGCAGGCTGCGCTTCAACAAGCGGGACACCAAACCGCTGCTGCAGGCCATGCAGGTGCGCATCAACTGCGAGGATCCCCGAAACGACTTCGCCCCCAACGCCGGGCTGATCACCCGCTACATCTCGCCCGGGGGGCAGGGCATCCGCATGGATTCGTGCCTGTCCGCCGGCTACGAGTTCCCCTCCCAGTACGACTCCGCCGGGGCGCTTCTGATTTCCTACGGCAGGGATTGGGACAAGGTCTGCGCGGTCATGCTCAGGGCCTTGCGGGAATACACCATCGGCGGCCTGAAGACGGTCATCCCCTTCCACCGCCAGATTCTTCGGCATCCGCGTTTCCTGGCCGGGGATTTCGATACGAACTTCATTTCCCAGTATCCCGAGCTTCTGAACTACCAGGACGAGGAGTCCGAGGCCCTGCGCCTGTCCTGGCTGGCCAGCGAGGTGTCGGCCCTGGGCTATAATCCCCACGTGCTTCTGGGGAAATACCGTTCACGCGGGGACTTCCGGCTGGGGCGCTTCCATCCGGCCATGCCCACCATCGATTTCAGGAAATACATTCCCGAATACCCTCGCGGCGACCGTAAGGCCCTGCTGGACTGCCTGCGGGACTCGGGCAAGGTCCACTTCGTGGACACCACCACGCGGGACATCACCCAGTCCAACAGCGGCAACCGGTTCCGTCTGGCCGAGGACGAACTGATCGGCCCCTATCTGGACAATTGCGGGTTTTTCGCCCTGGAAAACGGCGGCGGCGCGCACTTCCACGTGGCCATGATGGCGAATATGACCTATCCGTTCACCGAGGCGGCGGCCTGGAATCATTTCGCGCCCAAGACCCTCAAACAGATACTTATACGTTCGACAAACGTCCTGGGATACAAACCGCAACCGAAAAACCTCATGCGGTTGACCGGAGAGATGATCTGCGAACATTACGACGTCATCCGCTGCTTCGATTTTTTGAATCATATTGAGAACATGCTGCCGTTCGCCCAGGTTGCTTTGGCTTCGGAAAGCAACATTTTTGAACCAGCCATTTCCCTGTCCTACGCCGCTGGCTTCGACACCAGACACTACATGGACGTGCTCGAGGAGATTTTGGGCATGACCGCGCAGGTGGCCGGGGTCAGCAGGCGCAAGGCCTCCCGGATGATCATCCTGGCCCTCAAAGATATGGCCGGCGTGTGTCCGCCGCGGTTTATCCGGGAGTTGGTGACCGCGATCCGGACCAAGTATCCGGATTTGGTCGTCGACTACCACCGGCATTACACCGACGGTCTGTTCGTGCCGGCCGTGGGCGAGGCCGCCAAGGCCGGGGCGCACATCGTGGATACGGCTATCGGCGCCAGCGTTCGCTGGTACGGCCAGGGAGAGGTGCTGTCCACGGCGGCCTACATCGAACAGGATTTGGGGGTTCCGGTATCCTTGAGCGAGGAAAATCGGGAGATGATCCGGACCTGCAATTTCGTGCTCAAGCAGATCATGCCCTATTACGACCGCTACACCGCGCCGTATTTCCAGGGCATCGATTACGATGTGGTGGAGCACGGCATGCCCGGCGGGGCCACCTCATCTTCCCAGGAGGGGGCGCTCAAGCAGGGCTACATTCATCTTTTGCCCTACATGCTCAAGTTCCTGGCCGGGACGCGCAAGATCGTTCGCTATCACGACGTCACACCCGGCTCCCAGATCACTTGGAACACGGCCTTTCTGGCCGTCACAGGGGCCTACAAGGCCGGTGGCGAGCGAGCCGTCAGGGACATGCTGGAGGTCCTCAAGATCGTCACCGAAACTCCCGAAAAAGGGCTTTCGCCCGCTGTGCGGGAAGATCGCCTGCTGCTGTATTCCAACTGTAACGACGCCTTCCGGGACCTCTTGTTGGGCAAGTACGGACGTCTTCCCCTGGGTTTCCCCCCTGACTGGGTCTATGAAAGCGCGTTCGGTCCGGATTACCGTCAGGCCATCGCCCGACGGACCGAGGTTTCACCGCTGTTGTCCCTGGGCGACACGGATCTCGCCGCCGAAGAGCAGGCCTTGCAGCATCACCTCGACCGGACTCCCACGGACGAGGAATTCATCATGTACCTCAATCATCCGGCCGATGCCTTGAAAACCATTGCCTTCAAGGCCAAATACGGCGACCCCAACCGCTTGCCTCTGGATGTATGGTTCGAGGGTCTGGAACCCGGCCAGGAGTTGATGTTCGAGGACAGTCTGGGCAAACCGCACCATATGGCCATTTTGGATATTTCCCAGCCCGACTCCCGGGGTATCTCCATCGTGCGGTATGTGCTGGATTCCGAGATCCTCAGCCATCAGGTCCAGGTGGCCGAGGCCAGGGGACGCGTCGACTCCAGGGTGGAACTGGCCGACCCCAAGAATCCCTATCACGTCGCCGCCCCTTGTAATGGAGACCTTTGGGTCATGCACGTCAGCCCGAATGATTTCGTCAAGGCCGGTGAGGAGCTTTTCAATATTTCGGTGATGAAGCAGGAAAAAGCGGTCCTGGCCTCTGTGGACGGGGTGGTCAAGCGGGTGCTCAAGACTGCGGATTTCGCCGAGGATAAAAAGATGGTTCCGGTCAAGGAAGGGGAACTGCTTGTGGAGTTGACGCCGGTCATGCGCGCATGTCCCACCTGTCGGGAGCCCCTTGCGGACGAGAATTACAAGTTCTGCCCAGTCTGTGGGCAAAAGGTCTGATTCGGACGATCAGGTTTCATAGCTCCGGAAGGCACGGCGGCGATGCGCCGGAGACGTCAGGAACTTCTGAAGGAGGAGAGCATGGCCAAAGCGCAAGCAGCCAAGCAGCCGAAAAAAGCGTCCGGGAAAAGCCCGGCGTCAAAAAAAACGGCGGCTTTGCCGACCGATACCCTCATCCTCACCGGGGCCGAGATCGTGGCCATCGGCGAGGAAGCCGAAATGCTCGTCGGCGGAAAGAACTACAATACCGCCTTGATAAGCCAGGTTGAAGGTATCCGCGCCCCACAGTTCCGGGCTGTCTCCTCCGTGGCCTTTCACAAGGTTCTCGACGAAACACGGGTCAATGCGTCTTTGGTCCGCAGCATCGTGGACCATGAATACACTCGTATTGTCTGGGATGCCGAGGAAATCAACAGTGATCCGGAATTCTTGAAAAAATTTGTAAGATCCCTTGCGGAGGAGATCAAGGCCTCAAGTCGTCGCGGGGAGGGAACGCTCATTCCGCTTCGAACCTTTATCAACAACGTGGTTGAGGGCTTCGCCACCTCGCCCGAGGGCATCGACCAGTTGCGCAAGAGATCCGTCCTGGTCCAGGCCGCCATCCTGTCCGTGGACATGCCAGCCGAGGTGCGTGTGGCCGTATCCGAGGGCTACAACGACATCTGCAAGGAGGCCGGCCTCGAGGATGTGCCCGTGGCCGTGCGTTCTTCCGCCGCCGGCGAGGACAGCCGCAAGAAAGCCTTCGCCGGGCTCCAGGATACCTATCTGAACATCGTCGGAGCCCAGAACGTGGTCGAGGCCTACCAGTGGGACTGCGCCTCGGCCTATAACCTGCGGTCCATGACCTATCGCCGCGAGGCCATCCTCGACGCCGTGTCCCTGGCCGAACAGACCGGCGATCCGAGCATCGCCGAAAAGGCCAAAAAAGAGTGGGCCATCGAGAATACCTCGTTGTCCGTGTGTCTGATGCGCATGATCAATCCCGTCATCTCCGGCACGGCCTTTTCCGCGGACACGGCCACCGGCTGCCGAGGGACGGTCCGACGCGATCTCGTCTCCATCGACGCCAGCTACGGCCTGGGCGAGGCCGTGGTCGGGGGCATGGTCACCCCGGACAAGATGTACGTCTTCAAGCGCGACGACGGCTCCGAGGTCGTGGTCCGTTACATGGGCTACAAGGACAAAAAGATCGTCTACGACGAGCGCGGGGGCACCAAGCTGGTCAAGGTCGATGACGTGGAAGCCTACCGCTGGGCCTTGTCCCTGGCCCAGGCCGAGGAGGTGGCCCGGGGGGTTCGGGCTATTAGCCGGGCCTACGGCGGGATCATCATGGATACGGAATTCTGCATCGACCAGTCCGACCGGCTGTGGTTCGTGCAGGCCCGTCCGGAAACCCGCTGGAACGAGGAATTCGAACGGCATCCGCACACCATCTTCATGCGCCGCATGGAGGTCCAGAAGTCGGCCCTGGACAAAGCCGAGGTCATCCTCGAGGGCAACGGGGCCTCGCGTGGCGCGGGACAGGGCACGGTGCGCTTTCTGCGTTCCGCCCTGGAATTGAACAAGGTCTCCAAGGGCGACATCCTGGCCGCCGAGCGCACGGATCCGGACATGGTGCCGGGAATGCGCATCGCCTCGGCCATCCTGGCCGATGTGGGCGGGGATACCAGCCATGCGGCCATCACCTCCCGGGAACTGGGCATCCCGGCGGTCATCGGCATCCAGCGGCCCGAGACTCTGCGGTCCCTTGACGGGCAGGAAGTTACCGTGGACGGTTCGCGGGGCCTGGTCTACCGGGGCATCATTCCCCTGGTGGAGGTGGGCGGCGAGATGGATCTCTCGAAGCTCCCTGCGACCAAGACCAAGGTGGGGCTCATCCTGGCCGACGTGGGCCAGGCCCTTTTTCTTTCCCGGTTGCGCGACGTGTCGGATTTCGAGGTGGGCCTGCTCCGGGCCGAATTCATGCTGGGCAACATCGGCGTCCATCCGGCGGCGCTCGAGGCCTACGACAACGGCACCCTGCCTCTGCTCGTGGAGCACAAGGTCAAGGAGCTTGACGCCAGGCTGAGCAAGATCGTGCGCGAGCAACTCGCTGCCGGCTTCATTTCCGTGGACATCAACCTGCGCAAATATGTGGGGCTGGTGACCGGACTGTCCGCCGAGCTCGATCGTCTGGCCGAACAGCAGGCGGGACCCAAAGGCTCCGATGAGGTCCTGGCCATCCACCGCAAGATTCGCGAGCTGGACAGGAAACTCGACGAGCATATGGAAATGGCGGCCAGGCGGCTTGACCTCATCAAGCCGTCCCGCAACCTGGAGACCCACGTTGCCGTCATTCTGGGATACTGGGACGAACTCCAGGAGAAATCCGACGATCCCGACGCGGTCAAGCGCCGTTACGAAATCAAGCATCTGATTTCCCAGCGGGTCGAAGCCGTAAAAGACGAGCCGTTGATCAAGGAAACCCTGGAAAACATCCATGCCGTGCGCCGGGAACTGTCCAGGCAGGTGGGCATCAGGGCCGAAATCGAGGAACTTTCGGCCCTGCCGGAGAAGATCAAGCGGCAGCTTTTTTCCCGAGGCTTCCGTTCCGGCAAGGAACTCTATGTCCAGACCCTGTCCCAGGGCCTGGGGCTTTTCGCCATGGCCTTCCACGGAAAGGACATCATCTATCGCACCACGGATTTCAAATCCAACGAATACCGGAATCTTTTGGGCGGGATGCTCTTTGAGGGCTTCGAGGACAACCCCATGCTCGGCTACCGGGGCGTGTCCCGCAACATCCATGACTGGGAGATCGAATCCTTCAAGTTGGCCCGGGGTATCTTTGGAGGCAAGAATCTCCAGATCATGCTGCCCTTTGTGCGCACCATGGAGGAGGCCCGGAGCATGAAGCGGTATCTGGAGCGGGTACACAAGCTCGTCTCCGGCCGTGACGGGCTTAAAATCATGCTCATGTCCGAGATCCCCAGCAACGCCATCCTGGCCAAGCAGTACATCCAGGAGTTCGACGGTTTCTCCATCGGCTCCAACGACATGACCCAGATGGTTCTGGCCACCGACCGCGACAATTCAGCCCTGCGCCACATTTACGACGAGGAGGATCCGGCCGTGGTCTGGGCCCTTCTGGTGACCATCTTTACCGGCCAGAAGTTCGGCAAGAAGGTGGGCTTTTGCGGTCAGGGCGTATCGAACAGCAAGATTTTGCGCGGATTGGTGGCCGTTGCGGGCATCGTTTCCGCCTCGGTGGTGCCGGATACATACTATCGGACCAAACTGGATATGGCGGCCGTAGAAGCGGAGCAGATACCGGTCGCGGGGCTCGGGGGCTGGCTTTCCAAACAGCACCTGGAGCACCTGCACAAATTGCTTGGTGAACGCAACTATGGGCATATTTTGAAAAAGTACAAGACCGGTCACGATCTCAAGGAGTGGTACGAAGGGGAGATGGCCCGTCTGGCCGATCAACTGCGGGATAATCTGGATACTCAGAAGGCCGGGTTCTACCGACAGGAGATGGAGGATTTCCGCAGGCTGTTCCACAAACCGGTGATCTACGCCGACTGGGATTGGGAGGGGACGGTGTTTGACGCCCTGCGCCAGGCCGGGTTTTCCTCCTACGATGAGCAGGCCGAAGCCCTGGCCAAGCAGCGCAAAAAGGCATGGTAGCCTGGACACCGATAAAAAAAGGCGGCCTCGGGCCGCCTTTTTTTATGGACGCAATGAGGCGTGCCTAATCCACGGAAAGCACCACCGAAAAGGCCTTGAACATGGCCCAGATCGGATCGCCGACCTTGAGGTTCAGCTTTCGGACGGATTCGTCGGTGATCAGGGCGCAGACCTCGGTCTCGTCATCCACGGTGACCACGACTTCCGCGGAAATCGTGCCCTCGTTGATCCTGGCGATCGTGCCGAAGAACCGGTTGCGCATGCTTGTTGTCGGGGCCTCGTTGTTCTGGACCAGCACAACCAGCGGGGCCTTGATACTGGCCGTCACCACCATGCCCTTGTGGATGCCGAGTTTTTCCAGGCTTTCGTTGGTGATGACCGCGACCAGTTGGTGTCCCCTGGGGGTGTTCAGACACACCTCGGCCAGAATTGTGCCCGTCCGGATTTGGCCGACCTGCCCGATGAAGGTATTACGGGCGCTGGTCTTCATTCTGGCCTCCTTGTGAATGTAGTAGGATACGAGGTTCCTGGCGTCTTCCTCGGTAAAGCTCAGGTAGTGGGAGGTCAGATTGGCTGTGCCATGGCCCAGGATGGTTTGGACGACGGTCAGGGGAACGCCGTTTCGCAAGAGCTCTACGGCCCGGGAATGCCGCAGAACTCGGGGGTTGGACAACTCCCTGGGCAGCCCGCACTCCTCACCCCGCTCGTAGAATTTACGCCGAACATAGCCGCCGTCCATATGGAATACCATCCCCCGCACGGCCAAAAAAGCCGGATCGTCGAAACGGCGGCTCAGTTCATCGATCACCAACTGGGGAAGTTTGACCTCCCGGGGTATGGCGTCCTCGTCCTTGGCCTGTCCCAGCCGTACCACCCCGGCCGTGAGGTCGATGTCCGTGCGGTCGTTAAGGGACAGGACCTCGCCGAGTTTGGCCCCACAGTGGCGCAGAAGCAGGAAGATGAGCCATACCCTGGCTCTGGAGAGACGCACGTCCGGGCGTTTGGCCCGGTGCATCCAGGCGAGGAAGGCGGCGGTCAGGCCGTCCAGTTGCCGTGAGTCGAGATGCTTGATGTCTTCTGGTACGGAAAAAACTCTGGCCGTATACGATGACGCGTGATTTCGCATTCCCACGTCTTCCCCCGTGAATTTGGTGCGTCGATTTTTTTGAGTAGCTGGAAAGCGCATGTCTTGGTTTGGCCTCATCGCTCAGCGCTTCCATTTCGGGATGCATCCATAACTGTCACATTTTATAATAGAACCATGACAGTCATGATTTTTCATTGTACGTAACACTTTTTCCCAAACAGAAACAAGAAGAATAAAGAATCACGTATTTTTAAAATAATGTGACTCATTTGCCCGGGCGGGACAAAAGCCATTACATGGCGTGAACTTTTAAATTCCAAGGCAAAGGAGAAGCATCATGGCTCGTGTGCTGACCGCGTTTCTGTTTCTGGTATTTTTCGCCCACAACGCCCTGGCCGGGCCGCTTCTGGTGGCCGCGGGGGCCGGGTACAAAAAGCTGGTGGACGACGTGGCCAAGGCCTATGAGGCCAAGACCGGGTCCAAGGTGGAGCTTCTGTACGGCAACATGGGGCAGATCATGGGCCAGGTGAAGGGCGGGGGCGGTATCGACATCATCCTCGGGGACAAGACCTTTTTGGCCAACTCGGGCGTGCCTTTTGCTTCCTACCTGGAAGTGGGCAAGGGACGGCTGGTGGTGGCCTACGCCAAGGGCGTGACCCTGGCAGCCCCCACGGATGTCGCCAATCCCGCGATCAAGAAGCTGGCCATGCCGGACCCGGCCAAGGCCATCTACGGCAAGGCCGCCTCGGAATTTCTGGAGAGGACTGGACTGGCCTCGAAGGTGGCGGACAAGCTCCTGGTGGTGGGCACGGTCCCCCAGGTCACGGCCTACCTGGTCAGCGGCGAAATTGACGCGGGTTTTATCAATCTGACCGACGCCATGGGCGTCAAGGATTCCATCGGCGGCATGTTGGATGTGGACCAGTCCCTGTACTCGCCGATCCTGATCGTGGCCGGGGTGCTTGCCGAGTCCAAGGACAAGCCCGAGGTGTCGGCCTTTGCCGCATTCCTGGGGTCGGACGAGGTTCGGAAATTGTCTGCAGCGCATGGGCTGTAATCGGCTTTGGCCGGACGCCGGGGTGACGACGGCTGCACGATGACGCTGTTCGCGGAGTTTTTGAGCGATCCTGGGATATACGGCCCCCTGATCTTGACCCTGCGGATCTGTTTGGTAACCGTTCCCCTTTTTCTGACGGCCGGGATAGGGCTTGGCTACTATCTCGGCCGTTCGCGTTCCCTCGTGGCCTCCTGTCTGGACTTTGTGGTCTCGGCGCCCATGGTCTTCCCGCCCATCGCCACGGGATTCGGACTGCTGTTGCTGCTTGGCAAGAAGAGCCTTTTGGGGAGGGCGCTTCACGATCTGTTCGGGGTGGAGATCGTGTTTGGGTTCTGGGGGCTGGCCGTGGCCGCCTTCGTGTCCGGGCTGCCGCTGATGGTCAAGCCGGTGCAGGCCGCGGTCGGCGGGGAGGTGGCCCGGTTCATGGAAGTTTCGCGGGTCCTGGGAAAAACCGAAATCGAGACCTTTTTCCGCGTCGTCTTGCCTCTGGTGCGCAAGAACATCCTGGCCGGGCTGTTTCTGGCCTGGACCCGGTCCATCGGCGAGGTGGGGGTCTCGCTCATGCTCGGCGGGAACATCGTGGGCCGGACCAACACCGTGTCCCTCGAAATCTACAATTCGGTGTTTACCGGCGACTACCAGCGGGCGGCCATGCTGGCCATGCTTTTGGCCGTGGCCTCCTTGGCGGCCATGTTCGTCTTGCGACGTCTGTCCTCGGACTGATGCCCGGGGCCAGTGAAAAAAAACGGCCCGGAAATCCCGGGCCGGTGGTTTATGACCTGCGGCGCGGTCGTCCGGACTACTTGAATCGGTCGGCCACGTTGTCGTCGATCCAGTGCTGATCCCACCATTCGATGGGCGAGACCTCGATGCCGTGTACGATGACTCCGAAGTGCAGATGGTCGCCGCCGGCCAGGCCCGTGGCTCCGGTGTTGCCCAGGATGTCGCCGCGCTTGACCTGATCTCCCTCCTTCACCGCGAGCTGGCTTAAGTGGGAATAGATGGTCTGCAGGCCCATTCCGTGATCCAGGACCACGGCTTGGCCGTAGATGCCGAAAAATCCGGCCAGGACCACGACCCCGCCCGCCGCGGCCGGGACCTGGGCGTTTTCCAGGGAGGCCAGATCCACGCCCATGTGCGTCTGTCTGTCGATCTCCTTGCCTTGGTAGAAGTAGGTGCGGCGGTCGCCGAAACCGGCCATGGTCGCGGCGTTGGGCAGGCGGAGAAAGGCCTTTTTATCCCAGAGCAGCTCGGGCGCGGTCTTGGTTGCCAGTTCGTGCAGGGTTTGCGCGTTCTGGCGGCGCATGTCGTTGTTGACCGTGACGTAGAGCTTGAGCAGGTCGTTTTCCCCGGGATAGAATTCGAAGAATTGCGGCATCTTGGACTGTAAAAAAGAGTCCGAGACATTCATGGTGTCGGCCTTGAACTTGCGCGGGATGGCCTGGTGCCGAAATTCCACAAGACGTTCGTTGCCGGCCTTGTCCACGGCTTTGAGTCTGGGTTTGAAATCGGTGGGCTCAAGGGTCAGGGGGAAGGGGAAAAGGCAGACATAATGGCCGGTTGGCAGCTTGAATCCCGGAGCGAAGAGGTCCCCCACGACGACACCCGTGGTTTCCGTCTCTTCGGAAACGGAATAGGAGACGCATCCCACGCCCCCCTGGCGCACGTTGTGGGCCTGGCTCAGGATGCCCACCATGGGCGGGATGGAGTCGAGGATCAGGTGTTTGTGCAGTTCGCTCGTATTGCCGGCGCCGAAGTTATGAATGGAATGGTCCGTGGCGGCAATGACGAGATCAAAGGGACCGTCTTTGAGGCCGGCGCCTTCCAGCGTGAATTTTTCGGTGATCTGGGGAGGGGAGGGGGAATACGTCTTGTCCAGGACCGTGACGCGCTTGTCGCCCTGGGAAACCATGACGGACAAGGCTCTGATGCCCGAGCCGGGGTCCGAGGCCTCGACGCCGTATTCCCGTTTCGGGGATGCGGAGGGTGTGTCCGGATGCAGGGAGACGAGGGGGCTTTCTCCGTCCGTCAGAAAGAAATACCCTGCCCCGGCCCCAAGAAGCGCAAAAAGGGCGATGATGCCGAAAAACTTTTTTTTCATCTATGGTGTCCTTGTGTTGTACTGCAATATACCGGGATGATGTCCCAAATTCAAGCGTTTCAGTTTGGGAACCTATCCTGAAAAGAGGAATATTGCCCTGGATGGCCCTAATTTTGATACAGTTTTTTTCTACTTTGCGGATAGGAAAAGAGCTGGATCGGCCTGGAAAAGCGTTGGCCGTGAGGAGGATACATGGGGTTGTTCTGCATTCGGTGCGTCATGGAGTCCATGGGGAACGCCTCAAATCGTGATCGAAACGGCCTTGGAGGGATTCGGGTATCTCTGGATGGCCAAGGCCGGAGCAAAAGGACACGGGGCAATCCCGATGGAATCGTTGTGGCCGGGCGACGCTTTCCCCGCCTGCCGTGTTGGCGGGAGAAGGGCGGTCGATGCGTGGGTTGTTTCCCGCTGATCGGATTGGTGCGTCGGCGTCCCAGGCGCGCTTGGCAATAAAACCGGAATGGCCGGCGACAGAAGCGGTTTCGCTGTCAACGCTTTCTTGCCGCGCGGCGTGGCTTCACTTCGACGCTGTCAATGAGCAAAGACTTCCGACCCGCGAACATGCTGCGGGAGTCATGTCCCCGTGGGATCAATAAAAAATGCAGCCGCCGCTGTAGCCCCGACTTTTCATGCACTGGTCGGTGTACTCTGTGATGACCCGTGAGGAAGAGTCGGGATAGGGCGGAGTGTTGGCCACAAGTGCCGCCTGGGTGTAGCAATCCGTGTAGTCTCCGGTCATTTCGGCCAGGGATTTGTCGGGAGAGCGATAGGGGGGCTTGGTGCAGCCGGTAAAAATCAGGGCCGAAAAAAGAACGGCAAGGGGTAGATAACGCATAAAACCTCCCGTGTAAGGCGTGGACCTCGGTCCGGTTTTGACCGGCGGAGGGCATTGACGGCGTAAACGTATTGTCGACAGACCGTCCCGATATCACCCCGATGGGCTTCGAATTCCGGCTGCGGTTGTTTTGTCCGGATAACGTCGGACACTGTTTAGCAAAAGACCGATGCGATGTCATGCCCAGGATGACGTGAGGGGCCTTATGGTTTTCTTGACATATTTTTTGTGGCAAGCTAAGTAGATAGAATGAAAATACTATTGATACTTCTTCTGTCGGCCCTGGGCACGGTGTTTTTCGTCAAATCGAGTCTGGCTGCGGAGGGCGGCCTCAAACCCCTGATGCTGGCCACCACGACGTCCACGGCCGAGACCGGTCTGTTGGACAAGATCGTGGATCTGTTCGCCAGGGAGAAGGGAATCGAATTGAGGTTCGTCGCTGTCGGCACGGGCAAGGCCCTGGAAATCGCCAAGAATTGCGATGCGGATGTGGTGCTGGTCCATGCGCCGGACGCCGAGAAGGCCTTTGTCGCCGCCGGATACGGATTGGATCGCAAGGAAGTCATGTATAATGACTTCGTGCTGGTGGGCCCCAGGGACGATCCGGCCAAGGCCGCCGGGAAGGACATCCGGGCCGCGTTAAGCCGCATCCATCAGGCCAAGGTCTTGTTCGTCAGCCGGGGGGACAATTCCGGGACCCACATGCTGGAAAAAAAGTTGCTCAAAGAGGTGAAGGTTGAGCCCGCCCCCACGGAAAGCTACCTGGAAAGCGGGCAGGGGATGTCCGCTACCCTGCGCATGGCTGCGGAGAAAGGGGGATACACCCTGTGCGACCGCGCCTCGTGGAAGTTTTTTTCGGCCAACCAGGGGGACAGGAACCCTCTGGTCATCCTTGTCGAAGGCGATCCGGCCCTGCTGAACCGGTATAGCGTCATGCGCGTCAATCCGGGCAGGTGCGCCAAGACGGATCCGGCCACGGCCCAGGTCTTTCTGGACTGGTGGTCCACGCCTCAGGCCAAGGAAATGATCAACGGGCACAGCAAAAACGGTTCCACGCTGTACGTGTACGGCCCGGCGCCCCAGTAAAGAACGTTTCGTTTTTCAACGATTGTCGATGCCGCCGCGTCCATGATTCGGAGAGTGGACGCGGCGGCTATTTGTTTGATTGGGCCACGTGGAGAAGACGGAAAGCGGGATGAGTTTCGGGTCATGTTTTTTCACCAAGCCCTTTTTTCGGAATCAAGCCCCGCGGGGCCTCAGGGCTCACGCTTCCGACCGTGCCCGTTGCCCGTCTACCCGTTGTTGTCGATCTTGAAGTAGGCCAGGATACTGCGCAGGTGTTCGGCCTGGGTTGCAAGACCCTCGGCCGTGGCCACCAGTTCTTCCGATGAGGACGCGTTGTGCTGGATCACATCGTTGAGCTGCTCCACGGCCTTCTCGATCTGGGAGGCGCAAGAATTCTGCTGCGAACAAATGGAGGCCATTTCGGCGATCAGCGAGGAGGAACGCCGGATGGCCGGGGCGAGCTTGGTAAAAAGGGTGCCGGTTTCTTCGGACGCCGTCACGCAGGTGACCGACAATTCACGGATTTCCTTGGCTGCGCGGGCGCTGTGTTCAGCGAGCTTGCGGACCTCCATGGCCACGACCGCGAATCCCTTGCCCTGTTCCCCGGCCCTGGCCGCCTCGATGGCCGCGTTTAAGGCCAGCAGATTGGTCTGCCGGGCGATTTCCTCGATCAGGCTGATTCGGTCGGCGATGTGATGCATGTTTTCGACGGTTCGCTGGACCGACGAACCGCCGGTTTCGATCTCCCTGTCGATTTCCTCGGCGATGGTTTTGGATTCCATGGCCTTGTCGTTGTTCGTTCTGATACTGTCCCCCAATTCGTTCAGCGCGGCGGACATTTCCTCGGCGGCGGCGGCCTGCTCGCTTGCGGCATGGGAGAGTGATTCCGAGGAGGCGGTAAGTTCCTCGCTTCCCGCAGCCACACTTTCCGTGGCCTCCTGGACCTTGGTCACGATCGCGCGGAGCTTGCGGGTCATGTGCCTGAGCGTCCTGGAAATGCCGCGCTCGCGTTCGATTGTGCCCGATGCCTTTGAAATGGACAGGTCTCCGTCCGCAACCCGTTTGGCCTCCAATGCGATGTCCGCGGGTTCCCCACCAACGGCATTGGTGACGGACCTGGCTTCGAGGAGGCCGAGGATGACGCCGGCGACGGCAAGAAGGCAGGAAATCGTGATGACGGTGATGATCATGGAGTCGACCGTTTCGTCCAGTGTGGCCTGCTTGGCCGCGACGGACGCGTCGATGTCGTCGATGTAGACGCCCGTCCCCACGATCCAGCCCCAGGGCTCGAACATCTTGACGAACGAGAGCTTCGGAAAATCACCGGTTTTCCCCGGCTTCCCCCAGAAATAGTCGACATAGCCTTCGCCTTTGTCGCGGACCGCATCCACCATTTCCCGGAAAAGATATTTGCCTTTCGTGTCCTTGAATTCCTGCAAGGATTTGCCGTTGAGAGCGGGCGTTATGGGGTGCATGACCATGCGCAGGAAGCTGTCGTTGATCCAGAAATAATTTCCGTCGGTCTGCCGCATGCCGCCGACGATTTTGAGCGCCCTGGCCTGCGCCTGGGTGGTGTCTTCCTCGTTATGACCTTTTTTCTCTTGAATCTCCTTGTATGAATATTCAATAACCCCAAATACTATCTGTACAAAGTCTTTAAGCTGGCGTTTTTTTTCCAACAAAATTTGTTCTTTGTATCCTGCAATTTCTCGTTCAGCATAATTGTTCAATTCATTGATAAACAGAATGCTTATGATTCCGAGAGAAGAAACGATAGCTACGATTTGCACGATGATAATTCTTGTCTTGAGACGCATACGACCTCCGGTGTAATACGCGTCGATACCTGGCAAGGCATGACGTTGTGTGAGAAAGAGACTCGG
>JBMONM010000262.1:0-3548 GCA_049324675.1 Thermodesulfobacteriota bacterium
ACTTCGAGGCCCCTGGTTCCCCGACGGGGGTGGTGGTTCCCAATAAATCCCGAAGCGCCGAGCCCCCTCCCTGCCCCCCCACGGCGGCCGCGTCCACGCCCTGGCCCAGGATGACCGCGAACCGGTCCCTGGCCGCAAAGGTCATATCCAGCAGGGCCTTGTCTACTTCCTTCCGGCCGCCGCGCACCTGATCGAACACCGACTCCACGGCATGGGCCAGGGCCACGGCCTCGTCCACCCCGAACATGTCGCAGGCCCCTTTGAGGGTATGCACGGCCCGAAACACCCGATTGACCAGTTCCGTGTCCCCGGGGGACTTCTCCAGTTCGAGAAGAGCCCCATCGAGTTCGGCCAGGGTTTCCCCCACCTCTTCCATGAACAGGTCACCCATCCCGCTGTCCAGGGCCATCCGCGTCCTCCCCGGGCGTTCGCCCCATCCGGTCGCCGGTCACTCCCCCACCGCAAGACGCCTCGCGAATCCTTCCCGAGCGCGTGGTGAGCATAGCATCCCCACATGGGCACTCCAATCAAAAAAACCGTGGCGCCGACGCCTCAACCAATTGCGGATCGCGGGGAATCCCAGTATGGTTTTTCCTCGTTCACGCACGAACGCCCCGCCGCCGCGATGATACCATTTTGGCCGCCCTGCGGCGGACTTCCGGGAGAGCCTGGAGTCCACTCTATGGATTATAAAGCAAAGATAAAGGAGCTGTGGCGCACCAAAAAGCTGGAGATCTCCATCCTGGTCATCTGGCTGGTGAGCCTTCTGCCCGGGCTTATCGTCTCCATCCGCAAGGGAGACCCCTTCTACGCCTCGGTTCTCGTTTTGTTCATCCAGTTTCTGGCCTCGTTCGGGTCCATCACCCTGTTCGGGGTCATCGCCCAGTTGGTGTGCTACAAATACATCGAGTCCGTCGAGGTCCACGACCGGATGATGGACGGTCTGTTCTACGGCTTTCACGCCGGCATCGTGATCTGGATCCTGTACGCCTTCTACCACATCTTCTTCGGGCGCAAGATCATCGGCGACGTCAACACCCTGGTGGCCTTTTTCGGCATCACCTGCATCGCCAGCTGCGTCATCGGCATCCTGTTCGGGTTCATCGCCGGAAAGTATCGGGACCGTACGAACTCCCTCATCTGACGTGGGGCGCGACGCCCGCCGGGAGATTGGGACCGGTCGCCGCCCGGCGCATGGCGACGCCTCCCGGCCTTGCCCGCGGAGGGACGGCGGGGTGAACCCTTTCGGGCTCAGGCAGGCGCCCGGTCGTCGTCAGGCAGGAACACGGACAGGATGGTTTCCACCTGCTCGTCCACCTTGGCCACGGCTTCGCCAAGGGCCCGGGGGGGCAGGTCAAGCGCGGCAAACGCTTCGGAAATCAGGGGGGGGACGAAATACTCTCCGCTCGATCCCACCCGCATGGCGTTGACCACCAGATCGGCGACATGCACCACGGCCGGCTCCAGACTCCACCCCGGCCTCCCCGAACCATGGTGCAGGCGCACGGCCCGGGTCAGGCTTTCCGGAAACCGCCACCTGGACAAAAGAACCCCGCCCAGGGTGGCGTGATCGAAACCGAAGACATCGCGTTCGGCCAGGCACAGCAGCATGTTCTTGCCGCGGGCCAGCCGCAGGGCCCGACCCGACGGCCTGGGGAGGTTCCGGTAGAGGACCAGCCGGCCCACGTCATGCAGCAGCCCGGCCACGAAAAAGCGCTCCACCCCCTCCTTGGCGCCGTCAGTCCCGCCGGCCAGGACCGAGGCCGCCAGACCACAGGCCACGCTATGCTTCCACACGGATTTGACATCGACGAGCCCGGCGGGCAGGTCCCTAAAAAGGGACACCACGGAAATGCCCAGGGCCAGGGTGGTAAGCTGGCGGCTGCCCACGATGGTCACGGCCCGGGAGAGGGTGTCCACCTTGGTCGGAAACCCGTAAAACGCGCTGTTCACCAGCTTCAAAAGCCTGGCGGCCAGGCTTTGGTCCATGCCGATGATCCTGGCGGCGTCGCTTGCGGTGCTTAGGGGATTGTTCACCACCTCGCAGATGCGGGCGAAGACGTCGGGCAAGGAAACCAAGGCGGGGTCCGAGGTCACGATCTCCTCGGGCGTGGGCAGGGGGCCTTCCCCCTCTTCCGGGCCGGCCGAAGCGGGAAGAGTCGGCGGGGGATCCGGGAAGGCGGTCTTTTTCCGGACCATGGCCCTGGCCACCCTGGGCTGGCACAGACGAAACAGTTCGGCCAGAGCCGGGTGCCTGCTCCCGGCGAAAAGAAACCGCGACCGCAGGTGGTCCTTGGCCGCCTCCATGACCAGGGGCTCCAGAACCTCCTGGGGTTCCTCACCCGGGCCGGGTCCGGAGACCTCGATCAAAACCGAAGGCACATGGTGGAGGCGGAACAGGTCGGTATGCCTCCGCGTCAGTACCGTGCTCCGGGCGGCCAGCAGGGCCCCTCCCGCGCGCGACACGTCCTCGGCCAGGACCATGCCCGGCTCAATCTGGGATACGGAGATCTTTACGTGCATCGTGCCCGGCCGCGAGGCCTCCCTTCGCGGACTCCGGCACACGCCGGAACCGCCTCTCGCCACGCCTTTCTCCCATGGGATATGGGACGCGTCCCTGTGGCCTGTCAAGGGTCTCGGCGCGGACGGCGGCTCGAGCCCGACGACCTAGGACGTCATCTCCTGTGTCTTCTCGGAATAGTAGGGGGGAGGGGGGCTTAAAAGTCCCCGGCCGTTCTTGTCGAAGATGGGATACCGGGCCAGCCCCCATTTCTGAAGCCGGAAACGGGCCGAGGTCTCGAGCACGCCCAGGCCGTAGGTCACGCTGCGGGAGAAGTTGATCGAGGAGGCCTCCTCGAAATACTTCGTCGGGCAGGACACCTCGCCGATGCGGAACCCGAAATAGATGGTCTGGGCCAGCATCTGGTTGTCGAAGACAAAGTCGTCGGAATTCTCCCACAACGGCAGCGTCTCCAGGACCTCGCGGGAAAAGGCCCGATAGCCGGTATGGTATTCCGAGAGCTTGGCCCGCAACAGAAGATTCTGGGTCAGGGTCAGAAACCGGTTGGCGACGTACTTGTACAGCGGCATGCCGCCGCGCAGGGCGGTCCCGCCCAGGATGCGCGAGGCGATGCAGGCGTCGTATTCCCCGCTGGTGACCAGATTGGCCATGGCCGGGATGATTTTCGGGGTATACTGGTAGTCCGGGTGGACCATGATGACCACGTCCGCCCCGAGCTTGAGCGCCTCCAGGTAGCAGGTCTTCTGGTTGCGGCCGTAGCCCCAGTTCTTTTCATGCCTGAAACAACGCAGGCCCAGGGCCTGGGCCTGGCCGATGGTGTCGTCGCGACTGCAGTCGTCCACCAGCACCACCTCGTCCACGATGTCCCTGGGGACGTCGGCGCAGGTGCGTTCCAAGGTGGCGGCCGCGTTGTAGGCGGGCATGACCACCACCACTTTTTTTCCGTTCATCATGGGTGTGTCTCCAAGAAACGTCGTCGTGCCGGGGCCAGGGCCCGGGCCGGGGGCGCCGCGCCTTCCAGCGAAAG
>JBMONM010000263.1:0-3487 GCA_049324675.1 Thermodesulfobacteriota bacterium
CTATCGTGGCGTTTGGCTGTATGATGGCTCCTGGCAGCATCCCTGGCTCCACGTGGCAACGCTGCCGGGTTCACCGGATGCGAAACGCCCTGGCCCGTATTTCCAAGGGGCACCACACCATGGTGGCGGCCCGTCCCGGGCTTATTGGCGCGGGGTTTTTCCGGCGACGTAGCTGGCGGCCTTGTCCCGACGCGCCGCCTCGTGCCGGGCGAGCATCGTGTCCGTCAGTTCGCGGCCTTTCCCGGCCAGTTCGGGATGTTCCCGGCGGTAGGCCTCGATGTCGGCGGCAACCTGCTTCTCCATACGTTCGGACTCCAGGAACATGAGGTAGGCCAGGGTCAGGGAGGCGGCGTTTTCCGGGGACCCGTCGCACAAAAGCGCCACCTGGTCGGCGGGAACGGTTTCGAGCAGCCGGGCCGCGAACATGTCCGCCCATTTTTCGTGCAGTTCGGGCACGAGCGGCGGGATGGACTCGGCCAGGGCTATGGCCGCCTCGCCGCCGAGGTCCGGCCGGGTCACGCCCAGAAACTCGCGCAGAGCCTCGCGGCGGCGTTGCGGCGTAGTGGACACCTGGGACATGACGATGGTCCGGATCCGGGCGCGGCGGGGGTCGTCGCCTGCGCCGGGGGGTGGGAGGGAGTGCGATGGCATGGGAAGCTCCTTGGAACGGATGGTCCGGGGTCGGTAGCATGAACCGTCCGGGTCAGGCAAACGGGTCCGGACGCGCATTCGGCACGGGATCGTCTCTATTTCGACATGCGTTTCCGGTTGCCTAAAAAACACCGGGCGGGTATTTTCCCAAGTCTCATAAACAGTCCGCGAGGACGGATACAGCGGGAACAAGGGGGTTGGCATGAAACGGATCGTGATCCTTCTGGCGCTTTGCCTGTTCGCCCTGGCCTCCACGGCCCAGGCCGCGGGAACCTTGAAGCTCCTGACCTGGAAGGGCTACGCGCCCAAGGAACTGGTGGACAAGTTCGAAAAGGAAACCGGCATCAAGGTCGAGGTCACCTATTCCAACAACGAGGAAATGATCGCCAAGCTGCGCGCCACCCGGGGCGCGGGTTTCGATCTGGCCCAGCCCAGCCAGGACCGCATCTCCGCCGTCCAGGCCGAGTTCGGCATCTACCAGCCCATGGATTTCGCCAAGATCAAGGCGGACCTGTTCATCCCCTCGCTTTTCGACGCGGTCAGGAAGAACACCCTGGTTGGCGGCAAATCCCATGCTGTGCCGTTTTGTTGGGGCACCTCGGGCCTGGTGGTGAATTCCGAAAAGGCCCCGGGCGCCAAAAGCTGGAAGGCGCTGATCGACCCGGCCTACAAGGGCCGCATCAGCTACCGCCTCAAGCGCGTGGCGCTCATCGGCCTGGGCTTCGCCCTGGGCTACAAGCCCTTTGACCTGTATAGCGATCCCAAGGCCTACAAGGAGATGCTGGACAAGGTCGCCGAGGCCATGATCGCGGCCAAGCCCCTGGTCCAGAACTACTGGTCAAACGGCGACGCCCTGCTCGAATCCGTGCGCTCGGGCGAGGTCTACGTGGCCGAGGCCTGGGACAACGGGGCCTGGAAACTGCACGCCGAGAATCCCAAGATCGATTTCGTGCCCCCGGTCGAGGGCTGCCTGGGCTGGATCGACACCTTCGCCATCCCGGCCAAGGCCGAGAACGTGGATGCCGCCTACGCCTGGATCAATTTCATGCTCACGCCGGAAAACGCGGCCCTTTTCACCTCCCAGGAAAAGACGCCCACAGCCTCCAAGGGCGCCGCGCAGTTCGTGGACCCCTCCGTGCGCGGCGATTTCGAACGCTCCTACCCTGCCGCCGCCATCGACAACATCAAGTGGTACCCGCCGGTTCCGGCCGCCCTGGAGGAAATGGAGGGCAAGGTCCTGGACAAGATCAAGGCCGCACACTAACCTCGCGGAGTGTGTTTCGACCCGCCCCGGCGCGTCCGCGCGGACTCGCCGGGGCGTTCACCCGGGCGAAGCGGCCCGAAACGGCCGCGGGCCGTTCGTCGCCGCCCCCTTTCCCAGCGACGTGGCCCCATGGACATCGACCTGCGTGTTACCCGCTGCACCAAGACCTTCGGCACGTTTCGGGCTGTGGACGACGTTACCTTCGACGTCCCGGCCGGCTCCTTCTTCTCCATCCTGGGACCCTCGGGGTGCGGCAAGACCACGCTTCTGCGCATGGTGGCCGGATTCGAGGAACCCGATTCCGGGACCATCGCCATCCGGGGCCGGGACATGCGCGGGGTGCCGCCCAACCGCCGCCCGGCCAATCTGGTCTTCCAGCATCTGGCCCTTTTCCCCATGATGACCGTGGCCGGGAACATCGCCTTCGGCCTGAAGCGCCGCAAGGTGGACGCGAAGGAAATCGCCCGGCGCACCGGGGACATCCTGGAGCGCGTGGGCCTGCCCGGCTATGGGGACAAGCGCGTGGACCAACTCTCGGGAGGCCAGAGGCAGCGCGTGGCCATAGCCCGGTGCTTGGTCCTGGAGCCCCTGGTGCTGCTTCTGGACGAGCCCCTGGGCGCGCTCGACCTCAAGCTGCGCGAACAGATGAAGGTGGAGCTCAAAAAGCTCCAGGCCAAGGTCGGCACCACCTTCGTCTACATCACCCACGACCAGTCCGAGGCCCTGGTCATGTCCGACGCCGTGGCGGTCATGAACAAGGGCCGCTTCGAGCAGACGGGCTCTCCCCAGGAGCTCTACCGCTCCCCCGATACCCCTTTCGTGGCCCGGTTCGTGGGCGAGAACAACGTCTGGTCCGGTCGGGTGGAAAAAGGGGGCGCGCAGGACGCGGTCATCCGCACCGACGAGGGCTTCATCTTCACCGCCCGCTCCCGGGCCGCCCTGTCCGCCGGAACCCGGGCCGATCTGTTCCTGAGGCCGGAGGCCATGCGCATCGAGCCCCGCGAGACCGAGGGCCTGAACACCTTCACGGTCGCCGTGCGGGCCGTGCTCTTCGACGGGGCCAACAGCCGGCTGCTTACGGCCACCCCGGGCGGCCGCGAACTCCTGGTGGCCCTGCCCCAGAACCGCCGCTTCGACCACATCGAACCCGGGCAAAACATCAGCGTGGGCTGGCACCCCGAAGCCGGCGTGTGCTTCGCCGCCGGGGATGGGGAGGGCGCGCCGTGAGACGCTCCCGCCTGATCCTGTGGATATTCCTCGCGCCGGTGCTCATGTGGCTGGCGCTTTTAATCGTCCTGCCCCACCTGGACCTTCTGGTCATGAGCTTCCGGGCCAAGGACGAATACGGGCGCATGGGCTTTTCCCTGCGCAACTACGTCACGTTTTTCACCGAGCCCATCTACTGGCTGACCTTCGTGCGCACAGCCGTCTATTCGGTCGTCACCACCTTTTTCACCTTCCTCCTGGCCATGCCCGTGGCCTTCTACATCGCCAAGGTGGCCAGGCCCAGGTTCAGGGGCGCGCTTTTGACGCTCGTGCTTCTGCCGTTCTGGGTCAGCGAATTGGTGCGGG
>JBMONM010000264.1:0-3472 GCA_049324675.1 Thermodesulfobacteriota bacterium
TGGGGCTGTCCGTCGGCCTGCTTCTTGGTCCAGCCCGCGCCGGCCACGAACAGAAGCGCCGCGTCCGGCCGGATGGTCCGCTCGTCGTCGGAAGGGGTGAGGAGTTCCTTCACCGTGGTCCGAGAGGCGACGTCCGGGACGTCCACGGCGGTCAGGGCGGCCTGCCCCGGCGCGCCGGAGTAGGCCTCGAACACCCCGCCGGACACGGTCACGAACCACGGCCGCTGGGTGCGGGTCAGCTCGGCGGACATGCGCTGCCGGTAGTACCAGCGCACGATACGCGGCGCGCCGTCGGCGGCCGCGAGCCCGGTGACGTGGGCGTCCACCCGGCCGCCCAGACGGTGGGCCGCGCCGGGCACGGCCCGGGACAGCCGCGAGTCGTCGGCGCAGACCACGATGGTGGCCCCGGCCGCCGTGCACAGGGCCGTGATGGCGGCCGCGTCCGTGGCGTAGCGGGACTGGGCGAAGGCCTCCCCGGCCGCGCCGTAGAATGTCGTGGCCCCGCATCCGGCCAGGGCGTTGGCGGCGGCCGCCGTGTCCGCGCCGAAAAGGGCCGCGTCGAAGCCGCAGCCGAGTTCCCCGGCCAGCTTTTTGGCGGCCGAGAGGGCCTCCAGGCCGGCCCGGGACAGGGTTCCGTCCGCTTCGGTATGGGCGAGAAACAGAATCTTTTCCATGTATCATGCCTCCGGTGCCCGGGGCGCGGGACGAGTCCCGGCGCATCCCCGGAATCGGTGTTGTCGTGTCGTCGCGCTCGTCGGGATCAGCCGTTTATCCAGGCCAGGATCTCCCTGGCGATGTCCTCGGCCGGGGTGTCCTTGACGATGCGCGTCTCCCGGCGCTGTCTGGGCAGATCCACCGAGGCGAAGGTCACGCCCTCGATGCCGGCCTTGGCCGGTGTGGCCTTTTGCAGGGCGGGCATGATCAGGCGCATGTTCTGCATGCCCACCTGGGGGTTGTTCGGGGGCTCGGGAAGCTCTCCCGTGGCCCACCCCAGGACCGCCGGCGCGCCCTGGCACACCGAGACCTGATAGGCCCCGCCGTCCACGCGCTCCATGATCGTAAGCGACCCGTCCGGGCCCACGGTCAGCCTGTCCACGCCCTGGAACTGCTCGGTGACGCCCAGCCGCTCGCCCACGGTCTGCAGGGTGGTCCCGGCCCCGCGCGAGGCCGACTGCCAGCCGCCGAAGACCAGGAGGCGCGATTTGTCCAGCCCCGGGATGCCCTCGATGGCCGCGGCCAACGCCCCGGCCACGTCCGCGGACTCCACGAACCCTCCGGCCGGGCCGTCGCAGACCACCAGTTCGAAGGGGGCCTTCTGGGCCACGGACATCATCACCTGCTGCAGCTTGGCCTTGGGTCCCAGGCTCACCAGCCAGACCCTGCTTCCGGGCGCGGCCTTGGCCAGGTGCGCGGCCTCGAACAGGGCGTGGGAGGCCCAGGGGTCGAGGATGGCCGGCAGCATCATCTCGTTTTTGAGGCCCGGTCCGGCCGGCGTGGCCACCGGATCGAGGGTCTGGAGCGGATCGGGCACGATGCCGCCGCAGACCACGATGTGAAATCCCGTGCTCATAGATGTCTCCCTTAGTTTTCCACGGAATGCAGGCCGCCGGAACCGGCCCGAAACTCCACGTTGGTCTTTTCCGGATCGCGCGGATGGGGCTTGGAGCAGTTCCACAGGCAGGCCCCGCAGTGCACGCATTTTTCCCGGTCGAAAAGAGGCGCGCCGCCCCCGGGGTCGACGGTGATGGCCTGTCCCGAACAGGCCTCGACACAGACCTTTTCCGCACACCGGGCGCACACCTGCGGGTCGGCGAAGACCACGTGGTCGGCATACCCCGGATTGGCCTGGACCTTGCCGCCGAGAAGCAGGGCATCCTGGTGCGAGATTAGGATCTGTCCGTCGTAGGCGATGGGCGGCCAGCCGGCCCGGTCCATGAGGGCGTCGTGCAGGGACAGCCCCTTCGCGGCGCATTCGGCCCGGATGGCCGCGATCTCGGCCGCCGGGATGCGGTCCTCGAAATACGCCTCCACGCTCGGGATGCGCTCGTGCACCCGCCGCGACGCCCCGGGCCAGTACACCTTGCCCTTGGTGAACCCGGCCAGCCCCATGCCGATCATTCCCTGGAGAAAGCCCTCGGTGAACCCGTCGCGGGCCTTCTCGGCCACCCTGGCCTCGGCCTCGATCCAGGAGGCCCGCCGCCTGGCCTCGTAGGCGGCCGTGAGATTCTTCCCGGTGTACGACCGGCCGGCCTTGGCCAGCTCCAGCACCGCCTCGGCCAACTGCACCCCGGTCGTCCAGGCCTCGTCCACGCCGGAGCCGGTGAGCACGTTGGTCGAGCCCGAGCCCTCGCCGATGCGGGCATAGCCGTCGCCCGTCAAGAACGGCTCGCCCCGCCTGCCGGACTCCAAAAGGCTTTTTGCGCCCCAGGAACGCAGCCGGCCGCCCCCCAGGTGCCGCCACAGATACGGGTGCAGCATCCAGTGCTGCAGGTACCGGTAGGCCGTGCGCACCGGGTTGTCGAACCAGGAGGGCACGAAGATGCCAAGCGACGCCACCCGGTCCGGCAACACGTACAGGAATCCGAAAATTTCCGGCTCGGGATAGCCGAAGGTATGCAGCACCGTGCCCTCGGTCAGTGTGCAGCCCTCGGGCAGGTCCACCACCAGTTTCATGCCCACGGCCCATTCCCGGCGATGATGTCCCGGCGGCATCCCGAAGGCGTCGTCGATGGCCCGGCCCACCGGTCCCACCGGCCCGTCCCCGACCACGGTCAGCGGCGCGCGCACGTCCATGCCCGGCATGTACCCGGCGTCCGGTTCGCCCCTCTTGTCCACGCCCTGGTCCGCCAGCCGCACCCCGACCACCGCGCCATTCTCGACGATCGGCGCGGCCACGGGCGTGGACGGCCAGATCTGGGCCAGCCCCGAGCCCATGATCTCGCTGCCCACCCACTGGTTGAACTGTCCCATGGAAAACGCGAATCCGTCGTGCTTGGCCAAAAAAGGCGGAATATACGGCAGTTCCACAGCCTCGTGGACGAACCACGGCAGCCGCTTGCCCAGCGCCCGGATCACCCGGTCCTTCATGCGCACAAGCCGCGGCCTGCGGCTGACCCCGATCGGGTCGAGCAGATACGCGACCTTCTCCTGCCGCACCCGGGTACACATGGGCACCCTTGCCGGATCGAAGTCCGGGAACGAGGCCCGTATGCCCCTTGCCCGGCTGACCACCCCCGAGACGCCGAACCCGATGTCGTCGGCCCGTTCGTAACAGATCACCTGGGGCGGCATGCCGGGCATGGCCGCGCTTTCGACCACGGGCGCGCCCTCAGCGTCCAGGAGTCCACGGCACAGGGTGGTCAGGAAACCGCCCATGGCCGGGCCGAACCCGACACACACAATGTCCGCTTCCATCACCTGGCGTTCGACATCCATAGGGATTGCCTCCGGCGGGGGGGGGGGGGGGGGGGGG
>JBMONM010000265.1:0-3461 GCA_049324675.1 Thermodesulfobacteriota bacterium
AGGCCCACGAAGGTTCCGGCGGCCAGTCCCAGCCAGATGGTCTGCCGGGAGACGGCGAAGACCGGGAAGTACTGGGACAGGGCGCTGCCGAAGGCCGTGGCCAGGGGCGCGGTCAGGGCCAGGCCGATGCCGGTCCCGGCCAGGCTTAAGATCATGGATTCGCCGACGACCATGGCGGCGATGGTCGGCCCCTTGAAGCCCAGGGTCTTGAAGACGGCGAATTCGGCGGTGCGTTCGCGCACGGACATGGCCATGGTGTTGGCGGCCACGGCCAGGATGATCAGGATGACCACGTAGGAAACCAGGTTGATGGCCAGGAGGATGGCCTCGGACATGGACACGAAGCCGAGCTGGAAGGCCTTTTCGGTCTCGGTCAGGGTTTCGGCCTGGGAGTTCTTGAAGGTCTCGTCGATGGCCCGGGAGATTTCGCCGGCCCGGTCCGGGTCGTCGATGCCGATCATGAAGAAGCCGACGCGTCCGGCGCGGGAGGGCGCGGTTTTCTTCATGGTCTCGTCCAGGTAGTCGAAGTGGAAAAAAAGGGTGGTGACGTCCGTGTCCGGCCGGCCGCCGTCGTAGACGGCCCGGATGACCATTTCCCATTCGCCGGGATAGATGGTGCCCTTGAGGGTCACGGTGTCCCCGAGTTTCCAGTTGAAGCGCTCGGCCAGCTTGCGGCCCACGGCGGCGCTTTTGCGGTCGCGCAGGAACGCGGTTTTCTGGTCCGCCTCGATGAGGATTTCCGGATACAGGGCCAGGTAGGAGCCGGGGTCGACCACGAAGTTGGCGAAGAAGTTCTTCTCGTCGATGTACACCCCGCCGAACCAGTTGCCGTAGGAAACGTGGGTGACGCCCTGCACGGCCCGGATGCGTTCCCGGTAGGCCAGGGGCAGGGGCACGACCATGGAGATGGCGTTGCGGGTCACCAGCCGGGTGGCGGAGGAGGCGTTCACGCCGATGTACCAGGCGTCCATGACCGTGCGCAGAAGGCCGAAGGCCAGAAGGGCCACGGTGATCCCCAGGATGGTCAGGAAGGACCGCAGGGTGTGGCGGAAGGCGTTTTTGACGACCAGCCTAATCAGAAACATGGAGCACGCCCTTGTCCAGGCGGCGGACCAGATGGGCGGCGTCTGCGGCCCGCTGGTCGTGGGTGACCATGATGATGGTCTTGCCGAGTTCGGTGTTCAGGCGGTCCATGAGGTGCAGGATGTCCTCGGCCGAGACCCGGTCCAGGTCGCCGGTGGGCTCGTCGGCCACGATGATGTCCGGGTCGGCCACGATGGCCCGGGCGATGGCCACGCGCTGCTGCTGGCCTCCGGAGAGCTGGGCCGGGCGGTGGTCCATGCGGTCGGAGAGGTTCACGGCGGCCAGGGCGTGGGCGGCGTGCTCGCGGCGTTCGGCGCGGGAGAGGCGGGTCAGGAGCAGGGGCAGTTCCACGTTTTCCAGGGCCGTGAGCACGGGGATGAGGTTGTAGAACTGGAAGATGAACCCGACATGGGCGCTGCGCCAGTCGGCCAGTTCCCCCTCGGACAGGGTCACGACGTCCGTGTCGCCGACCAGGATGTGGCCGGAATCGGCGGTGTCGATGCCGGCGATGAGGTTTAAGAGGGTGGATTTTCCGGACCCGGACGGACCGACCAGGGCCAGGAATTCGCCCTGGGCGATGTCGAAGGTGATGCCCGCGAGCACGGGGATGGTCTGGTCGCCCCGGGTGTAGGACTTGCAGAGGTCGCGGATGCGGATGAGCGGGGTATCCATGCGGTGTCCCGGGTGTCGGATCAGTCTTCCTTGATGGTCAGGGCGTCCCCGTTTTTGATCGAGGCCGGGGGCGAAAGGGCCAGCCGGTCCCCGGGCGAGACCGGGCCTGTGATCTCGACCATGTCCCCCATGGGCGCCTTGACCGTGATCTCCACCAGATCGGCCCGGCCGTCGGCGATGCGGCAGACCATGTCCCGGCCGTCGCGCTTCGTGACCGCCCGGGCCGGCACGGCCAGCCTGGGGACGTCCTCGCCGGGGTCCAGGGGGCGGGAGAGGAAGGCCGTCTTGGCGCTCATCTCGGGCATGACCCGGGGATCGAGGTCCCGGAAGCGGACCTTGACCATGACCGTGGCCTTGGTGCGGTCGGCCGTGGGCACGATCATGTGCACGTAGCCCTGGAAACGCTCGTCGGGGAAGGCGTCCAGGATGATCTCGCAGGGTTCGCCCTGTCTGACCTTGGAGAGGTTCGACTCGGAGACGTCCACCTCCACCTGCAGGGAGGACAGGTCGGCGATGGTCACCACGGCGGCCTTGGCGTTGGCCGAGGCCCCGAGCGGCGAGATGATGTCCCCCACGTCGGCGTTTTTGGTCAGGACCACGGCGTCAAACGGCACCCGGATGAGCGTGTATTCCAGGTTGGCCTGGGCCTCGGCCATGGCCGCCTCGCGGGCCGCCAGTTCGGTTTCGGCCTGGGCCAGGGCCGCGGCGGCCTTGTCCCTGCGGGCCGTGGCCGTGTCGTGCTCGGAACGGGCCACGTAGCCGTTTTTCACCAGCCGGGACATGCGGGTGTGGTGCAACGAGGCGTCGGTCACCTCGGCCCTGGCCTCGCTGATGCGGTGCCGGGCGGTTTCCAGTTGCGCCGCGGCGTGCTCCAGGGCGGCGGTCACGTCCTCGTTTTCGAGCCGGGCCACCACATCTCCCCGCTTGGCCGTGCTTCCCTCCTCGACCCCGATCCAGACCAGCCGGGCCGTGGCCTTGGTGGCCAGGGAGGCCTTGCGGTCGGCCACCACGTAGCCGCTGGCGGTAAGCAGGGTCAGCGCCCGGGAGGGGTAGGCCATGGCCGCCTTGCCGGCCTCCACGGTGTGCGAGGAGGGCACGAGGAAAAAAAGGGCGGCCGCAAGCCCGGCCGCGACGAGGATGGCCGCCGCGATCCGGGTCCGGCGTTTTTTTCCCCGGGCCGAGGCCGGGATCCCGGCCTTGTCGATGCGCAATTTGCTTAAGTCGGAAGTCATGGAACACTCTGGGAATCGACGTTTTATCCGCGAGTTACGGCGCTTCCCCGGTTTGGTCAAGTTTCCCCGGGGCCGGGGGCGCCAGGGGCACGGACAGGGTGAAGACGCTGCCCTGGCCCGGAACGCTGTGCACGGTGATCCGGCCGCCGTGGCCCCGGGCCACGGCCCGGGCGATGGCCAGCCCCAGGCCCGTGCCCCCGGGCTTGTCCGTGAGGTGGTCCCCGAGTTGGCGGAAGGTCTCGAAGATGGCCTCCTGGTCCTTTTGGGAGATGCCCCGGCCCGTGTCGGCCACGTCCACGGCCAGTCCGTCGCCGGCCCGGCGCACCCGGCAGGTCACGCCGCCCTGGCTGGTGAAGGCCACGGCGTTTTTGAGGAGGTGGGTCAGGGCCGCGGTCAGGCGGTTCCGGTCGCCGCGCATGGAATACGGTCCGTCACCCGCTTCCAGGGTCAGGGACAGGTTCTTGGCCGCGGCCT
>JBMONM010000266.1:0-3446 GCA_049324675.1 Thermodesulfobacteriota bacterium
CCCTCAAGGAGGCCGGCTGCGCCCTGATCCTGGCCACCACGGCCGTGGGATCGCTTCGGGAGGACATCCGGCGCGGGGACCTGGTCATCCTGGACCAGTTCATCGATTTCACCCGGCTTCGCCGACTGTCCTTCCACGACCACTTCAAACCCCACGAGCCCCTGCACACCCCCATGGCCGAACCGTTCACCCCCAGGCTTCGGGAGGTGCTCATCGCCGGCTGCAAAAAGCTCGGCTACAGCCACCACGAGCGCGGCACAGTGGTGACCATCGAGGGCCCGCGCTTCTCCACAAGGGCCGAGTCCAACATGTTCCGGACGTGGGGGGCCGACGTCATCAACATGAGCATCTCCACGGAATGCGGCCTGGCCAACGAGGCCGGCATCCCCTACGCGGCCGTGGCCATGTCCACGGACTACGACTGCTGGAAGACCGACGAGCCGCCCGTGACCTGGGACGAGATCGTGCGCATCTTCAAGGAGAACGCCGAGAAGGTGACCACGCTGCTGGTCGAGACCATCAAGGCGCTGTAGCGTTGCGTCCCAAAAAATATCTGTCGTAGATCGTTAGCCTCAAGGTTTTTCACGAATTTCGAGGACACGAAAGGGAGACGTTGTGACGGCCGGGGGCTCGCCCCCGGCCGTTTCATTCGGTGTGGAAGAACGGGTTACGCCTTGGGAAGCAGGGGGATGTAGATCTCCGTGCGCAGGTCCTGCGGCGCGGTCGTCGACGGGTCGTTGAGGTATATCTCGAAGCTCGGGGCGTAGCCCGGCTCCCGGCCGAGCTTTGGCAGGACCACCCCGCACAACTCGGCGTAGCTGGCGTGCAGTCCGGAAAACGGTCCTTCGTGCAGGGCCATGGCGCACTCCCCGCCGCCGATGTCCATGATTCCAACGTGGCCTTCGGCCGCGACGTCATCGGGCACGGTGATGCAGGCGTCGTAGCGGATTTTTTCCGGCGGCGTGACTTCGGGGTCGTCGTGGCAGACCCCGATGCACCTGGACTGCGGACCGAGAAGCCCCTTGGGGCCGGCCCAGGCGCACAGGGCGTTCCAGGCCGCCTCGCACTGGGCGTAGGGACCCACGTGCCGGACATAGGCCACGCGGGTTTTGGGGAACAGCATGATTTTCGCGTCCATGTTCTTGTCTCCTTGCGGTTTGGGAGGCGCCGCATGGCTTTTGGGCAACGGCAGGCCCCGGCGGGCCGTTTCGCGGTAGGCGCTGGGCGAGGCCCCGAAATGGCCCCTGAAGGCCCGGGTGAAGGCCTCGTGGCTGTCGTAGCCGGAATCCAGGGCGATGTCCGTCACCGGACGGCCGGTGCGGGCCAGGAACATGGCCGCCCGCTCCAGGCGCAGGCGGCGCACGTAGGCGGCCAGGGATTCCCCCACCATGCCGGTGAACACCCGGTGGAAGTGGTGGGGGGAATAACGGGCCAGCCCCGCCAGGTAGTCCAGGGACGGCGGATCGTCCAGATTGCGCTCCAGAAACGACAGAACCCTGCCCATGCGCCGTCGGTAGCCGTCGTGCCGTGATGCCATATCGCCTCCGAGGATCGTGGTAGCAGGAGACCGGACGGCCCGCTTGACCGTTTTTGCGAAACCGTCCGGCCGCGAAAAAAAACCGCCGGTTTCCCGGCGGTTCGAAAAACAAGAGGGAAGGGGGCCAGGTTTATTTCACCTGGTCCGGCCGCATGCTCAAAACCGGGACCTTGGCGCTTTTGATCACCTTTTCGGCCACCGAGCCGAAGAGGATCTTGTCGATGCCCTTGCGGCCGTGGGTGCCGAGCACGATCATGTCCGCCTTGACCTCGTCGGCCGCGTTCAGGATCTCCTCGGCCGCGTATCCCGTGGCCACCCGGCCCTCCACCTTGAGCCCCGGAAAGTGCTCCTTGAGAAAGCCGTCCATGGTTTCCGTGGCCCCGGCCACGATGCCCTGGACGAAGTTGTCGATGTAGCTGGCCTGGACGTGGAACTCCACATACTGGTTGAGCGACGGCGCGACATAGAGCACCACCAGCCGCGCGCCCGTGGTCTCGGCCAGAAGCTTGGCGTAATGGGCCACCTTGGGACTGACCTCGGAAAAATCCAGGGCGCACAGAATCGTTTTGATCTTGGCCATGTCGGGCTCCCGGGTTGTAGTGTTGCGGATCGTGACCGTGGTTCCTTCCTAATCCAATGCCGTGTCGAAGAAAAGTGCGGCGGAAGGATCACGCGGCGCGCAGGACCCTTTTTTGTCGGTAGCGTTCGATGGGGTTGTTGATGAAGACCGCGATCAGGACGCTTAAGGCCAGGGTGCCGACGAGGGACATCGCGGGTATCCATGCCTGGCTGAAGAAGTAGCGCATGAGCATGATGACCAGCCAGTGCGAGATGTAGATGGGGTAGGACAACTCGCCGATCCTGCGGTCCCATTTGATGGACCTGGTGTAATAAAACAGGAAGGGCAGGACGATGACGGTCGCAAGATAGGTGGCGTAGTCCTTGGGGATCGAGAACTGGCCCGGGATGAACTGATACAGCAGAAGAAAGGCCAGGTACGGGAAGGTGATCGCGCGCAGGACCGCCGGGCGCGGTCGAAGGGTCTTGAGCCGGACATACATGTGGTAGCAGACCCCGCCGAGCAGGAAGAAGCCCAGTTCGGCCGGGGTGAAACGCTGGCACCAGGGGTCCAGGGGGAGTTTGGCCATCCATATGGCCGCGCGCACGGCCAGACTGGCCGCGATGAGCAGCGAAAGCGTGCCGATCCCCCTGCGGATCACAAGCGGGGCGATCAGGTAGAAGGTCAGCTCCACGGACAGGGTCCAGGCCTGGGGCGCGGCCAGATAGAACCAGGCCGGCTGGATCGCGGCCATGGAGTTGGCGTCCAGGACCAGATTCCCCGTCGTCGGCGAGAGGGAGGTGAAAAAAAGGAAATCCTGTCCGAAAATGGCCGCGTTCGCGCCCACGAAGGCCAGGATCGAGGAGGAGGTGAGCTTATGGGCGTTGGTCAGCCAGGGGCCCAGGACCAGAGTGTAGTCCAGATAGTGGCGGAAGACCAGGGACGCGCCCACGGATAAAATCACCACGAACCAGTAGGCGGGGTAGAGGCGCAGGAAGCGGTTGGTGAAAAAAAGCCGGCAGCTTCCCGGGCCGGTGTATTTTTCGTTCAGGATGAGCGCCATGTAAAAGCCGGAGATGATGAAAAAGATCTTCACGGCGATGTAGGCGTCGGTGAAAACAAGCCCGAAGAGCGGACCGGTGTGGTTGATGAGCACCACGATGGCCAGAAATACCCGAAGAAGCCCCATTTTTCATCCTTGCCAAAACGCCCCGGTCGCCGGATGGGTACCGGCGTCCGGGACGCGTCGCATATGGTGTCCGTGTGGATTCGCCGCCGCTCAAGCGAGGCGGGGCGGTCTGTGATCGAATCTGCTTCAGCCCCGAAGCGCCCGGGTTAGCTTGTCCTTGT
>JBMONM010000267.1:0-3427 GCA_049324675.1 Thermodesulfobacteriota bacterium
CCGGGAACGGGGGGTCCGGGGGGAATCATTCCCCCCGGGCGGGAAGGGGTTCGGGGAGGGGGCGAAGCCCTCTCCCCGGGGCTTTCGCCGGGAGAAAAAAGGGGCTATGGGTGGGGCAACCAGGGAGGCGTCATGGAAACGTATCGGCCCACGATCATCAAATACGGCATCGGGTTCGGTTCGGCACTGGCCATGGCCGTGTCGTTCACCCTCAACAAGTCCATCTTCTGGGCCGTGGTCCACGGCATCCTGGGCTGGGTCTACGTGATCTACGCCCTGCTCTTCAAAACGTACTAGGCCGGCCGGCGCGGTCAGGCCACCCGGGCCAGCACCCGGTCCCGGCAGGCCCGTTCCAGCTCCAGCATGGCCGCGAAGGCCGCGTTGAAGTCCGTCGGGTCCACGGCGAACACCCCGTGTCCGTAGACCACGGCCGCCCGGCGGCCGGCCAGGGCCGGCGGCAGGGTGCGCGCCAGCCCGCGCGGCCCGCTGCCCACCTCGCCCGGCACAATGGGCGCGTCTCCGAGGAACCGGGCCTTGCGGCAGGCCACGTGGCAGCGGCCCCGGTCCGGGCAGTCCTTTTCGTCGCACTCCATCGACAGGATCACGCTGAATTTGGGGTGGCCGTGCAGCACCACCCTGGCCGGGGTCTCGGTGACGATGCGGACATGGGCCGGGAACTCGCTCGACGCGGTCAGGGCCGCGCAGGAGGAGTTGTCCAGGGGACAGGCCTCGATCTGCCCGTGAAGCCCGTCTAAGGCCGCGCCGGTGCGGCTTATGTGCAGCACGTCCCCCACAAGGCAGGAGACGTTGCCGAAGGCCGAATCCACGAGCCCCCCGCGTACCGTGAGCCGGCCGGCCTCGGCCATGGCCGCCCGGGCCGCGCCCGCGTCCGTGAAGGGGCCGTTCGCCAGGGCCGGGGCGCGGTCGGGCAGGGGCGGCAGGTCGTCCAGGCCGCCCACGACCCGGGCCATGGCCGCCCGCATGTCCGGGGACGGGCGGCCGTCGCGGATGCGGCCGAGGTATTCGGAGAAAAATTTCACGGCGCAGGCGAAGCACAGGGAGCTTATGGTCACGAAGGCCTGCTCGAGGATCAGGGGGCCGGGGGCCAGGAGCGTGCCGTCGGAAAAAACCGCGCCCTTGCGCCGGGACAAGGCCCGCAGGGCATGGGCCAGGACGTGCGGGTCCCCAGGCGGCGGCCAGCCCGGCCCGGGGATGACCGGCAGGTCGTGGAAGAAGGTGCGGGTCTCGCAGTCCGTGGGGAAGATGGCCGCGTTGTCCGGCCCGGACTCCCGCAGGGCGGTCGCGGCGAAATGGGCCGCGGCCTCGCGGTAGGCCCGGGTGGGCCGGACCAGCATGGCCGCCCCGGCCCCCAGGCCCTGGGCCGTGCGGGAGACGAAGGAGGCGACCGGGTCGTGGCCGGGGCTTACGAAAAAGACATCGTCGCGGGCGCACAGGACCGCCTCGCCCGGGGCGCAGATCCCGGCCCGGACCAGCTTTTCGGCGTAGGCGGCGATCAGTCGGTCCATGGCGACACCCGCGTGCGGGACGTTTCGGAGTCCGGCGCGCCGTCCGGGGAAAGCCCCCGGATGCGGTAGTAGGCGTCCCGGGCGGCCAGGAAGGCCCGGCGGTCCAGGGCCGGCGTGGCGAAATCCTCGCCCGGGGTTCCCGGTTCGGTGAAAAACCGGGCCGGCAGGTCGTCGTCGGCGGCCGAGAAGCCGCGCCGGGCGTTGATGATCCGCTCGGCGAGGACCACCTTTTCCCCGACCCCGGCCATGTCGCCGGCGCTGATCTCCATGCCGGAGGCGGCGGAGAGCAGGGGGGCGTACTCTTCCAACCCGGCGGCCAGGAGCGCGAAGGGACAGGCCGTCAGGCTCTCCAGGGCGGCCAGGGCGTTTTCGGACTGGGCCGTCATGCGGGCCTTGCCGGCAAAGGAGAAGCGGTCCGTGGCCACGGGCTTGCGCAGCACCTCGTGGCCGATGGAAAAGGCCCGGTAGGCGCAGCCGCCCCGGGTGGACACGGCGTAGGACAGGGCCAGGCCGCAGGCCCCGCGCGGATCGAAGGCCGGCAGTTCCAGGGATTTGACGGCCATGGCCGCCTCCGGCCGGCCCCTGCCCCGGGCGTAGGCCGCGGCCCCCATGGCCAGTTCCCGGCCGAGCCCCCGGCCGTGGGCCATGTCGTCCAGAAGCCCCAGGATGCGGTCCGGGGAAAGCTCCTCCCCGGCGATCTCGGCGTGGCAGGCCAGGGCCGAGGCCGCGGAGACCGGGTCCAGGCCCATATCCGCGCACAGGGCGTGTGCGGCCACGGCCGGATGCGGCTCGGGGTTGTCCACAAGGGCCGTCAGATGGGACAGGGCGTCGATGCCCGGAAGCGGGCGGCCGTCCCGGGCGATCTTGCCGCAGGGGACCGGGCAGGCCCGGCAGCCGGCCCGGCGCGGGGCGAACAGGGCGGCCAGGGCCGGGGCGTTGACCCGCTTTTCGGCCGGGAAACGGGTGTCCCGGAAATTGCGGGTGGGGGTCATGCACAGGCTGTCGGTCAGGTCCAGAAGCGCGGCCGTGCCGAAGCGGGCGAAGCCGTGGCCTCCGGACAGGGCCGGCGAGGCGGCCACGAGGCGCAGGACGTCCTCCCGGGCCGAGGCCAGGCGTGCGGGGTCGGCCACGGGCACGGGAGGCGCGCCGCGCACGGCCACGTAGACCAGATTCTTAAACGCAAACGACAGCCCGAGACCGCCCCGGAGCGTCTCCCGTGTGCGGCCCGCGACCACGCCGGCCAGGGCCGCGCCGCTTGCCGCCGCCGGTCCCGCGCAAAGCACCTCCCCGGGAAAGGCCAGCCGGGAATGGATTTCCGACGTGGAAAGCCCGGCAAGCTCCGGGCAGGGCCGAAGCGCGGCCCGTCCGTGTATGATTTCAAGGCCCGAGGGTTCGGCCGCGCGTCCGGTCACGGTCACCCCGGAAAGGCCGCACCGGGCCAGTTCCACGGCCAGCCGGCCGCCGACCTGGGCGTCGAAGACCGTGTGCGTCAGGGGCGAGACCGAGGCGAGTACGGCCCGGCCGCACAAGGGGGCCAGGACCCCGGCCAGGGGGCCGGCGGCCAGGCACAGGGGCATGTCCGGATCGTCGCAGGGCAGGTGCGCCCGGTCGAAAAGCTCCATGACCGCAAGGCCCCGGCCGCCGGGAAACCCGGACGGGGTGGGGTGGGGGACGGTCGCGGTCTCGATGCCGCGCGGGCCGAGGTGGACGCGCAGGATGGCGCCGGGGGTGACGCGCATGGCGGATACGGGTTACCAAAGCGGGCCGGTTCCGGCAATCGCGGGACGCGGCCTAAAGTCTTTTCCCGTCCGGCCGATAAGACCCTCGATAGGTCGCAGACGCGAGGGACAGGCCGCATGTACGTCGAAACGCTCTCACTGTACGCGGGGACATCCGCCCTT
>JBMONM010000268.1:0-3415 GCA_049324675.1 Thermodesulfobacteriota bacterium
CTTCGCCATCCGCGAGGGCGGCCGGACCGTCGGCGCCGGCGTGGTCTCGGAAATCGTGGAGTAAGCCATGCGCATCAATATCCAGTTGCAGTGCACCGAGTGCAAACGGCGCAACTACGCCACCGAGAAGAACAAGAAAAACACCACCGGTCGGTTGGAGATCAAGAAGTATTGTCCCTTCGACCGCAAGCACACCGTCCATCGCGAGACCAAGTAGGGACGCGGCGGGTGAAGACGGTGCGACGCAGGCCAGTAGCTCTAACGGTAGAGCATCGGACTCCAAATCCGGGGGTTGGGGGTTCGAATCCCTCCTGGCCTGCCATATTTTCCACCCCAGGGTGGACAGGGCGCGAAGATGGTCACAAAAAAGACTGACACGGACGAGGCGGCGCAAAAGGCCGTCACTCCCAAGGCCGAAACCGGCAGGTCCGGCGGCAGGGGCGCGGCCAAGTCCCCGGCCAGACCGTCCGGCGCCGCGGCCAAGGGCGAGCCGGGGGCCGCGGGCCTCGGGGTGAAGGGGAAGATCGACCGGGCCAGGGAGTTCTACGAACAGGCCCGGGTCGAACTCAAGAAGATCACCTGGCCCACGCGCAAGGAAACCGTGAACACCGGCGTGGCCGTGTTGATTCTCGTGGTGGTCATGGCCCTGTTTCTCGGCCTGGTGGATCTCGGGCTGGCCAGGCTGATCGAATTCATCCTCGCCTGAGCGGGCCAGCGCTCCCAGGCGGATTGACAACGAAGAGACCCGGATCGGGCCGGGCGGTACACCATGACGAACGAACCTGAATACAAGGCTTCGCCGGAACTCGCCGGGGGCGCGCCGGTCAGCCGGTGGTACATCGTGCATACCTATTCGGGGTTCGAGCACCGCGTGGAGCAGACCATCCGGGAAATGATGCGCACGGCCCAGGACGACGGCCTCATCGAAGAGGTGGTCGTGCCCACGGAAAAGATCGTGGAGCTGGTCAAGGGCGAAAAAAAGACGTCCACCAGGAAGTTCTATCCCGGCTACGTCATGATCAAGATGGTCATGAACGACAAGACCTGGCATCTGGTGCAGAACATTCCCCGGGTCACGGGCTTTATCGGCGGCAAGAACCAGCCCACGCCCATGCGCGACTCCGAGGCCGAAAAGATCCTGAACATGATGGTCAGCCGCCAGGAACAGCCCCGTCCCAAGTACCACTTCGAACGCGGCGACGACGTGCGGGTCATCGACGGCCCGTTCGGCGGATTCAACGGCGTGGTGGAAGACGTCAACTACGATAAGGGAAAACTCCGGGTGTCCGTGTCCATCTTCGGCCGCCAGACCCCCGTGGAACTCGATTTCGTGCAGGTCAGCAAGAACTGATCACGAAGAAAGGAATGACGACAGATGGCCAAGAAAATCACCGCCAAAATCAAGCTCCAGATTCCCGCCGGGGTGGCCAACCCCTCGCCGCCCGTCGGTCCCGCCCTCGGCCAGCACGGCGTGAACATCATGGAATTCTGCAAGGCGTTCAACGCCCGGACCATGGACCAGAAGGGCGTGATCACCCCGGTGGTCATCACGGTCTACGCCGACCGGTCGTTCACGTTCATCACCAAGACCCCGCCGGCGGCCGTGTTGCTGCTCAAGGCGGCCAAGATCGACAAGGGATCGGGCGAGCCCAACAAGAACAAGGTCGGCAAGGTCACCCGGGAGCAGATCGAGGAGATCGCCCGGACCAAGATGCCGGACATGACCGCCAAGGATCTGGAGGCCGCCTGCCATACCATCGCCGGTACCGCCCGCAGCATGGGGCTTGAGATCGCCAACTGAGAGGAATGAAGCGAAATGCCCAAGCACGGAAAGAAATACCGCGACGCGGTGAAAAATATCGACCTGACCGCCGCGTACAACGTGGACGAGGCCATGCGTCTGGCCCTTCAGGCATCCTTCGCCACATTCGACGAGACCGTTGACGTGGCCATGTGCCTGGGGGTCAATCCCAAATATTCCGATCAGATGGTGCGCGGCGCCGTGACCCTGCCGCACGGGCTGGGCAAGACGGTGCGCATCGCGGCCTTCTGCAAGGGCGAGAAGGAGGCCGAGGCCAAGGCGGCCGGGGCCGACTTCGCCGGCGGCGACGAGCTGATCGAGAAGATCAAGGGCGGCTGGCTTGATTTCGACAAGGCCGTGGCCACGCCGGACATGATGGCCTCCGTGGGCAAGATCGGCAAGATCCTCGGCCCCAGGGGGCTTATGCCCAACGCCAAGACCGGCACCGTGACCTTCGACATCGCCTCGGCCATCGGCGAACTCAAGGCCGGCCGGGTCGAGTTCCGGGTGGACAAGGCCGGCGTGCTGCACGCCCCCCTGGGCAAGCGCTCCTTCGGTCCCGAGAAGCTTCTGGAGAACTTCCGGGCCCTGATCGATACCGTCATGCGCCTGAAACCCTCTTCCGCCAAGGGCACCTACCTGCAGACCCTGGCCGTGGCCACCACCATGGGCCCGGGGATCAAGGTGGATACCCTGTCCGTGCGCAAGTTCCTGGAAGGATAGGTCCGGGAACGACCCGCGCGGTCCGTTCGGGTGATGCGCGGAGAAAAACTCTCCGCGTCGCCATATTGTTTGATGTGAGGGCATGGAAGGTGAGTCAAAGACAGCGGGTGGGGACGTCCCCCTTAATTTCCCGCCGAGACGACGCTTTGGCTTCACTTGACGGCCCGCCCAACCGCAACGGGAGGTAGGTATCCGTGCAAAAAGCGCGAAAAAGCGAGATCATCGAGGCTCTGCGCGCGAAGGCGGACCGGGCCGGCATTGCGGTGGTCACCGACTTCAAGGGGCTCACGGTCGAGGAGCTGACCGATCTGCGCGTCAAGCTCCGCGCCGCGGGGGTCGACTACCAGGTGGTCAAGAACACCCTGGCCCGGAAGGCGGTGAAAGGCGGATCCCATGAGGCCCTGGCCGTCCACTTCAAGGAAAACTGCGCCGTGGCCTTCGGGTATGACGACCCGGTCGTCGCGGCCAAGGTCCTGGTGGACTACGCCAAGACGAGCAAGAAGTTCGCCATCCGGCTGGCAAGCCTTTCCGGAAAGATCATCGACGAGCAAGGCGTCAAGGATCTCTCCACGCTGCCGGGCAAGCCCGAACTTCTGGCCAAGATGCTGGGCACCATGAATGCCGTTCCCACCACTTTCGTCTGCCTGTTCGCGAACATGATCCGCGGACTCCTTTACGCCCTAAACGGCGTCAAGGAAAAAAAGGAAGCCGCCTAACAGGCGGCTTAAGCCGAAGCGAACCTTCAAGGAGGACTTTCTAATGTCTGTGACCAAAGAGCAGGTCGTTGAGTTCATCTCCAATATGACCGTGTTGGAACTGGCTGAGTTCATCAAGGAGCTCGAAGAGAAGTTCGGCGTTTCCGCCGCGGCCCCGGCCATGGCCGTGGCCGCC
>JBMONM010000269.1:0-8823 GCA_049324675.1 Thermodesulfobacteriota bacterium
AAAACTTCGTTATCACGGGGCCTTACACCGGATAGTCCAGGGCCTCCGGGATCATGACCTTCGTCAGGGCGTCGGCGGCGCGATCCCTGGCCCTGCCGGAGCCGGCCAGGGACTTGTCCACGGCCAGGCGCAGGCTGTCGAAGCCCGTGGTGTCGGCGTCCGGGGCGGCGAAGCCGTTGACCAGGAGGCTTGCGATCCGGGCGGCCTCGGCGGCGGCCTTGGCGGACTGGATGCGGGCCAGGTCGGAGAAGAAGGTGACGCAGCCTTCAAGTCCCTCGGCCAGGATGGGGTTTTCGGGTCCTTTTTCGGCCAGTTCCACCACGTCGAGGATTTGCAGGCGCGCGGCCACGAGCCAGCACAGGGCGTCGGCCAGGGGGAAGGTCACGCCCTGGCGTTTGCCGTGGTACAGGCGGTTGCCGTCGGCGTCCTTTCCGGAGGACAGGAAGTCCAGGGTCCACAGCCACAGGCGGAAACCGGCGGCGATGCTGTTCGCGCCCAGTTCCGGGCGGGCGGCGTGCAGGGCCTCGAGTTCGTCCACGTAGTGGCGGGTGAGGGCCAGAAAGACCTCGTTGACCATGGTGGCCGTGAGCTGGCGGCGCTGCACGGCCTCGGGACCCTCGTAGGTGGCCTCGAGCTGGCAGTCGGTCCATTTGTGGAAGAGGAAGCCCGGGCAGTCCTCGGTGATGCCGTAGCCGCCCATGAGGGCCACGGCCTCGCGCATCATGACCGCGCCGTGTCCGGTGTTCCACAGCTTGCAGGCCGGGCACAGGACCGAGGCCTCGGCCTCGATCACGGTATACAGGGTCAGGGGGTCGGCGGCCAGTTCGGCCATGCGGGCCGTGTCGCGGGAGGCCTCCGGGGTGAAAAGCAGGTCGAGGTATTCCAGTGCCTTGGGCTGGACCTTGCGCAGGGTCGCAAGCTGGGCGCGCAGGCCCTGGACGCCCATCTCGGCCAGGGCCTGGTCCTTGGCCTTTTCCGTGGGGTCGAGGAGGTCGAATATCCGGGCCGTGGCGAACCCGAGGGAGGCGCCGGCCTCGCCGGCGGCCCAGACCTCGGCCAGGCGGTGCACGGCGTCCTGTTTCTGCTGCAGACCCAGTTCGTACTTGGGCGAGCCCTCGGCGCAGGCGTCGCCGCCCCGGAACCGGGCCCGCTGGTAGCGGATGACCGGCTCGACGGCGGACAGGAGCTTGGCCGTGGACATGAGCGCCACCGTGACCCGGGTGCGGTGGAACACGGCGGCGATGATCTCGCTGTGGGAGAAGTTGGGGACGATGACCCCGTCTTTTACGGTGTAGCCGCCGATGATCCGGCTGGCCGGGACGGTCAGGGACAGGACCGGGTCCCGGGTGGAGGAGAGCTGGTGGACCATCTTGAGGGTCGGCGCGCCCCGGTCGAAGACGCCGGGGTCGGTTTCCTCCAGGATGACCATGCACGAGGTCTTGATGCGCGGATCGTCGGTCTCCACGGCGGCGGTGACGAAGTTGGCGAAGTCCATGCCGGTGATGAACCGGCCGCGTTTCTCCACCTGGAGCATGGGTTCCCGGCCGTCCTCCCAGGAGGCCACGCGCACCCGGCCGCACAACACGCCCGTGTCCACGCCCACGTAGGGCAGGGGTTCGGTCAGGGCGAAGGCCCCGCGCCAGGGTTTGCGGTCCTCGCCCGGCTGGGCCGGGGCGCACAGGCTCATGTAGTGGTCGCGCTGCTCGGGCGTGCCGCGTTCGTGGATGGGGGACAGGGCCAGGTTTCCGGCCAGGGAGCAGGTGGCCGAGCCGGCGTCGACCCAGGAGAGTTCGAAGGCCACCAGGGCCAGCCCCATGTTTTTGGGTCCCTCGATGAAGCCCCCCTGGTGGGGGTCGAGGAACACGGCGGTGATGCCGGACTCGTCGAAGGCCTGGAGCAACTGGGCCTTTTGCGGGGTCCATTCGTGGGTGTGCCGCGCCCCCTCGGCGACCATCCTGGCCACCAGGCCCCGGGCCACGGACCGGGCGGACTGGACGGCCATCTGGAGGTCGAAGCGGTCGGCGTAGCGCCACATGATTTGCCGGACGTCGTCGCCCGGCAGGGTGCGTAAGGTTTCCATGCTCGAAGTTCCCGATGATTTGAGGTGACGCGACGTTGGGTCGGACTTGAAAATGACGCAGAAACCTACGGTATTCGGCCATAGGCGTCAACGGGTCCCCGGCCGGCGGTCACCGGACGGGGGTGAAGATGCAACCGGCTTTCGGCTTGTGCAATTGTCCCGGTGCGGATAGAGAGGAATTACGAGGAAATCAAAAGCGGTTGGGGGTCCCGGCGGGCGGTCGACGCAGGCGGACGTCATGGCCCTGAAACGGACGGGCGCAGCGTGGCATGAAGTACTATCTCAAGTCTCATTTCGACCCCGCGTTTGATCGTCGCACGCTCACGCCCAGGCGGCGGCAGGACGGCACCGTGGATCTGTACGACCTGGGCTACGTCCAGAACGTGCTGGCCGGGGAGGTGCTGGCCGAGTGGCTTCCGGCGGAGCAGGCCCCGGCGGACGCCGACCGGAGGGCTTTTTTCGCGGAGAAGGTCTTTCCCTACGGCCTGGGCTGCACGCCCGACGCGGAGAATCCGGACAGGCTTGTGGCCACGGTCAACGGCTACGTGGCCTTCGACAGCGGCCGGATCATGGTCCGGCGCAACCTGGTGGTGCCGGGGGATGTGGATTTTCACACCGGCAACATCGTGTTCGTGGGCGACGTGGTGGTCGAGGGGGCCGTGCGGGCCGGTTTCGAGGTGGTGGGCCGCAACGTGACGGTCAAGGGACTGGTGGAAGGGGCCAGGATACGGGCCTCGGGGTCGGTTTCGGCCGAGGCCGGGATCAAGGGCTCGGACAATGCGGTCATCCGGGCCGGGGAGAACCTGCGGGCCAGGTTTTGCGAGAACGCGGAGCTGCATGCCGGCAAGAACCTGCTGGTGGACGGTTCCAGCATGTTGTGCCACCTGTACGTGGGCGCGAAGCTGGCGGTGAAGGAGCGGCTGGTGGGCGGCACGGCCACGTGCCGGGGATCGATCTACGTGGGCGAGGGCCTGGGCGGGGGCCTTCGCACCCAGACCAGGCTTCTTTTGGGCTACGATCCGGAACTGATCTCCAAGGACCGATCCCTGCGGAACAAGATCCACCGGGCCACCGAGCGGGTGCTGCTGTTGCGCCGGGAGGCCGGACCGGGCGGCCGCCTTGGCCGGGATGCGGCGGCGGAACTCGCGGAAATGGAAAGAAGGCTGGACGGCTACCACTCCCTGCGCCACAAGCTGTGGGCCAACCGTCATGGCGGGGAGGATTTTTCCGTCTGCCGGGTCATCGTGCCGGGGGAGATCGGGGCCAACGTGGAGGTCGGCATCGGCGAGACGGCCATGGACGCCCCGGACGGGGCCAGGGATGTGCTGTTCCGTTATGTCGACGGCGAGGTGGCCATGTCTTCGCCGGCGGTAAGGCGCTGATCGGCCGGATCGCGATGCGTCCCGGCCGGCGTTTCGGGGGTCAGCGGGCCGCGAGCAGCGGGAGCATCTCCTCGCCCATGTCCTCGTCCCATTCCTGGACCACCCGGAAAAACCCCGTCAATTCGCGTATGGCCAGTTCCTGGGTGACGTGGTCGGACAGGGCGTGCAGGAAAAGCGCGCCGTCCATGGTGGCGAGGCGGGTCTGCAGCTTGATCAGGTAGGCGATGCCGGCTCCGCCCAGGGCCGTGGCCCCGGAGAGGTCAAGGACAAGGACGGGCTCCCGGCCCACGCCGGCCAGCGCGGCGTCGATGTCCCGGGCCGCATTCTCGGCGAATTCCCCTGTCAGGCGGACGTACAGACATTGCCCGCGACGCGTGACGTCGATATGGTTCATGAGTGTCCGGGGTGAGAGCGCGGTTGGCGAGAACATCGCAGCGGGTCCTCCCCTCCCCGTTGCGACACACGCCCGGAAGCGGGCGTTGGCGGCATGGATACCATCCCCGGGCCGAGGGTTCAAGACAAGCGGGAGGGGAATTGACCGGTTTTGACGTAACATCATGATAATGCTTGTTTTTATTCTCTTCCGGACAGGTTCTGCCGGCCGAAAAAAACCGTTCCCGGGGAAACGGTTTTTTCCGGCGTCGGAACATCCCCCGGCTCAGACATTGGGCAGCCAGGCCAGCAGGGCAAAGGGTTTGTACCCGTTGTCCGGGTTTTCGGCGTAGCGGCACCCCAGGTGGTTTTCCTCGTCCTTATGGCGGATGTCGGTCTGGGAGCCCTGGTAATAGACGCATTCGTTGTTGTTGCACACTAAAAGCTCCCCCCATCCGGATTCGGGGGGGCCGAGCCAGGATTCGAGCTTTTTGCCGCAATGCGGGCAATATCGTTCCTCCATGTCCGTCTCCTTTTGCGCGAAGCCCCGCATGCGGGGCCCGCCTCGTCTCGATAGGTAGCCATGAACACCGTCCCGTCAAGGGGCGGTGGCGGCGTTGTCCGGGGGGCTTCGGCTTATTCGTCCTTGAGAGCCCGGGTCATGAGCGTGCGCACGGCAAGGGCCGGGTCCTGGCCCTGGTAGAGGATGGCGTGGACCTGTTCGGTGATGGGCAGTTCCACGCCGAGCTTTTGGCCCAGGGCATGGACGGCCTCGGTGGTCTTGACCCCCTCGGCCACCATCTTCATCTCCCCCAGGATGTCCAGAAGCTTCTGCCCCTTGCCCAGGCGCATGCCCACCTGCCGGTTGCGGCTCAAGTCGCCGGTGCAGGTCAAAACCAGGTCGCCCAGGCCGGACAGGCCCATGAAGGTTTCCGTGTCCGCGCCCATGGCCTTTCCCAGTCGGCTCATTTCCTTCAGGCCCCGGGTGATCAGGGCGGCGCGGGCGTTGCTGCCGAAGCCCAGGCCGTCGGCCACGCCCGCGGCGATGGCGATGATGTTTTTGAGAGCCCCGCCAAGCTCCACGCCGCGAACGTCGGGATTGGTGTAGACCCGGAAATAGGGTGTGGACAGGGCCTCCTGGGCTTCCTTGCCGGTCTTTTTATGGGCGCAGCCCAGGGACACGGCGGTGGGGATTTCACGAATGACTTCGCGGGCGAAGGACGGCCCCGAGAGCATGGCGAAGCGGGGTTTGATGGACCCGAGCGCGTCCTCGCAGACCTCGGACATGGGCATGAGGGTGTCCAGTTCGATGCCCTTGCTGGCGCAGATGATGGCCGCGTTTTTCGGCAGATACTTCAGGAACCGGGTGTAGGCGTTGCGGATGAACTGGGAGGGCACGGCGAACAGGAAGTGTCTGACTCCGTCGGCGACATGGGCCGGGTCGGTGCTGACGTCGAGGGTGGGCGCGAGCGGGCAGCCGGGCAGGTACCAGGTGTTTTCGTGGCGGTTGCGGATCTCGTTCATGACCTTCTGTTCACGGACCCACAGCCGGGTGGTGAGGCCTTTTTTGGCCAGCATGTCGGCCAGGGTGGTGCCCCAGCTTCCTCCGCCGATGACCGCGATCTTCATGCACGTCCTCCGGATGATACCCGGGAGGGGTCCCTTCGGGACGGTCCCGGGCCGCCGCCGCGTCCGCGCCGCGATGTCGCGGCGTGTTTTTGGTTTTTGGGGCGAGGCGGGTCAGGTTGCATCTAGCACATGAAGCGGATAAGGACAAAGCCTTTGATGACGGGCGAAAGGGGTGGCCGACATGAGCGCGCGACGAGGAAACAAACCGGAATTCACCGAGGCCGAGCGGCGGATCTTGCGCATCGCCCAGGCCGATCTGCCGGATTCGGCCACGCCGTATGCGGACATGGCCCGGGCCGCCGGGACCACCGAGGCCGAGGTGCTGGAACTTCTGGCGCGCCTGAAGGACAGCGGGGCCATACGGCGTTTCGGGGCCACGCTGCGGCACCAGAAGGCCGGCTACGGGGCCAACGCCATGGTGGCCTGGTACGTGGCCGACGAGGACATGGCCCGGGTGGGGGCGTACATGGCCTCGCGCCGGGAGATCAGCCACTGTTACCAGCGGATCAACTGCCTGGACTGGCCGTACAACCTCTACACCATGGTCCACGCGTCAAGCCCCGAGGACTGCCGGCGCATCGTGGACGATCTGGTCCGGGAGTCCGGCATCGACGATTACGCCATGCTCCTCAGCCGCAAGGAGCTCAAAAAGACGTCCATGGAGTATTTTTAGCGGTCGCGCTATGCTATCGTCTTTATATTGACGAGGTTGGAAACTCAGATCTGGGCGCCTCGGAAAATGAGAACCATCGATATCTCAGTTTGACTGGAGTGATTTTCCGCTATGATTATGTAAGCAATGTCGTGCATCCTCGTCTTGAGGAACTGAAATCACGACATTTTATGTCGCATCCCGATGATCCGGTCATTTTGCATCGAAAGGAACTGGTCAATAAGAAGGGTCCGTTTAGTCCGCTCCGAGATACTGAAAAAGAGTTGAGATTTAACGATGATCTTATGGCTTTGTTGAGGGATTTGGAATATACGGTTGTGACGGTTGTAATCGACAAGCTGGAGCACAAGGAAAGATATTCAAAGTGGCGTTATGATCCATATCATTATTGTTTAGAAGTTGTGGTCGAGAGATATGCACGATACTTGCAATCTTGTGGCAGCATCGGGGATGTTCTCGCGGAATCGCGCGGCGGGAAAGAGGATCGACGACTCAAGGATTCATTTCAAAGATTGGTACAGAATGGAACAGAATATGTTCCTCGTGATGTATTTGAAAGCACTTTTTCAAGCCGGCAACTTAAGGTGAAACTCAAACAACTTAACGTGTCTGGGTTGCAAATGGCGGATTTGATTGCGCATCCGAGCTACAAATGCGCTTTGCACAGAAGGCAAAAGAAACCTTTGCCAGATAATTTCGGAGGGAGAATCGCTCAGATTCTCGAAGAATCGAAATACTATCGGAATCCCAAGGGAATTATCGAAGGATGGGGGAGGAAATGGCTCCCATAAAAAAAGGCCCCGAAGGGCCTCGAAGGCGTGTGCCTTCCACCTCCAGCTAACTGGATTAAGAATCAAATAAGTCGCGTATCTTCTGAAGTCAACTAAAATTTCGAAGGATCACCCCCCATGCCGCTTACCTCCCTGGCCCCCAACCTCATGGTCCACGACGTGGGCCGCACTGTGGACTACTACACCCGCGTGCTCGGCTTCGACTTCGCCATGGGCGTCACCGACGAGGGCCGGCAGCCCGTGTTCTCCTGGCCCGCCGCCGAACCCCTGTGCTACGCCATGGTCGCCTCCGGCGCAGTCCGGATCATGTTCCAGTCCAAGAAAAGCCTGGCCGCCGAACTGCCCTCCCTGGAAAACGCCAAACCCGGCGGCGCGCTGACCCTGTACATCGAATGCGACGACCTGGAGGCCCGCTTCGCCGCCCTGGACGACGGGGACGCCGTCTTCCTCAAGCGACTCCACACCACGTTCTACGGCATGCGCGAATTTTACATCAAGGACATCAACGGCTACATCCTGGCCTTCGCCCAGAAGGCCGTCTGAACCCGCCCCGCGTGGTTCCGACCGCACACCGCCACCCATTTTTTGGAGAGACCCATGCCCAGCTCCGCCGAACTGTTCGCCACAGCCAAAACGCTCATTCCCGGCGGGGTCAACAGCCCCGTGCGGGCCTGCAAGAGCGTGGGCGCCGACCCCCTGTTCATCGCCCGGGCCGCCGGGTCGAAGCTTTTTACCGTCGACGGCGACGAACTCGTGGATTTCGTCATGTCCTGGGGGCCCATGCTCCTGGGCCACGCCCATCCCGGGGTCACCGAGGCCGCCCGGGCGGCCATGCTCGAAGGCGCCAGCTACGGCGCGCCCTGCCCGGCCGAGGTGGCCATGGCCCAGGCCGTGGTCGCGGCCGTGCCCGGCATCGACATGGTGCGCATGGTCAATTCCGGCACCGAGGCCACCATGAGCGCCCTGCGCCTGGCCCGGGGCGTCACCGGCAAAAACGCGGTCATCAAGTTCGAGGGCTGCTACCACGGCCACGGCGACGCCTTCCTGGCCGCGGCCGGCTCGGGCGTTGCCACCTTCGGCATCCCCGGCACCCCGGGCGTGCCCGAGGGCACCGTGCGCCACACCCTGACCGCCCCCTACAACGACCTGGACGCCGTGGCCGCCCTGTTTATGGCCTCGGGCGACATCGCCGCGGTCATCGTCGAACCCGTGGCCGGCAACATGGGGCTGGTCCCGCCCGCCCCCGGATTCCTCGAGGGCCTGCGCGACCTGACCGCGAAACACGGCGCGCTGCTCATCTTCGACGAGGTCATCACCGGCTTCCGCGTGGCCTACGGCGGGGCCCAGTCCGCATTCGGCATCGACCCGGACCTGACCTGCCTGGGCAAGATCATCGGCGGCGGCTTTCCGGTCGGGGCCTACGGCGGCAAACGCCGGTTCATGGAGCGGGTCAGCCCCGAGGGCGACATCTACCAGGCCGGCACCCTGTCCGGAAATCCCGTGGCCATGGCCGCCGGTCTGGCGACCTTGAGGGCTCTGGCCAAGGCCGACTACGCCGGATTGGCCGCGCGCACCGAGGCCTTCGCCACCGCCCTGGCCGACATCCTCCGGGCCAAGGGCCTCCCGGTCACGCTCAACCGCATCGCCTCCATCTTCACCCTCTTTTTCACCGACCAGCCCGTGACCGACTTCGCCTCGGCCAAGACCTCCGACAGCGCCCTGTACGCCCGCTTCTACGGCCACATGCGCGCGCGCGGCGTAAACCTGGCCCCCTCGGGCTTCGAATGCGCCTTCACCTCGTTTGCCCATACCGACGCCGACCTGGACAAGACCCTGGCCGCGGCCCGCGCCTTCGCGGGGTAGGACGAAAAGAGGGAAGGGTGTGGGGGGGGGGGG
>JBMONM010000269.1:8833-28228 GCA_049324675.1 Thermodesulfobacteriota bacterium
GTCCTCCCCTGGCGGCTCAAACCCACAGGACCCTTCCATGGATCAGAATAAACGCACCCTGTTGGCCGTGGCCCTGTCCGCGGCCGTGTTCCTCGCCTGGAGCATCCTCTTCCCCCGCCCCCAACCCCCCCCCCACGCCCCCCCGGCAGGGGACGCAGTCCCCTGCGCCCCGTTACGCGCGGCCGGCCTCGTCCCGGTAAAAGGCCTTGCAGAGTACCGTGGCCGCCAGCATGTTGGCTCCAAGATAGGTGGCGTCCATGATGTCGGCATCGTCCAGGCCCAGGTCGCGCAGCCGGTCGATGTCCTCGGCGGTGACGCCGTCCGGGGAGGCCACGGCCCGCCGGACAAAGGACAAAAGGGCCGTTTCGGCGGGGGGCAGGGGGCTGGCCGGGTCGTCGGAGACAAGGTGCGCGAGATCGTCGTCGGACATGCCCATCCGGGACAGCCGGCCGGCGTTGTACGCCTCGCAGCACGTGTTGCCCCGACTGGCGGCCACCGTGTAGTTGACGGCCGCGATGAGCTCGGGACTGAGCGTCCGGTGATGCGCGTAATGCCCGATCAGCCCGGCTATCCGCTCCAGGAGATTCGGGCTGGCGCTTAGAATCCGTCGCATCAGGGAGACGCCGTTGCCGGGATTGGCCTGGGATGAGGTGGGGAAAGCGGGCGCGAGGGACTCGGGATCGGCTGTGCGCATGAGAAACATGGGAACCTCCAGGGTTAATAGTTGACCGGTCGTCTAGTAAGGCTTCAAAAAAAAGAGCGGCGAACCGGCTTGAAATGGTGGCGGTCGATCTCGCATCCGGCGCTGCGGACGAGGGACGGTCGGTTTCAGATCGTCAGCGGGCCAGAAGTCCGCTGAAAAGGATGTGTTCGAACCGTTCGAGGGGCGCGGCGCTGCGTTCGACCTTCATGCGCATGAGGGCTCCTTCCCAGGCGTCGAGGAGGAATCCGGCCATGAGGTCCGGATCGATGCCCGGGGCGATCTCGCCTCGTTCCGCCGCCTGGCGCAGGAGGGCGGCCCATCGGGCGGTCATGCCGGCCAGGGCCTGCTGGAGGCGTTCGCGCATGGCCGGGGACAGATCGCTCATTTCCTGGGTCAGGTTGCCGATGGGGCAGCCTCCGGCAAAGTCCTCGGACTGGTAGCGCCGGCGGGCCCTCTCGAAAAGAAGGCGAAGCCGCCCGAGCGGGGACAGGCTTTCGTCTTCGAGGAGCGGACGGGTCCTGTCGCCCAGGACGCGCATGAAGTGGTCGATCAGGGCCAGCCCGAAGTCTTCCTTGGACTTGAAATAGAAATAGAAGGACCCTCTGGGCACGCCCGCGGTCTCCAGGATGTCCTTCAGGCCGGTGTTGTGGAATCCCTGCAGGTTGATGAGCCGGGCCCCGGCCTCGAGGATGGCGGTGCGCTGGTCGCGTTTCATGCCTTTCTCGCCGCGCGTGTTCATGGCTTTCGCTAGTAGACCGGTCGTCTACATTCGTCAACCGTGAGTTTCCGTTGCCAGGGCATGGGGAACGAGGTCATACTATCGTTATCCATGTCCGGCGGTCCTTTTTTCGAGGCGCCTATGAAAGTTTTTTGGGGAAGGGAGGTGGCCGTACACACGTTGACCGCCTCGTCCAAGGCGGCCGACGTATGTCGGGAGTTGGGGGGCGTGCTTTTTGCCCCGCAGCGGTTTGCCCACGAGGTGGGGGGGCTGGGATTCGCGTCGTTTGTCGAACATGTGGCCCGGGTATGGGGGGAATACCGGGGACATGTGTTTTTCGCGGCCTGCGGGGCGGTGGTGCGGGCCATCGCGCCGCTGGTGCGGGACAAGGCCGTGGACCCGGCGGTGGTGGCGGCCGATCCGGCGGGCCGGTTCGTGGTCAGTGTGTTGTCGGGCCATCTGGGCGGCGCGAACGATCTGGCCCGGGCGGTGGCCTTGGTGACCGGCGGGCAGGCGGTGATCACCACGGCCACGGACGCCGTGGGCGCGCCGGCGGCCGAGGTGTTGGCGGCCCGGTGCGGACTGGGGTTGGAGAACCGGGCGGCCCTGGCCCGGGTCAACGCGGTTCTGGCCGAGGGCGGCGCGGTGCCGGTGTTCGATCCGGGGAACCGGTTCGAGGTTGGGGAGCCGGACCAGGCGCGGTTTTTCGAATGGGTGTCGGACCCGGGCGTGATCGAGCCGGGCCGGCCGCACATTGTTGTGGACGTGCGGGAGATTGTTGCTGTTCCGGGGCGGCTGGTCATGCGGCCGAAGGTGCTGGCCGTGGGCGTGGGCTGCCGCCGGGGGGTGTCCGGGGAGGCGATTGTGGCGGCGATACGCGGGGTGCTGGCGGAGAAGAGGCTTTCGGCGGCCTGCGTGGGGATGGTGGCCAGCGCGGAGATCAAGGCCGACGAGCCGGGGATCGCCTGGGCGGCCCGGGAACTTGGCGCGGGGACGAGGTTTTTTTCGGCCCGGGAACTGGACGCGGTGGACGTGCCCAGTCCGTCCGGGACCGTGAAACAAAGGGTGGGGACGAAAAGCGTATGCGAGGCGGCGGCGATGCTGGCGGCCGGGGCGAACCGGCTGGTGGTGAAAAAGCGGGTGGTGGGGCCGGTGACCGTGGCCGTGGCCGGCTGACGGTGGTCGGGCTTGGCCCCGGGGATGCGGGGCTTCTGGCGCCCATGGCCCGGGAGGCTCTGGTGGAGGCCCGGGTGGTGGTCGGGTACGGCACGTATCTGGACCTGGTGCCGCGGGAGCTTCTGGCCGGCAAGGACGTGGTCGAGACAGGCATGACCGGCGAGGTGGCGCGCTGCGCCCGGGCCGTGGACCGGGCCCTGGCCGGGGAGGACGTGGTGGTGGTGTCCGGGGGCGACGCCGGGGTGTACGGCATGGCCGGGCTGGCGCTTGAGCTGCTTGAGGCCCGGGGGGCCATGGGTGCGGTGGATTTCTCGGTGATCCCGGGCATTGCGGCCCTTCTCGGGGCGGCGGCGCTTCTGGGCGCTCCGCTGACCCACGATTTCGCCTCGGTGAGCCTGAGCGATCTGTTGACCCCCTGGGAGGTCATCGAGCGGCGCATCGATCTGGCAGCCCAGGCGGACTTCGTGCTGGTCCTGTACAATCCGAGGTCGAAGCGGCGCGCCGGCCATCTGGCCCGGGCCATGGAGATCGTCGGCCGGTGGCGCGGGCCGGAAACCCCGGTCGGGGTGGTGCGCCGGGCCTACCGGCCGGGCCAGGAGGTCCTGGTGACCAGTCTGGCCGGGTTCGACCCGGAGGGCGCGGACATGCTGACCATCGTGATCGTGGGCAACTCCGCCACCAGGGCCGCCGGGGGCTGGATGCTCACGCCCCGGGGATACGATCGGAAGTATCGGCTTTCAGGTTGATTTGCCTCTGTTTTTTTGAGTTGTCCTTGACAGGGCGCTATTCCTGGCCGTAATGCATGCTGTGAAATGATTCCCAAACGCTTGAGGAGGTGAGCGGGATGAAAAAATGGTTTATTGGTTTCGTCGGCGCGCTGCTCGTCAGCGCTTTCTGTCTGCCGGCCCTGTACGCGGTCGATGCCCCTGCGGACCTGGTGATCAAGGCCCCCGCCGGCATGACCGCCACGCAGGCCCCGGTGAACTTCTCCCACAAGGGACATGCGGCCACCGACTGTAAGGTGTGCCACCACAAGTGGGACGGCAAGGCCGCCATCGTGAAGTGTGCCTCGGCCGGGTGTCACGACAGCACTGATCCCAAGGACAAGACCAGCGACAAGTCGTTCTACCGGGCCTATCACGACATGAAGAGCGAAAAGAGCTGCCTGGGCTGCCACAAGGCCAAGCAGAAAGGCCCCACCAAGTGCACGGACTGCCATCCGAAGAAGTCCTAGCGTGCCCGTTGCCATGGAGAGGCCGCGCCGCGGCCTCTCCATGGTTCGTCAACCCCGGCTCGAGGTGATCGATGCCCGAAACGAAGCCCTCAGACGAGATCATCGACCTGACGGACATCATTGAAGAGGACGATCCCCAGGCCGCCGATTCCGGCGTCGCCGGCGACGCCGGGGTGGACATGAGCTTCGAGCGCGAGCTCGAGGATCTTTTTTCCGACGCGGGTCCCTCTGCCGCCACCGGGCAGGCCGCGCCCGCTCCCGCCGCTCCCGCTGCTCCCGCTGCTCCCACGGACGACATCGACGCCCTGGAGCTGGAGGATATGGACCTGTCCGGCCTGGATGCCGCCACACCGGCCGGGGACACGGCCGCCCCATCCGAGGGCGACGACGAGGACGTCGTCGATCTGACCGATCTTCTGGACGAGGGCGAATCCCCGGCGGGCCAGCCCGAGGCGGAGGCCGGGCCCTTCGCGGCCGAGGCGGAGGAGGCCCTGCCCGACCTTTCCGGGCTCGGCCTTGAGACGGAGGAGGAACCTCTCGATCTGACCCTGCCCGAGGAGCCGGCCGGGGGCGACGAGGAGAACGCCGGCCCGTCCGTGGCCGAGGTCGCCGCCGCCACAGCCGGGGCCGTGGCCGCCATTTCCGTGGCGGAACCCGGCGTGGCCCGGCCAGCCGCGCCCGCATCCGGCGAGGGCATCGATCTGGAGGCCCTGGACGCCATCATCGCCAAGGCCGGGGGGCCGCCCCCGTCCGGGGAAGAGGCGGCGGGCCTGGCCGAGGCCCTGGAGGCCGCCACGGCGCGCATCGGGTCCCTGGAAGAGAAAATTTCCCGTCTTGAGGCCATGCTGTCCGATCTGTCCGACACCTCCGGCCGCCACGCGGCCGCCCTCGAATCCACACGGACCGAGATGGCCTCCCTGGCCGAGCGTTCCTCCGAGGTCGCGATTCCGGACACGGCCGCGCTTGTGGACGAGCTTTCGGCCCGGATGGAGACGCGTCTGGCGGCGTTTGAAGAAGAGTTTTCCCGCGACGCGTCCCCGGCGACCGATGTCCCGGCCGCCCTGTCCGCCCTGTCCGACGAGCTTCGGGCCTTTGTGCAGGAGCGTCTCGGGGCGCTTGCGGCGGACATGGCCGCCAAACTGCCGGCTCCGGTCGATCCGGATGCGGAGGAGCAGGCCGCCGAGGCGTTGCGTCGTGAGGTTCTGACCCGGGCGGAGGAGGCCGCGACCTCGCTCCGGGCCGAGATGGAGACGGCGATGTCGGACCTGCGGACCGGGATCGAGGACGTGAAGGCCCGGGTCGACGCCGCGCCGCGGGCCCATCAGGCCCCGGCGGGGGACGATCTGGACGGGCTTCGCGGGCAGGTCGCGGAGTTGTCGGCGGCCCTGGAGGCCCTGCGCGCCGACGTGGAGGCGCGGGTGACCAGGGTGGACCAGGACGCGCTTTGCACGCGGCTGCGCCTGGACATGGCCGCGGAGATCGAAAAGGCCGTGCCGGCCGCGGCCGCCCGGATCATCCGCGAGGAGATCGAGGCCCTGACGCGCGAGATGGAAGAGTAGAGTCGCGTCATCGAGATCGGGCATGTGGATTTTGAAGATGGCAATTTAAAATAAGTATTTTTTCTTAAAAATACTGGCGTATTTTTAGGGGGGTGGCACGAGGCCCTGACGCGCGAGATGGACGACTGACGGCCAGACGCGCATGAGAAGACAAAGCCCCCTGGCCTTCGGGTCCGGGGGCTTTTTTGCGGCCGGGGGCCGGCCCGGCTATTCGGAAAAGATCACCACGTGGATGTTGGGGTTGGCCGAGAGCCTGGCCAGATCCATCTCGTGGCTGATGGACCCGGGCACGAACACGGTGCCGGTGAAGCCCTCGTCCAGGCGCTGCCACAGGTCCTCCCGGGTGGTGTGCTCGACCTTGCCCGGGCAGATCATGAGCAGCGGACTTGTGATCTCCTCGCCGTTGCGCTTGAGCACCATGCACGGCCGGGTGTCCTTGCCGGCCCCGCGAAGGAGGCTGACGATGGTCTCCAGGAGCGCGGTCTCGTCCACGGGCTTGATCATGGAGGCGTCGCCCCCGGCCCGTTCGCATTCCCGGGCCGGCAGGGCGGAGATGACCACCACGGGGATGTCCTTGGTGGCGGGATTGGCGCGCAGGTGGCGGATGGTGGTCGCGCCGTCCATGCCGGGCATCATCAGGTCCATGGTGATCAGGTCCGGACGGTGGGCCACGGCCAGGTCGATGGCCTGGGGTCCGTCGGCTGCGGAAAAAACGCGGAAGCCCTCGTCGGCCAGGAGTTGTTCGAGGTAGAGCCTGACCGGCGGCTCATCGTCCACCACCAGGATGGTGCCCTGGGCCATGCCGGCGGGAAGGGTCTGGAGACGGTCCCGGGAGGCGGGTTTCGGGCGGGGGGCTTCTCCGGTCTCGCGGGCCGCGCCCCGGAGGGGCAGGGTGAACCAGAAGGCGCTGCCCTGCCCGGGGGTGCTTTCGACCCAGATGCGTCCGCCGTGGCGGTCCACGATCTGGCGGCAGATGGGCAGCCCCAGGCCCGTGCCCTTGGGTTTTTCCGTGAGCGTGTCCCCGGCCTGCTTGAACTTCTCGAAAATGATCTCCTGGTCGTTTTGGGAGATGCCCGGTCCGGTGTCGATGACCCCGACCCGGATCATCTCCCCTTCGATGAAGGCCTTGATGATGATGCCGCCCGAGGGCGTGAATTTCACGGCGTTGGAGATGAGGTTGAGCATGACCTGGATGAGCCGGTCGTGGTCGCCGAGGAAGCTGGGCAGGCCGGGGCTTATGTCCACGGACAGGGACAGCCCCTTGTGTTCGACCAGGGACCGGGCGGTGGTGACGCTGCGGGAGACGACCTCGGCGATGGTCACCGGCGCCAGGTCCCATTCGATCTTGCCCGATTCCATCTTGGCGATGTCGAGGACGTCGTTGACCAGTTCCGTGAGCCGCTCGCCCTCGGAGACGATGATCCCGATGTTGTCGCCGATCTGGCCGGCGGCCCGCAGGGCCTTTTTGTCCGTGGCCTCCAGGCGGGGCTCGATGTCCTCCAGGAATTTCTTGCGGATGATCTTGGCGAAGCCGAGCACCGAGGTCAGGGGGGTGCGCAGTTCGTGGGACACGGTGGAGATGAATTCCGTCTTCATCCGGTCCACCTCCTTTTCGGAGGTGATGTCGCGCACCAGGATGACCGTGCCCAGGCAGGCGGCGCCGGCCGGCCGGGGGGCCTGATCCCCCTGGCCGTCATCGGTCCTGGAATGGATGGCCGAGGCCGCGGCCTTGCCCACGCGTCCGCCGCTTAAGCGGACCTCGGCGGTCAGGATCTCCGAGGGTTCGGCCATGGCCGCGACGGGCAGGCCGGCCATGGCCCCGGAAAAGAGCTGCCGGGTGTCCTTGTCCGTGATGTCCGCGCCCTCCAGGCCGAACATGTGGACCAGGGGCGGGTTGTAGTTGGTGACCCGCCCGGCGGCGTCGGTGACCAGGAGGCCGTCGGCCATGTTGTCCATGATGGCCCGCATGTGGGCCAGGGTGCCTTGCAGTTCCCGTGTGGACGCGGCCACGGCCCGCTCCAGGCCGGAAACGAGTTCGGAGAGCTCGTCGGCCATGGAATTCATGGTCGAGGCCAGAAGCCCCACCTCGTCCTCGGAGGTGACCGCGATCCTGGCCGAGAAGTCGTGGGCCCGAAGCCTCTTGGCGTATTCGGACAGTTCCGTGAGCGGCCGGGACACGCCCTTGATGAGGATGGAGAACACGGCCACGGACACGGCCAGCATGAGCAGCATGAGCAGTTCCTGCTGGACCACGGCCATGCGGATCTTGGCGTGGATGATGTCCGTGTCCATGCCCACGCAGACGTGTCCGGCGACCCCGGCCAGGATGGGCGCGGAGACCTGGATGAACGTGCCGATGCCCGGCAGTTCGATTCTTTTGACCGAGACCTCCCGGGTGTCCGGGCCGCCCTCCCGGACCTGGTCCGGGATGCCCGGCACGAAGGTGTGGGAGACGATCCGGCCCTCCTCGTCGGCCACATAGACGTAGCCCACGCCCTCGACCTCCAAAAACTTGTCGATCATGGCCTGGACCGTGGAGGCGTCGCGGTTGAGCAAAAGCTCGACGCTGGCCTCGGCGATGCTTCCGGCGATGGCCCGGCCCTTGGTGACGTATTCCTCCGAGAGGTCCTTGTAGAGGATCCAGGCGGACAAAAGGGCCGTGGCGTTGGCCACCAGCCCGAAGATGATGACGATGGCCACCAGGGTCTTGCGGAAAAGTCGGGACATTTTCATTTGGCGAACACCGACATGTCGCGCAGGGGAACGAACTGGTCGTTTTTGACCACGGTCAGAAAGACCCGGTTCAGTCCCTGATGGTTTTTCGGGCCGAAGGAGACCGGCTCGCCGATGCCGATGTCCAGGTCGCGGATGCCTTCGGCGGCGTCCTTGAGTTGGCGGCGGTCCAGGGGGTTTTGCATGCGCCGCAGGATCTCGACCATGACCTTGGCGTTGAGGAACCCTTCGAGGCCCACCTGGCTGAAGCGGAAGGGGCGGTATTCCCCTTGCACCAGGTCCAGGGGCAGCTTGTCGCCGTAGGACTCCATGAGTCGGCGGTACTGGCGCACGGCGGGCAGGGAGACGTCCTCGTAGCTCGGGGCCACCTGGGAATTGATGATGCCCGCGGTCAGGTCGCGGCCAGTGGCCCGGCCCGCGTCGAGGAGCACGCGCAGCAAAAGGTCGCTGCCCACGAAGGAGACGTTGGCGATGGGCACGTCGAGTCCGGCGGCCCTGGCGTCGCGGATGAAGGCCGCGCAGGCCGGATAGGCGCCCACGGAGATCACGGCGTCGGGGCCGCCTTTTTGCAGTTCGGCCACCTGGGCCCGCATGCTCTCGGAAAACGGCGTGCCCCGGCGGTAGGTGGCCTCGGCCACGATCTCCAGTCCGTGCCCGGCCAGGGCCAGGCGCGCCCCGTCCCAGCCGCTGCGGCCGTAGGCGTCGGCCTGATAGAACACGGCCACCCGGGTGCGTCCGACACGGACCAGGGCGTCCACCAGGGCCTTGACCTCGGCCCGGTAGGAGGCGCGCAGGTTGAAGACGAACTGGTCGTAGGGCGGCTCGCGCTGGGGCTGGGCCCCGGTGAAGGGGAAGAACAGAGAGATGTCCTTGTTGCGGTAGCTTTTGAGCAGGGGCAGCACCCGGGTGACGGTGGGGGTGCCCAGGTAGGAGAACAGGCACAGGACGTCGTCCTGGACCAGGCGGATGGTGTTTTCGATGGCCGGCAGGGGGTCGTAGTCGTCGTTGGCGGCCACCAGGACCACTTTTTTGCCCTTGATGCCGCCTTCGGCGTTGACGTGCTCGAAATAGGCCATGGCCCCCCGGTACAGTTCCACCGCCAGCCCCCGGGTGGGGCCATGGAAGCCGGCGGACATACCCAGGCGGATCTCCTGCGAGGCCTGGCCCCCGGTGGCCCAGACGGCCACGGCCAGGACGGCCGACAGCAGCGCGGCCGCAAACGCCGGAGACCGGCCGGCATGTCGCGCCGGAAGGGCGGAAGAAGGGGGGATGCGGCCGGTGGACATGCCCGGCGGCGCCTTTTTCATACATGATCCTTTATGGACTTTGGCGCGAGGCGTCAAACGCGACGGGAAACGCGGGACAGCCGCGTGACGAACATGTGACGGCGGGCGGGTTCGACCGCAAAGGCGGGTCCGGGGCGGACGAAACAGGGGCTGTTGTCCTTTTTCCGGGGAAATGTCACACACCCGTAACGTGAGCACCATTTCCCCGTCACGCAACGATGATCGTTCTTGGGCGTTCAAAAGCAAGGACGGGAAACCATGTCCGACGAGACCATTCTGATTGTCGAAGACGACGAGGACATCCTCGACCTCTTATCCTACAACCTGCGGGGGGCCGGGTTCGCGGTCGTTTCCAGCCGCGAGGGGTTCGACGCCATAAGCAAGGCCCGGCGTTCCCCGCCCGACCTGATCATCCTGGATCTGATGCTGCCTGGGCTGGGCGGTTTCGACATCTGCAAGGAGCTCAAGCGCGAGGCCCGGACCGCCCGGATTCCGGTGATCATGCTCACGGCCCGGGGGGACGAGGTGGACCGCATCGTGGGCCTGGAACTGGGGGCCGACGACTATGTGGTCAAGCCGTTCAGCCCTCGGGAGCTGATGCTCAGGATTCGGGCCGTGCTCAAGCGTTCCGGGCCCGAGGCCCGGGAGAAGCCGGTGTTGCGCAAGGGCGGCCTGTGCGTGGATCTGGCCGCGCACCGGGCCGAGATCGACGGCGCGGAGATCTTGCTTACGGCCACGGAGTTCAAGCTTCTGGCCGAGCTTTTCCGGGGGCAGGGCCGGGTGCAGACCCGGGACCAGCTGCTCAACACGGTCTGGGGCTACGAATTCGAGGGCTACGCCCGCACCGTGGACACCCACGTGCGGCGCCTGAGGCAGAAGCTCGGGTCCTGCGCCGGGATGATCGAGACGGTGCGCGGCGTGGGCTACCGCTTCAAGGAATAGGGCGGAGGCATGGCGTGTCCCTGGGCATGAGGCTTTTTCTCTCTTTCGCGGCCGTATCCGCCCTGGCCCTGGCCCTGCCGCTGATTTTTTTCCCGGACAGGCCCATGGCCCAGGCCCCGCTGGCCCTGGTGCTGGCCCTGGCCGCGGCCGGGATCGCGGGGTATCTTCTCAGCCGCCGGGCGGCCCGGTCCGTGCGGGAGACCATCCGGGTGGCCGAGGCCATCGGGCGCGGGGACTACGCCAAGCGGCTGCTCGTGCCCCGGGGCGGGGAGTTCGAGTCCCTGGCCGCGGCGGTCAACCAGATGGCCCGGGGCATCGAGGAGCACATCCGGACCATCACCGCCCAGAAGAGCCAGCTCGAGGCCATTCTGAACGGCATGAAGGAAGGGGTGATGGTGCTGGATGCCGGGGGCAGGATCAAGGCCGTGAACAACGCCTTTTCCCAGGTGTTCCCGGGAAACGGGGAGCGCCTGGGCCGCCGGCCCATCGAGGTTGTGCCCTGCCCGAAATTCCAGTCGGCCTGCGACGCGGTGCTTTCCGAGGCCGGAGGCGACGAGCCGGCCATGATGGGCCTGGAGGTCGAGATCGGCCGGGACCGCTTCTACGACGTGAGCGTGGTGGGGCTTGGCCAGGAGCGGGGCGGACTCGGGGCCGTGGCCGTCTTCCACGACCTGAGCGAGTTCAAGCGGCTGGACCGGGCCCGCAAGGATTTCGCGGCCAACGTCACCCACGAACTGCGCACGCCCCTGACCTCGGTCAAGGGCTATGCCGAGACGCTTCTGCAGGACACGGGAGGGCTTTCCCCGGAGCGGGTCCGTTTTCTGGAGGTCATCCTCAAAAACGCCAACCACATGTCCAAGATGATCGAGGACATGCTGTGTCTGGCGCGCATCGAGGACAGCCCGTTGCCGGAGGCCCCGCCCCTGGCCGACGCGGGGCAGGCCTTGGCCTTGGCCCGCCGGGAATGCGAGGCCATGGCCGGGCAGAAGCGGATCGAGATCAAAAGCCGGCTTCCCGAGGAGGGCGAGTGGGTTCTGGCCGACTTCGGGCAACTGGCCCAGGTGTTCCGCAATCTTTTGGAGAATGCCGTGAAATACAGCCCGGAAGGGGCGTTCGTCACGGTCTCGCATCACAAGGAGAACGGAACTGTGACCTTCGCGGTGCAGGATAACGGCCCGGGAGTGCCCCACGAGGACCGTCAGCGGGTGTTCGAGCGTTTTTACCGGGTGGAGAAGCACCGGTCCCGGGTCGCGGGGAGCACGGGCCTCGGGCTGGCCATCGCCAAGCATATCGTGGAGCGGCACGGGGGGCGCATCTGGGTGGAGCGGGCCCGGGGGGGGATGACCGGGGCGGCCTTTTATTTCACCGTACCGGCGCCGCCGGCCGGGGACAGCCCGGACGGGACGGCCGGCGGGGAGGAAGGCGGCTCGTGACGCGGCCCTTAAACGACAAGGAAATATTCATGGCGCACAAGATCAAGATGGCGGCCCGCAATCTGGATTTCTACTACGGCAATTTCAAGGCCCTGCACGACATCACCCTGGACATCCAGGAGAACCGGGTGACGGCCTTGATCGGGCCGTCCGGATGCGGCAAGTCGACCTTCCTGCGGTGTCTCAACCGCATGAACGACCTCATCCCGGGCACCCGGGTGGACGGGGAGCTGATGCTGGACGGCGGGAACATCCACGCCCCGGACGTGGACGTGGTGGAATTGCGCCGCCGGGTGGGCATGGTGTTCCAGAAGCCGAACCCCTTCCCCAAGACCGTGTTCGAGAACGTGGCCTACGGGCTTCGGGTCAACGGGGTGCGGGACAACGCGTTCATCGCCCAGCAGGTGGAAAAGAGCCTGCGCGACGCGGCGCTGTTCGACGAGGTCAAGGACCGCCTGCACGACTCCGCCCTGGGGTTGTCCGGGGGCCAGCAGCAGCGCCTGTGCATCGCCCGGGCCCTGGCCGTGGCCCCGGACGTGGTGCTTATGGACGAGCCGGCCTCGGCCCTGGACCCCATCGCCACCCAGAAGATCGAGGAGTTGGTGCACGAGCTCAAAAAGCGCTTCACCATCATCATCGTCACCCACAGCATGCAGCAGGCCGCCCGGGTGTCGGACATGACCGCGTTTTTCTACATGGGCAAGCTCATTGAGACGGACAACACCGAGACCATCTTCACCCGGCCGTCCAACAAGCAGACCGAGGACTACATCACCGGCCGTTTCGGATGACGTCCGGGGGCTTTTCGGTCCCGGCATCCGACGCGACGTCGCAAAGCCAGGCTGTTCTCCGCGCGAAACAGGCCAGGAGGAAGACGGATATGGACGGCAGAAGCCATTTTCACGCCGAGCTTGAGCTTTTTACGGACAAACTGCTGCATATGGCCGGGCTGGCCCGCGCGGCCCTGGCCGACGCCCTGCGGGCCTTTCACAGTCGGGACACGGCCCTGGCCAGGGCGGTCATCGATCGCGACGCGGCGATCAACCAGATGGAGTGCGATCTGGACGACTTCTGCCTGCGGCTTCTGGCCCTGGAGCAGCCCGTGGCCCTGGACCTGCGGCGGGTCGTGGGCGGCATGCGCATGATCGTCGACCTGGAGCGGGTCGGGGACGAGGCCTTGCACGTGGCCGAACGGGCCATCTTCCTGGCCCATCTGCCTCCCGCGCCCATGCCCGGGCACCTGGAGGAGCTGGCCTTTCGGGTCACGGAGATGCTGGACAAGGCCCTGGCCGCCTTCAAGGCCGGCGACGCGGACCTGGCCCGGGAGGTCTGCCGCATGGACGGCGGCATCGGCGACCTGAACGTCCTGGTCATCAAGGACGCCCTGGGACAGGTGGAGCAGGAGTCCTGCACGCCCCAGAGCCTGGAGCGGACCATCCACGAGGTGATCGCGGCCAGGTCGCTGGAGCGCATCGGCGACAAGGCGGCGAACATCGCCGAGGCCACGATTTTCATCGTCCATGGCGTGAGCATCAAGCACCATTGCCGGCCGTTCTGACCCGCTAGGCTCCCCCGCGCATCCCTTCCGGAGCGTCGGACCGCCGTCCCGTCATGGGCGGCGGGCGTCCCTTCATTGTGATTTCCCCTGTTTTTTTCCTTTGAAGAGTCCGTCCGTGTCGGTATAAAAAACGTGACCATCCTCGCGGGTCATGCACCGCGGCCGTGCGTTTCGGCAACCACCCAACGGACAAGGCGGAACGCCCCATGAGCATGCGAAGGATTCCCGTTTTCCCCCTGAAGGTCGCCCTGGCCGTGGGTCTGCCGGTGTGCGTGGCCCTTCTGACCTGTTTCGCGGCGGCGCGGGCCCTGACCTCCACCCATGCCCAGGCCGGGATGGTGACCGAGGTGGTTTCCCGCCGGGCCGAGGTCGCGGTGCAGCTTGAGCGCCGCGCCCTGCTGACCGCCCATCACCTGCGGGGCTACGCCCTGACCGGGGAGCGGCATTTTCTGGACGAGGCCAAGAAGGAGCTGGCCGAGGCCCTGGAGCGCCTGCAACGCCTCAGGGAGGCTGCGGGGCCGTCCGGCCAGGGCGGGTTCGCCGAGGAGGCCGAGCGGCTGGGCTGGCTGGTGGAGGCCTACAAGCAGGCGGCCGAGGTCGTGGTGGGCCAGAACGAGGCCGTGGCCGAATCCCGGACCGCGTTCGAGGCCGCCGGGAACCGGTTCGTGGAGCTGGCCGAGGCCCTGGCCTCGGTCAAGAAGGCGACCCTGAACGAGATCGCGGTCAAATACCCGCCGGGCGAGTTGGTGCGGCGCATCGCCCAGAAGATCTATCACGCCCAGGAGTTGGCCGAGGCCGGCCGGGCCGTGCTCCTGGCCGAGGCCGAGGCCGGGCGGGCCCGCCGGCCGGAGCTTTTGCGCGCGGCCCTGGATCGTTTCGAGGCGTTGCCCCAGGCCATCGGGGGGCTTCGGCCCCAGGCCACGGAGGAGGACGCCAAGGCCATCGACGAACTGGCCTCCGCCGGCGAGGAATTTCGCAAGGACGCCGGGACGCTGGTCGCCCAGTGGGATGTGCTGCACGCGGCCGGCCGGACCCTGGCTTTGGCCGAGCGCGACGCCCTGGCCGCCGTGGCCCGGGCCTCGGAGAACGCGGTTGCCGAGGAGAAGGCCGGGCTTGGCCGGCTGTCCGCGGAGTACGCCCTTTCCAGGGGCCTTGTCTGGGGATTTCTGGGCATGACCCTGCTTTTCGGGGCGGCCTGGATCGTCTTGGCCGTGCGTCTCCTGGGGATTCCCGTGACCCGGTGCGCCGCCTTCGCCGTCTCCCTGGTGCGGGGCCGCGTGCCCGGCGGGCTTTCCGTGACCGGCCGGGACGAGGTGGGCGGGCTGGCCGAGTCCCTGCGCGAGATGTCCCGGCGTTTCGGCCGCACCTTCGCCCGATGACTCCCGCGGGTGGTGGCATGTCCGTTCCTGTGACCCGGATATCCGGGATTGTGGCCGCGCTGCTGGTCCTGGCGCTTTCCGGCTGGCCGTGTCCGGCCGCCGGCCCGCCTCCCGGAGACCTGGGGGTGACGGGTTCGCCGTCCGAGGGGGACCACGACGCGGGCCGCAGCGCGGAGGATATCAAGACCCGGGGCCCCCTGGGATTTCGGGGCCTGGCCTGGGGAGAGCCGGCCGGGGGCCGGCCGGACCTGGAATACCTCTACGGTTCGGGCGATGTGGCCTACTACCGCCGGGTCGGGGACAACCTGGAGATCGGGGAGTTCCGCCTCAGGGACATTCTGTACGGGTTTTACCGGAACCGGTTTTTTCACGTCCGGATGCGGGCCCGCGAGCCCGGGGACATCGCCGCCCTGCGGGCCGCCTACGCCGCCAAGTACGGCCCGCCCCGGCAAAGCGTCACGGTCCTGGACGAGAACTTCCTGTGGAGCTGGCCCGAGACCCAGATCGCCCTGGATAGGGACATCCTGGAGGACTCCCTGTCCATCGGCTACACCTGCCTGCCGATCCTGGAACAGATGCGCCGCGAGGCCCCGGACCCCGTGCCCGGGGACCCGGTCTTCCTGCGGCCGGGGCTGGCCGTCTACGCCCGGCGTCCGCCTCCGGAGGGTTTCGGGGGCATCCCCTGGGGCACCAACGTGGCCCTGATTCCGGGCATGCGCTACGTCTTCGTGCACAAGGACGTGCGCCAGTACCGCCGGGCCGGCGAAAAAAGGCGCATCGGGGACATCGTCCTGGACGACGTGATCTATTCGTTTCGCGACGACAAGCTGTATTACGTGATCCTGGTGATCGACACTCCCTCCCCGGGGGCTTTCGAACGGCTGCGCGCGGCCTACGAGGCCAAGTACGGGCCCTGCGAGGTGGTCTCTCCCGGGGCGTCCGAATATCTGGTATGGAGCTGGCCGGCGGCGGCCGTGGCCCTGGTGCGCTACCGGGACACGGGAAGCCTGGAGATCTGCTACGCGTACACGCCCGTGCTTCGGGAGATCGAAAACCGCCGGATCGATGCGGCCCTGGAGGCCCTGGCCAAAAAGACCTTCGGCCAGGCCCCGGCCGGGGAGCCGACGTCCCGGTCCCCGGCCGGGCCCTGATGGCCGACGGTCGGATCAAAGGAGAGGTCATGGACAGGTTTTTGTGCATCCACGGACATTTCTATCAGCCCCCCCGGGAGGACCCCTGGCTGGACACGGTGCTTCCCGAGGGCAGCGCCGCGCCGAGCCGGAACTGGAACGAGCGCATCTGCCGGGAGTCCTACGCCCCCCTGGCCCGGGCCCGGCGTCTGGACGGGGGGGGCCGGATCATGGAGATTTTCAATCTCTACGAGTGGATCAGCTTCAATTTCGGCCCCACCCTGTGCTCCTGGATGGCCCGCCACGCCCCCGAGACGCTGGCCCGGGCGGTGGAGGGCGACAGGGCCGGGGCGCGCCGGCTGGGCCACGGCAACGCCCTGGCCCAGATCTGCCACCACGTGATCATGCCCCTGGCCTCGGACCTGGACAAGCACGTGGAGGCGGCCTGGGCCGTGGCCGACTTCCGGCATCGTTTCGGCCGCGATCCCGAGGGCATGTGGCTGTCCGAGACCGCCGTGGACACCCCGAGTCTGGAGGTCCTGGCCGAAAACGGCATCACGTTCACGGTCCTGGCCCCGTCCCAGGCCGCCTTCGTGGCCGACCTGGACGGCGGCAACCGCCGGGCCGTCTCGGAATGGGACCTGGACATCTCCCGGCCCTACCGGGCCTTTCTGCCGTCCGGCCGCTTCGTGGACATCTTTTTCTATCACGGCGGGCTGTCCCAGGCCGTGGCCTTCGAGCGGCTTCTGGCCGACGGCGAAAACTTCTGGCGCCGGCTTTCCGGCGCGGCCGGCCCCGGCCTTTTGTCCCTGGCCACGGACGGGGAGACCTACGGCCACCATTTCCGGTTCGGGGAAATGGCCCTGGCCTACGTCATGGCCCAGGCGGCCTCGGGCCGCGACGGCCTTTCGCCCACCAATTACGCCGCCTTTCTGGAGAAAAACCCGCCCCGCTGCCGGGTCTACCTGCGCGAGCCCTCGGCCTGGAGCTGCGTGCACGGCGTGGAGCGCTGGCGCTCGGACTGCGGCTGCACCAACGGCGGCCACCCGGGCTACAACCAGCAGTGGCGCGGCCCCCTGCGCGAGGCCCTGGACCTGCTCAAGGCCGAGGTGGACGCCCACTATTTCGCGGCCGGGAAGGACCTCTTCGTGGATGCCCGGGCGGCCCTCCTGGACTACGGCGAGGTGGTCTGCGGGGCCGTGGACCAGGAGGCGTTCGAGGCCGGCCGCTTCGCCCCGGGTCTCGGCGGGGGCGGCCGGGCCACGGCCTGGAAGCTTCTGTCCATGCAGCGCTGGGCCGTGTCCTCGTTCGCCAGTTGCGCCTGGTTTTTCGACGAACTGACGCGCATCGAGCCGGTCAACGCCCTGACCTGCGCGCTTCGGGCCATGGACCTGGCCCGGGCCACGGGCATGGCCGATCCCGAGCCGCGCTTTCTGGCCGCGCTGGAGAGGGCCGTGTCCAACGACCCGGCCATGGGCGACGGGCGGTGGGTCTGGGAGAACCTGGTGACCCCGCGCCGGGAGACCACCCGGACCCTGGCGGTCCAGACCCTTCTGACCCTGGCCGCCGAGGACCGCCTGCCCGGGCCCGGGCGGGCCGAGACCGCGTCCTGGCCGGCCGTGTCCGTGACCGCGGCCCTGGGCGAGGCCCGGGACGGTCTGCGGCAGGGCCGGCTGTCCGTGGCCTGGACCCTGGAATCCGGCCGGGAGGACTACGGCCTGGAACTGTCGCCGGCCGGCGCGGGCCGGGACCCGTACGGCGGCCGGGTGCGGCTTTTCTCCGGGGACGGGACGGTTCTCGACGTCTTTGTCCTGGACGGGAATGGTCTGGCCTGGAACAAGCGCCAGGCCGTGGCCGACGCCTTTGCCGGATGCGCCGAGAGGCGGCTGTGGACGGAGTCCCTGGCCCTGGCCGGGGCCGGGATCCGACTGGTCCCGGAGCTCCAGGAGGCCCAGACGACCCTCAACCAGGCCCCGCTGTGGGCGGGACTGTATCCTGGGCTTCTCTGGCACCGCCTGTTCGGCCCCGAACCCGCGCCGGGGCGGGCCGCGCTTTTGGACGCGTTCCTGAGGGCCGCCGGAAACGGCAATGGCCGGACCACCGCCCTTGAAGGGCGGATGGTCGACGAGTTTCTGGCCCGGCTGTCGGTTCCGGCCCCGGATTTCGCGGCCCTGGCCCTGGCCGTGGCCCGCGGCCGGGCCGTGGGGTTCGATCCGGACTGGTGGGCGGTGCAGAACCTGTTGTGGGAAAGATTTCCGGGCCGGGAGGAGGCCCGGGGGTTGGCCGACCTGCTGTGGTTCGCCCCGGCGTGAGGCCGCCCACGGCCATGGAGGGTGGGTTCGTGCGCCTGCGCCTGGTGGTGGCCTACCAGGGCACCCGTTTTCACGGCTGGCAGCTCCAGGCCGGGGACCGCACGGTGCAGGGGGTCCTGGAAGAGGCCCTGGCGGTCCTGGCCGGGGTTCCGGTGCGGGCCGTGGGGTCCGGGCGCACGGACGCCGGGGTGCACGCCCTGGGCCAGACCGTGCATGTCGACGTGCCCCGGGACCGGGCCGGCCTGCCCTGGCGGCGGGCCGTAAACGCCCTTCTGCCCGACGACGTGGCCGTGGTCGCGGCCGAGACCGCCCCGGAGGGCTTCCACGCCCGGTTCGGCGCTTTGCGCAAGACCTACGCCTACACCCTGTGGACCGAGCCGGAATTCGTCTGGCCCCAGAGGCGGCCCTTCGTGTGGGCCTGCGGCCCGGTGGACCCGGCGGTCATGGAGGCGGCGGCCCTGGAGTTCACGGGCACGCGGGACTTCGCGGCCATGCGGAACGTCGGCACGGCAATCGCCACCACGGTACGCACGGTCTTTTCCGTCACCCGCCTTCCCGGGGCCACGCCCTTCGAGACGGTCTGGCGGTTCACGGCCGACGGATTCCTCAAGCAGATGGTGCGCAACATGATGGGCTGCCTCGTGGCCGCGGGCAAGGGTAAAGTTTCCCCCGGCGACGTCCGATCCCTTCTTACCGAAGGGGACAGAACCCGGGCCCCGGCCACGGCGCCGGCCCGGGGACTGTGTCTGGAATCGGTGGAGTACGGGGATTATGGCCACGGGGATAAGCGACATCTACCTGACCGGCCTGCGTCTAGCCCGGGGGGCTGACGCGGACGCGGCCAAGGTCGGCGAGTCGACGCGGGTGCAAAGCGCCGTCCGGGCCACGGGCCTTGGCGGCGGGTCGACCCGGCTGGCCCATCACCGGATCACCGACGCCCTGGCCCAGTCCCTGACCAGGCGGCTGACCGAGTTCGGCGCGGTCCTGGAGCGTTTTTCCTGGCCCTCCGAAACCTGGCCCTGGTCCCGGGCCCGGCTGGCGATCCTGGACCGGGAGGCGGAAAAGAGCCTCTCGGCCGGCACCGCCCCGGCCTACACCGCCGTGCCCTTCTATAAGTACTTCTCGAAAGGCGGGGCCACCCTGACCCAGGCCTCGGGCATCGCGGCCGGTGACTATTCCTTCCGGGTCACCCAGGGGGGCACGAGCCGCACGCTCACGGTCGGCGTGGCCGA
>JBMONM010000270.1:0-3335 GCA_049324675.1 Thermodesulfobacteriota bacterium
TGCCGAACTCAGTCACGGAGCCGTCAATGTCCTGGCCGAGGAGATCGCGAGCCAGAAGCAGCTTCTGGCCGCCGAGAGCAACGAACTGGAGATCAATATCATTGATCTGAACTCCGTGGAAATCCTGGAGATTCTGCAACGGACCTTTCGCAATGCGGAAGAGGCCAGGGACAAGGTGGTGGACATCGATCCGGATTCGGTGGCGCTGGAATTCCGCAGCGACTACACCCTGCTCAAAAGGGTGCTCGGCAACATGGTCAAAAACGCCCTGGAGGCCACAAAGCCTGAGGGGCGGGTCACCCTGGGCGTCCGGACCGAGGGTGACGACAGTCTGCGTTTTTGGGTGCGCAACGCCGGGGAGATTCCCCGCAAGATCCAACTGCACCTGTTCAACCGGTCCTTTTCCACCAAGGGCGCGGGACGGGGACTCGGAACCTATTCCATCAAGCTTCTCACCGAACGCTACCTGGGCGGCGAGGTCGGGTTCACGACCTCGACCCTGGACGGAACGGAATTTTTCGTGCGCCTGCCCGTCAGGGGGCCGCGATAGCCCGTGCTCTCCGCGTCCGCTCGGGGCGCGCGAAAGCCCGCCCCGGGGCATGCCGGCTCTCGGGGGGCCGCGCCCGGGCGGGCCTGACCCGAAGGCACGAAAAAGCCGCTTGATTGTTTCCCCCGCATCTGGTTTGACTGCCTTTTCATGATCGCGAAACTGACCCTTCGGAACTTCATGGCCCACGGCGAAAGCGTCTTCGAGTTCGCCCCGGGCTTAAACGCCCTTACCGGACCCAACAACTCCGGGAAATCCGCCGTGGTCGAGGCCCTGCGCTGCCTGGCCGAAAACCCCGCGCCCAAGCATGTCATCCGCCACGGCGCCGCCGAGGCCCGGGTCGAGGCCGTTCTCGCCGACGGCACCCGCGTGGCCTGGGTCCGGAAACCCAAATACGCCGTATACGAGCTCACGCCGCCCGGCGCGGCCGAGCCCGTCACCTATGCCAAGTTCGGCCGCACCCCGCCCGAGGACGTCCTGGCGGCCCTGGGATTGAACACCGTGGCGGTGGAGACCGGCGAGGACATCGACGTGCATCTGGGCAATCAGCGCGACCCCGTCTTTCTTCTGGGCAAGCCCGGGACGGTCATGGCCTCGTTTTTCGCGGCCTCCACCGAGAGCGCCCACCTGATCGCCATGCAGAATCTGCTCACCGACAAGGTGCGCAAGGCCAAACAGGAGAAGCGCCGCCTGGAGGCGGAGGCCGCCGCCGCCGGACGCGACCTGGACCGCCTGGCCCGGCTGCCGGACCTCGAATATGCCCTGGAAACGGCGCGGGACACGGAGCGGGCCATAAAACGCCTGGCCCGGGAGATTCCGGCCCTGGAACAGATCCTGTCGTCCCGCGAGGCCTTCGCCCGCCGCGCCGCGGCCCTTGATCATCGCCGGACCGTCCTTTCCGATCTGCGCCCGACCCCGGCCCTGGTCCCGGTGGCCGCGCTGGAACGCGATGCGGCCCGGCTCGTTTCCTTGCGGGCCGCCAAAAGCCGGGCCGGCGCCAAGGCCGGGGCCCTGGCCGCCCTGGCCCAGCCCAGGGCCCTGGCCGACACCGCTTCCCTGGCCAGCACGGCCGATACGCTCCGACGCACGGCCGCCGCCCTGGGCCGCGCCCGGTGCAAGGCCGAGGGTCTTTCCGGTCTGGCCATGCCTCCCGCGACCTTCGATGCCGCCGCCCTGGACGATCTGCTGGGCAGACGCCAGGCCTTGGCCGACCGGAAAAAGCGCCTTGAGCGCGCCCTGGCCGCCCGCCGGCGCCTCGCGCCTCCCCCGGTCCTTTCGGACGTCGCCCCGCTCGCCGGCCTGGCCAGGGACATTTCCGGACTTCGCGGACGCATCGCCGCAGCCAGGTCCGCCTCGGACCTCACCTCCGCCCGACTGGACAAGCTGCACGCGGACATCGAGACCCGTCTCGGTCAGATCGGCGTCTGCCCCCTGTGCGGCAACGATCTGCGCTCCGAAACCTTCCTGGCCGCCAATGGGCGCGCCTCGTGACCGCCCGGGGACAACGGATGGAACTGCCGCGCCTGACCACCACGGGACTGCTCATCATCCCCGATCCCCACGTGGCCGCCACGCCGCCCGGGCATCGGCTGGAAGGCTACACCGACCAGGTCCTGGACAAGATATCCTTCGCCCTGAAACTCGCCGCCGAAAACGACCTGCTGCCCGTGTTCCTGGGCGACCTCTTCCACTGGCCGCGCGAGAATCCCAATACCCTCCTGGTGCGCCTGATCGAAATGTTTCGGCCCTATAAGCCCTACACCCTGGTCGGCAATCACGACAAATACCAGGCCCGGTTCACCGCCGACACCTCCCTGGCCGTGCTCAACGCCGCCGGCGTCGTGGAACTTCTGGACAAACCGGGCCCCTTCCTGCGCATCGAGACCCCCACCGGACAGGCGGTGCTCGGCGCGTCCCCGGACGCCACGCCCATCCCCCTGTCCTTCGACCGCGCTCCGGGCTCCCAGACCGTCTGGCTCACCCATCACAACATCAGTTTCCCGGATTTCAAGGACCGTTTCCAGCATATCCGCGAGATCCCCGGCGTGGACTGGGTCATAAACGGCCACATCCATCGCCCCCAGCCGTCGGTCACGGTCAAGGGCACCACCTGGGCCAACCCCGGCAACATCACCCGGCTGTCGTTCACCCGCCGGTCCATGGAACGCGTCCCGGCCGTGTCCGTCTGGCGTCCCGGGTGCGCGGAACTGGAGAAATGGCCTCTGCCGCACCTGCCCTTCAACCAGGTCTTTCCCGACGCCGACTTCCCGCCCGAGGAACAGAACATTCCCCAGACCGAGTCCCGCTTCCTCCAGGGCCTTGAACGCCTGGCCATGCGCCGCACCGCCGAGGGAGCCGGGCTCAAGGAATTCCTCCAGGCCAACCTCAACCCGGAGAATCCAGAAACCGCCCTTATCTGGGAACTCTACCGCGAGGTCACCCATGCCCAACACCCCGAATGACCAGGCTTCCGACGCCGGTCTGGAAAAGGAACTCGCCGGACTCAAGGCCGAATACGACCGGCTGCGCGACGAGAAGGTCCGGGCCGAGCAGGATCTCGCCCATCTGGCCGCCCAACTGGACGAACTGGAAAAAAAGGCCCTGGCCGACTACGGCACCGCCGATCCCGAAAAGCTCGCCGGACTCCTGGACGCCAAGCGCCGGGAAAACGCCGCCCTCGTGGCCGGCTACCGCGAACATATCCGGGGCGTCCGCCAGGAACTGGACGCCATCGACCGGGACTTCGGGGAATGATCGGCCGGGGAGGGGGCGCCGCCCCCTCCCCGGA
>JBMONM010000271.1:0-27922 GCA_049324675.1 Thermodesulfobacteriota bacterium
GGCCGCGAAGCGGCGGATCGACGCCCGGAACCGGGGGGGGCCGGGGGGAATCATTCCCCCCGGGCGGGGGCAAGGGGCGGCAGCCCCGACCAGGGGAGGGGGTCGGGCTAATCCGCCTGCATACGGATGAACGAGGGGATTTCGAATTCCTCCTCGTCGAAGATGAATTCCTCCTCGCCAGGGGCGTGGGCCTTCAGCGGCGCCTGGGGGACCATGGCCTCGGGGTTCTTTTTCACGCCCTTGCGGATGTAGGCCGGGATGTTGATGTCGTTGGCCGTGGCCGCGGTCAGGACCTTGGCGGCCCGGGGGCTTTGCAGGACGTGTCCGGGCTGGGCGGGCTGGCCGCCGCCACCGCCGGACGGGGCGGAGCCGCCGGTCTGGCGCGAGCGCATGATCGGGGTGACGTTTTCGGTCTGGCGCTCTTCCGCGCGGCCGGCGAGGCCCTGGGACTGGGCCATGCGTTCGCTGTCGATGCCGGTGGCGATGACGGTGATGCGCATCTCGTCGGTGGCGTCCTGGTCGAAGACGGTGCCGAAGAAGACCTTGGCGTCCTCGTGCACGGCCTCGGTGATGGTGGAGGCGGCCTCGTCGACCTCCTCGATGGTCAGGTCCGGGCCGCAGGTGATGTTCATGAGCACGCCGCGCGCGCCGTCGATGGTCACGTCTTCCAGAAGCGGGCTGGTGATGGCCTTGAGCGCGGCCTCGCGGGCCCGGGATTCGCCCCGGGCCACGCCGAAGCCCATCATGGCCAGTCCCATTTCGGACATGACGGCCTTGACGTCGGCGAAGTCCAGGTTGATCAGGCCCGGGACCATGATCAGGTCGGAGATGCCCTTGACCGCGAAGTACAGGACCTCGTCGGCTTTTTTGAGCATTTCCAGGAAGGTGGCCTTTTTGGAGGCCAGGGACAGCAGGCGGTCGTTGGGGATGGTGACGATGGAGTCCACCACCTCGCGCAGGGCCTGCACGCCCTTTTCGGCCTGGATGAGCCGTTTTTTGCCTTCGAAGTAGAAGGGCTTGGTGACCACGGCCACGGTCAGGGCGCCCATCTCCTTGGCCACCTGGGCGATGACCGGCGCGGCGCCGGTGCCGGTGCCGCCGCCCATGCCGGCGGTGATGAAGACCATGTCCGCGTCGCCGATGGTTTCGCGGATGAGCTCGATGCTTTCCAGCGCGGCGTCGCGGCCGACCTCGGGGTTGGCCCCAGCGCCCAGGCCCTTGGTCAGTTTCTCGCCGATCTGGAGCCGAAATTCCGCCTTGGACTTGCTCAGGGCCTGCATGTCGGTGTTGGCGGTGATGAAGGTGACGCCCTTAAGGGCCGAGCAGATCATGTTGTCCACGGCGTTGCTGCCGCCGCCGCCCGCGCCCACGACCTTGATGCGTGCGCTCGAGCCGGTATCGAGTTCAAAGTATTCCATTTCAGTTCCTCCCCCTGGATGGTCTCCTTGAATGCTCCCCGTACGAAACCCCAGCCGTTACTTCACATCCACAAACCACTTGCGCATCCTCCCCAGGATGCGGTTGAAAACATTCTCGTCCCGGATGCGGAAGCGTTGCTCCACGCCTTCCTTTTCCGCGCCGTACATGAGAAGCCCCACCGCCGTGGCGTACTTGGGGCTGTGGACCACGTCTTTCAAGCCCCCCACCTTGTCCGGGTAGGCCACCCGGGTGGGCAGGTTGAAGATTTGTTCGCCGAGTTCCTGGATGCCTTCGATAAGCGCCGTGCCGCCGGTCAGGACCACGCCGGCGCCGATCAGGCTCTTCATGCCCGAACGGATGAGTTCCTGGTCCACCAGCGCCAGCATCTCCTCCACCCGGGGTTCGCAGATCTCGGCCAGCACCTGGCGCGAAAGCCGCCTGGGTTCGCGGCCGCCGACGCTGGTGACCTCGATGATCTCGTCTTTCTGCACCAGGTCGGCCAGGGCGCAGCCGTATTTGATCTTGATGGCCTCGGCGCTGGCCATGGGCGTGCGCAGGCCGAAGGCGATGTCGTTGGTCAGGTTGGCCCCGCCCAGGGCCAGGACGGCGGTGTGCTTGATGGAGTCGTTGGCAAATAAGGCCACGTCGGTGGTGCCGCCGCCGAGATCGACCAGGGCCACGCCGATCTCGCGCTCCTCGTCGGTCAGAACGGCCTTGGCCGAGGCCAGGGATTCGAGCACGATGTCCGAAACGTCGAGCCCGGCCCGGTGGCAGGAGCGGATGATGTTCTGGGCGCTGGTCACCGCGCCGGTGACGATGTGCACCTTGACCTCCAGGCGCACCCCGGCCATGCCCAAGGGGTCGGCGATGCCCCGCTGGTCGTCGACGATGAACTCCTGGGGCAGGATGTGGATGACCTCGCGGTCCAGCGGGATGGCCACGGCCTTGGCCGCGTCGATGACCCGCTCCACGTCGCGCTGGGCCACCTCGCCGCCCTTGACGGCGATGACCCCGTGGCTGTTGAAGCCCTTGATGTGGCTGCCGGCGATGCCCGCGTAGACCGAGCGTATCTCGCACCCGGCCATGAGTTCGGCCTCTTCCAGGGCCTTCTTGATGGACTGCACGGTCTGTTCGATGTTGACGACCACGCCCTTGCGCAGCCCGTTGGACTGGGCGGTGCCGATGCCCACCACGTCCACGCCCTCGGGCGAAAGTTCGCCCACCACCACGCAGATCTTGGTGGTCCCGATGTCCAGTCCGACGATGAGTTCCGATTTGGCCATGGCCTCCTCCCCTTCCTGTCTCCGTCATGTCGCCGCCGCGCCCTCCCGCGCCCCCACGCCGGAAAACGCGATGTCCGCGGCTAGGTCCGTTTCTCCACCCAGACCTTGTCGTCCTGGGCGGTGATGATCCCCACCTTGTCCAGCTCGCCGCGCCGCTTGAGGTCGGCCCAGACGAGGTTGAGCCTGTAGAGGTTCCGCATCCAGTTCTCCGAGCCGACGCACAAAAGGATGCCCGAATCCATGAGCTGTACCTCCAGGCCCCGGCCCCAGCTCAGACGTATCCAGCCCACCTGCCCCATGCCGAAGGGCGCGCGATTCTCGGCCACGGTTTTCTTGAATTCGGACAACAGGTGCAGGCGTTTTTCCATTCCGGCCTCGACCTCGATCTGGGGCAGGGACACGAAGGCCCCGGCCTCGACCTTGTCGATGAGCCGGCCGGTCTCGTCGCAGTAGTACAGCGACCCCTCGTAATGCACGAGATAGGCGGGCACGCGTTCGGTGATCTGGATGGACACGGTGCCGGGCAACACCCGCTTGACCGAGGCCGTCTCGATCCACGGGTCCCGCGTCAGGGCGACGCGGACCTTTTCCATGTCCAGGGCCATCAGGTTGTCGCCCGGGGTTATCTCGGCCAGGGAGCGCACATGGTCCTCGGCCAGCCGGTTCGTGCCCTGAATCTCGATGCGGGTCAGGTCGAAATAGTTCACCGTGGTCAGCCAGCGGTACCCGGCCAAAAGCCCGACGCTCACGGCCACGATGACCGCCACGGCGAATCCCATGGACATGATCCTGGCGAAAAACCCTCCCACGGACTTGAGGCTGACCATGGGCGGACGGGGCTGCGAAAAGCGGGGGGCGCCGAGCGTCCGGTTGCGGTTCCCGCCCGAACGCCACTTCCCGGCCGGGGCCTGCTTGACGGGCGAGGGCACGGTGTAGGCGTTCTTGCGCTTCCGTGAGACGGACACACCGGAGAGGCTCCCGACCCGTACGCTCATGACGCCACCCTCACCTCGAGTTCCAGTTTTTGGCCGAACCTGGCGAAAACAGCCTCCCGCGCCGCCTCGATCAGTTCAAAGGCCTCCCGGCTCGTGCCTCCGCCGCGATTGACCAGGAAATTGGCGTGCATCGCGGAAAATTCCATGCCCCCAAGGCTCCGGCCCCGGAATCCGGCCATATCCAGGAGCCTGCCGGCGCTTTGGCCCTCGGGGTTCTTGAACACGCAGCCCGCCGTGGCCGCCGTGATGGGCTGGGTGGCCTTCTTTTTCGCCAGGGCGGCCAGGGCCTCGGCCCGCACGGCACAGGCGGTGGAGACCGGAAGGTCGAGAAGGACCCGGGCGATCATGAAAAAGCCCTCCACCCCGGCAAGCGAAAACCGCCGGTAGCCCGTGGAAAATTCCCCCGGGCCGAAAAAACCGACCCCGGACCCGGCCGTGAAGGCCCATACGCCGGCGAGCACGCCGGCCATGTCCCGGCCGTAGGAACCGGCGTTGCCGGCCGCCGCCCCGCCCACGGTCCCCGGAATCCCGGACATCCCGGCCAGACCCGCCAGACCGCGCCGCGCGCACCAGGCCACCAGCCGCTGCAGGGCGAAACCGCCCGGGACGCGGACCCGGACATGCCCGTCCGGCGCGCCGGGGACGATCTCCGGTTCGCCTCCCCGGGCAAGAGAGACCACGACCAGACCGAGGCGGCCGTCGGCGGCCAGGAGGTTGCTGCCGCCGCCGAGGGCCAGGGGCCGCCCGCCGAGACGGGCCAGGGCCTCCGGGAGTCCTTCGAGGTCATCGGGACTCCCGATCCGGATTTCGGCCTGGGCCTGGCCGCCCAGCCTGAGCGTGGTCCGATTCGCCAGGACCGGTCCTTCCAGGATCTCAAGCGTCACCCGCCCGCTCCAGATAATGTTGCCCCACCTGCCACACGTTGCCCGCCCCCAGGGTCACAAGCAGATCCCCCGGGCCGAGGACTCCGGGCAACGCCGCCTCCACCGATGCGAAATCCGGAAAAAAGGACACCCGGGTCTTGCTCACCTGGGTGATGCCCCGGGCCAGACTCTCGCCCGACACCCCAGGAATGGGCGATTCCGAGGCCGGGTAGATCTCGGTCAAGAGCAGTTCGTCCACGCCCTCGAAGCAGCGGCAGAACTCCCCGAAAAGGGCCTTGGTGCGCGTGAACCGGTGCGGCTGGAAGACCACCACCAGCCGTTTGTCCGGGAAGCAGGTCCTGGCCGTGGCCAGGGTGGCCTTGATCTCCACGGGATGGTGGCCGTAGTCGTCCACCACCGTGACCCCGCCGGCCTCGCCCTTGATCTCGAAACGCCGGCCCACCCCGCCGAATTTGGAAAAGGCCCCGGCCACGGTATCCGGGGAGATGCCCGCCTCCAGGGCCACGCCCAGGGCCCCCAGGGCGTTTTGCACGTTGTGCCGGCCGGGGTGGTTCAGGCGCATTTCGGCCAGAAACTCGCCGTCGAGAAAGACCTCGAAACGGCTGGACGTGCCCGTGCGCAGGATGTTGCCGCGCAGGCGGGCCTTGTCGGAAAAGCCGTAGGTCAGCACCGGCCGGTTGATCCTGGGCAGAAGCCTGGCCACGCCCGGATCGTCCAGGCAGACCACGTTGACGCCGTAGAAGGGGATGGAGTTGAGAAAACGGGTGAACGCGTCGTCGATGGCCTCCTGGCCGGAATAGAAGTCCAGGTGGTCGGCGTCCACGTTGGTGACCACGGTGATGATCGGCGACAGGCACAGAAAGGAGCCGTCGGACTCGTCGGCCTCGGCGATCAGGTATTCGCCCTCGCCGAGCCGCGCCCCGGCCCCGTAGGCGTTGAGGCGCCCGCCGATGATCACCGTGGGGTCCTTTTCGGCCTCGGTGAAGATGGTGGCCAGAAGCGAGGTGGTGGTGGTCTTGCCGTGGGTGCCGGCCACGGCGATGCCCGTGCGCAGGCGCATGAGCTCGGCCAGCATCTCGGCCCTGGGAATGATGGGGATGCCCCGGGACCTGGCCTCGACAAGCTCCGGATTGTCGGCGGCCACGGCCGAGGAGCGGACCACCACGTCCGCCGCGCCCACGTTCTCGCGGCCATGGCCGATGGCGATGTCCGCCCCGAGCTGGGTCAGGCGCTTGACCACCGGCCCGAAGGACAGGTCCGAGCCGCCCACGTCGTAGCCCAGATTCAAGAGCACCTCGGCGATGCCGCTCATGCCCGAACCGCCGATGCCCACCATATGGATACGGCGGACCTTGGTGCGCATGCCGCTTCCGCCCGTCGGCCGCGTTTCGCTCATGCCCGGCCTCCTTCCTGTCCCCGCGAGGCGGCAAGGGCCGCCAGCTCGCCGGCGATGGTCTCGGCCGCGCGCGGCGCGGCCAGTTTCCCGGCGGCATCGGCCATGGCCGCGAGGCGCTCCGGGGAGTCGAAAAGTTCCCGCGCCAGGGAGGCCAGCCCGGCCGGGGCCAGGTCCTTCTGGGCAATGAGCACGGCCGCCTCGGCCCGGGACATGCGCGAGGCGTTCATCGTCTGATGATCGTGGGTGGCGAAGGGGAAGGGCACCAGCACGGCCGGTTTCTTCGCGGCGGTGATCTCGGCCAGGGTGGTGGCCCCGGACCTGGCGATGACCAGGTCGGCCCAGGCATAGGCCGCCGCCATGTCCTCGATGAAATTCTCCACGATAAGTTCCCCGGGAACGGCCTTCCCGGACGCGCGGCGTTTTTCGGCCACGGCGGCCGCGGCCTGGGCCACCCGTTCGAAATCGGCCCGGCCGGTCTGGATGGTCACCTTCATGCCCGCGTCGAGCATGGCCTCCAGGGCCTCGATCACGACGGTATTGACGGCCCTGGCCCCCTGGCTGCCGCCCAGGACCAGGACGTTGCGGCTTTGTCCGACGGGCTTGGCCGGCGCGTCCCACATGGCCGCGATGTCCTGGCGCACGGGGTTGCCGGTGACCGTGGTCTTTTTCGCCGCGAAGACCCCGGCCTCGTCCGGGTAGGTGACGAATACGCGGTCCACGAAACGTCCGAGGATCCGGTTGGCCACGCCGGGGACGCTGTTCTGCTCGTGAATGGCCGTCCTGACGCCCATGAGGCGGGCGGCCAGGACCGGAAAAAATCCGGCGTAGCCGCCGAATCCGGCCACCACCTGGGGCCTGAAGGATTTGAAGAAGCGCATGGCCAGAAACAGGGCGCGGGTGGACCAGACCCCCTCGACCGCCCCGCGCAGGCCCCGGCCGAAAATGCCCCTGGCCGGCAGGGCCAGGAACCGCAGGCCGAGCTTGCGGGCCAGGGGGCCTTCCGGGCCCTTGCCGCCCATGAACACGATCTCCGTCTCCGGATCCCGGACGGCCAGGGCCTGGGCCACGGCCAGGGCGGGGAAGATGTGCCCGCCGGTGCCGCCGGTGGTGATCACCGCGCGCATCATGACGCCCGCCTCCGGGAGAGATTGAGCAGCACCCCCACGCACAGGAAACAGGCCACCAGGGACGAACCGCCGTAGCTCAAAAACGGCATGGCCACGCCCTTGGGCGGCACGCAGCCCAGGACCACGGCCAGGTTGAGCAAGAATCCGAGGCCCAAGACCAGGGACATGCCGTAGGCCGTGAACCGGTCGCGCAGGTCGTCCTGGGAAAGCGCGATGCGGAAGGAGCGCCACAACAGGATGCCGATGCACAAGAACACGATGGTCACGCCGAGAAAACCCATCTCCTCGCCCAAGACGGCCATGACGAAGTCCGTATGGGCCTCGGGAAGATAGAAGAGCTTCTGTTTGCCCGCGCCGAACCCGGCCCCGACGACCCCGCCGGAACCGAAGGCATAGAAGGACTGCACCAGCTGATACCCCACGTTCTGGGGGTCCTTGAACGGATCGAGAAAGGCGAACCAGCGCTTGAACCGGTAGGGGGACTGGACGATGAGCAGGCCTATGGCCGCGGCCCCGAACAGGACGGAGACAAAGAGATAGGTCAGCCGGGTGCCGCCGACCAGGCTCATGAGGAAAAAGAGCATGCCCAGAAACACCGCGCCGCCGAAATCGGGCTGCCAGAGCAGGATCAGCCCCAAGCCCCCGGTGACCACCACCGGAGGAATGAAGCCCACGCTGAACGAGCGCACCAGCTTCTGCTTCTGGCTGAAGAAATAGGCCAGATAGAAAACCAGGGCCACCTTGGCCAGTTCCATGGGCTGGATGGACACCCCACCCAGGGACAGCCAGCGCCGGGCGCCGCCGGCCTTGACCGAAAACGGCGGAATGAGCGTCAGGAACAGGAGCCCGATGACCGCGAAAAGCCACAGGTACACCGGGGCGTACATGACCCGTTTGGGCATCCGGGCGAAGACGACCATGACCACCAGCCCCACCAGGGCGTACACGGCCTGTTTGCGGAAGTAGAAGTACTTGCTCTCCATGGCCCGCTCGGCCATGACCCCGCTGGCCGAAAGCACCATGATCAGCCCCAGGCCGGCCAGCACCAGGGCCGAACCCAGAAGCCAGTAATCCATCCCGGTCTGGGACCCGGTGATGTCCGTGGTGTCCTGAAGGCTCATCGCCCCTCCCCCTCCCGGGATACGGGTCCGCCCGCGAGGTTCGCGAAGGCGGACTGGAAATCCCGGCCACGGGCCTTGTAGTCGGTGTAGAGGTCGAAACTGGCCGTGGCCGGGGACAACAGGATGACATCCCCGGGTTCGGCCCGGGCGTAGACGGTTTCCACGGCCCCGGCCAGGGTCGGCGACCAGGACAGCGGCACGGCTCCGGCCCAGGCCGCCTCGAAGATGTCCCTGCTGGCGCCGAAAAGCCCCACACCCTTGACGCGCTCACGCAGAAGCGGGACCAGGCCGGCCAGATCGCCGCCCTTGAACACCCCTCCGGCCAGAAGCCACACGGGCCGGTCGAAGGTCTCGATGGCCGCGCGCATGGCCGTGACCGTCGTGGCCTTGGAATCGTCCACAAAGACCACCCCGCGCTTTTCACCCACCACCTGGAGCCGGTGCGGGGCCGGGACGAAGTCGAAAAACGCCTTTCCGGCCAGTTCCTCGGTGACCCCGAAGGGCCGGCAGGCGGCGTAGGCGGCCTCCATGTCGGCTTGGTTGTGCCGGCCGAGCAGACGCGGGCAGCGGAAGCGGTCCGACGGGGCGAAGGTCTCGATCCGGGCCTTGGTGAACGCCCGCCCGGCCAGCATGCCCGCGAGATCCTCCGGAATCAGGGCCAGGTCCGAGGGCCCCTGCATGGCAAAGATCTTGAGCTTGGCCGAGAGGTACTCCTCCATGTCCGCGTGCCAGTCCAGGTGGTTGGCCGAAAAGTTGAGCAGCACGGCCACGGCGGGCCGGAAGGTGGCCACGCCCTGGAGTTGGAAGCTGCTGGCCTCGATGACGCAGACGTCGGCGGACTTCCCGGCCAGGACGTATTCGGACAGGGGCGTGCCGATGTTGCCGCCGGTAAAGACCGAAAGTCCCGAGGACGTAAGCAGATGGCTTATGAGCATGACCGTGGTGGTCTTGCCGTTGGTGCCGGTGACGGCCACCACGGGCGCGTCCACGAACCAGGAGGCCAGTTCCAGTTCGGCCAGGACCTGGGCGTCCGGGCAGGAACCCAGATACGGGGCCAGGGAGGCCTTGGAGACCCCGGGGCTCAACACCACCAGATCGGCCCCGGCGAAGTGCCCGGGAACATGCTCGCCGGTCACGATCTCCACCCCCGCGCCGGCGGCCGCCTCGCGAAAATCGGCGGGCACGGCGGCCGGGTTCTTCTCCACCAGGCGCACCCAGGCCCCCAGCCGGGACAACAGCAGCACCGCGGCCCGGCCCGAGGCCCCGGCCCCGACCACCACGGCCGTGTGTCCGGCCAGTTGCGACGCATGCACCATGTCCCTCATGTCCCACTACCTCAGTTTGAGCGTGCTTAAGGCCAACAGGGCCAGAAGGATGGACATGATCCACGACCGGATGATGATCTTGGATTCCGGCACGCCCATGAGCTCGAAATGATGATGCAGCGGGGCCATGCGGAAGATGCGCTTGCCGCCGCTCATCTTGAAGTAGCCGACCTGGATGATGACCGAGACGGTCTCGGCCACGAAAAGCCCTCCGACCAGGATGAGCAGGAGTTCCTGCTTGCACAGGATGGCGATGAACCCGAGAAGTCCGCCGAGGGACAGGGATCCCACGTCGCCCATGAACACCTGGGCCGGATAGGCGTTGAACCACAAAAAGCCCAATCCCGCGCCCATGAGCGCCCCGCAGACCACGGTCACCTCGCCGACCCCGGGCACGCTCATGACCTGGAGATAGCGCGCGATCTGGGCGTGACCGGCCACGTAGACAAATAAGGCGAACATGCCCCCGGCCACGATCATGGGGCCGATGGCCAGGCCGTCCAGGCCGTCGGTGATGTTCACCCCGTTGCTCGCTCCGACCATGACCAGCATGGCGAAGGCCACGTACCACAAGCCCAGGTCGGGGCTGATGGACTTGAAAAAGGGCACGGCCAGACGGGTGGAATATTCCGGATCGGACACCAGGATGGCGGCCGCGACCCCGGCCACCACAAGCTGCCCCAGGATCTTGGCCCTGGCGGACAGGCCCTTGTTGCGCTTTCTGACGACCTTCAAGTAGTCGTCCACGAGGCCCACGGCCCCGAAGCCGACGAAGACGAAGAGCGCCAGCCACACAAAGGCGTTGGCCAGGTCCCCCCACAAAAGGACCGGCAGGACCACCGCGAGGCCGATGAGCAGTCCGCCCATGGTCGGGGTGCCGGCCTTGCACTGGTGGGCCGTGACGTCCTCATGGATATACTGGCCGCACTTGAGTCTGGTCAGCCAGCGGATCAGCCGGGGACCGAAAAGCACGGACAGGACCAGGGCGGTGACGAAGGCCGCCGCGGTCCGGAAGGTGATGTAGCGGAAGACGTTTAAGGCCGTGAACTGGCCGGCCAGGGGGACCAGGAGATGATAGATCATGACCCGGCCTCCTGATCGACGGACCCGCCGCTCCCCTGGCACAAGGCCTGGACGAACGCCTCCATACGCATGGTTCTGGAACCCTTGAACAAGACGACTCCTCCCTTGAGTCCAAGGCCCATGAAGGCCTTGAGGAATTCGGAAGGAGAGGCCACCTGGAAAAACGCTCCTCGAAACCCCGCCGCCTCAAGTCCGGCGGCCACGTCCGGGGCGCTTTGGCCATAAAAGAACACCGCGGCCGGGGCATGCGCCGCCAGGAACCCGCCCAGCAGGACATGTTCGTTCCGGGTCGCCGCCCCGAGCTCGCGCATCTCTCCCAGGACCGGAACGAAGGCCGTCCCCGCGGCCATCTCCGCCGCGGCCTCCACCGCCCGCCGCATGGACAGGGGATTGGCGTTGTAGGAGTCGTCCACGACCGTGAAGCAGCCGTGACGCCGGCAGCAGAACCTCTGTTCGGGGATTGCGGCCCGGGAGAGTCCGGCGCGGATCGCGTCCGGCCCCGCGCCGAGAAGCGACGCGGCCGCAGCCGCAGCCAGGATGTTTTCCGCGAAATGTCCGCCCCGGAAGGGCAGCGTCAGTTCGAGTTCCAGGTCTTTCAGGCGCAGCGAGAAAAGCCCCTCCCCTTCCCGGGGTCCCAGATACGCCGCCGTGAACGGGGCATCAAGCCCCCGCGTGGACATGCCCTGGACGCCCGGGAAAACGCGCCTGGCCTCGGTCCACAGCTCGGGGTGGTCCATGCCGGCCAGGGCCGTCCCGCCGGCGCGCACCTGCCGCAAAAGCTCACATTTCTCCCTGGCCACCCCGGCCACGTCCCCAAAGCCTTCCAGATGGGCCGGCCCCACATTGATCACCACGGCCATATCCGGCGCGGCCATGGCCGCCAGATCGCGCATCTCCCCGGGGACGCTGATCCCAAGTTCCATGACCCAGAACGCGTCGTTTTCGCGGGCCTCCAGAATGGACAAGGGCAGACCGATCAGGTTGTTGAAATTCTTGTAGTTCTTCGATGTCGGTCCGAGTTCGGATAACATCGCGGCCAGAAATTCCTTGACCGTGGTCTTGCCCGCCGATCCGGTCACGGCCACGACCTTGGCCGCAGTCCGACGCCGCCAGTGGCCGGCCAACCGCCCCAGCGCGGCCACCGTGTCCTTGACCAGAAGCACCGGCACCCGCATGGCCAGCTCGGGCATGGGCCGGTCGGCGAGAACCGCGCCGGCGCCCTTGCCCACGGCCTCGGCCGCGAAATTGTGGCCGTCGAAACGCGCCCCCGGAATGCACACGAAGACCCGGCCCGGAGACACGGCCCGGCTGTCCGTGCACACCCCGGCGAACTCCGGGTTGCCCACGTCCCCGAGATCGCCCACCGCCCCCGTGGCGGCCAGTATCTCCGACAGCGTCATGCGCACGAGGCAAGCTCCCTTATGACCGTGGCGTCATGGAACGGCAGTTTCTCGTCGCCGATCTGCTGATAGGCCTCATGCCCCTTCCCGGCCACGACCAGCACGTCGTCAGGCGTCATCTCGGCCAGGGCCATGGCGATGGCCCGGCGACGATCCGGGTCTTCGAGAACCCGGGCCGCGCCCGAAAGCCCCGGCCGGGCATCGGCCATGATGGCCAGGGGGTCCTCATGCCGGGGGTTGTCCGAGGTCAGAACGGCCACGTCGGCCCTTGCGGCCACGGCCGCGGCCATAAGCGGCCGCTTGGCCCGGTCGCGGTCGCCGCCGCACCCGAAGACCACGAAGAGCCGTCCCGCGACCACCTCGCGCACGGCCCGCAGCACGTTCTCCAGGGCGTCGGGGGTGTGGGCGTAATCCACGAAGATGTTCAGGGCCCGCTCGTTGGGGACGCGTTCGAGGCGGCCGGGAACGCCGCCAAATCCGGACAAGGCCCCCATGGCGGCCGGGGCGAGTCCCATGACCAGCCCAAGGCCCATGGCCGCCAGCAGGTTTTGGGCGTTGTGGCGGCCGATCAGCGGCGAGGCGACCTCGAAGCGGTGGTCCGCGAAGGAAACCGCAAGGGTCATGCCCGAGCCGTCGTGGCGCGTGATCTCGCCCTGAAGCGGCCGCCAGTTCCCGGGGACAAACGGCCCCAGGCCGTAGCCCACGCAGCCGGGGAGCATGGCGGCAAGCCGCGCGCCGTGCGGATCGTCGAAGTTGACCACGGCCCGTTCGGGCGCGTCCAGGTAGGTGGTGAACAGCTTTGTCTTGGCCCGGAAGTAGGACTCCATATCCTTATGATAGTCCAGATGATCCTGTGTCAGGTTGGTGAAGGCGGCGGCGGCATAGGACAGCCCGGACACCCGGTCCTGATCCAGGGCGTGGGAGGAGACCTCCATCACGGCGGCCCTTGTCCCGGTCCGGGCCATCTCGGCGAAAAGCTCGTGCAACTCCAGGCAGCCCGGGGTGGTCAGGGTGGCCGGACGCGAACCGCCGGGCCAACGGTAGGTCACGGTGCCCACCAGTCCGGTGGGAATGCCGGCCGCGCCGAAAAGATGCTCGGTCAGAAAGCAGACCGTGGTTTTGCCATTGGTGCCGGTCACGCCCACCAGGGAAAACCCGGCCCGGTCGGAACCGTAGGCCGCCCTGGCCAGTTCGCCCAGCGCCAGACGGGGACGCGCGGCGACGATCAGTTCCGTCCGCGAGCCTTCGGGAAGCGCGACGCCCGGAGCGGCCACCACAATGGCCGCCCCCCGGGCCGCAGCCTCGGCGCTGTGGGCGGCGGCCAGGGCCGGGTCCCCGGCCAGGGCCACGAACACCGCTCCGGGAGCGGCCTTTCCGGAATGGACGACGAGGGGCGCGCCGGACGACACGGCGGCCAGGGCCACGTCCAGACCGGCCGCTTCACGCGGCATCCTTTTTCCGTTCGCGGAGTTCATGTTCACTCGTTTCCGCCTTTTTCCCGCGCGTCCGGACCCATTACGAGGGCCGGGACAACCACAAAACGAATTCCTGATCCTTTTTCGGGCCGGGCCAAGGGGCGCCCGGCGACGGGCTCTGCCTGGACACCACGAGTCCCTGCCCCTCGAGCCTGGGCACGATGCCCCTGGAAATCAGAATCTCCACGGCCCGGCGCAGGGGCATGCCGGAAAAATTGGGCACGGCCGGTGAGTCGGCCGCGGCCGTGACGTTCACCTCCTCGGCTTCGCCCGGGTCGATGGCCTTGCCGGCCGGCAAACCCGCCGCGCACGCCTCCGCCGGGCCCAGGGCCACCGGCTCCGGGGACGGAACGGCATGGAGCTGTTCGTGTCCCTTGGCCAGTTGCACCACGGGCATGCGCCCGAGGTAGGACAGGGTCTTCTGGGTGACCTCGCGCACGGCCGGGGCCGAGACCACGCCGCCGTAGTGGCTGGGCTCGGGTTCGTCGACCATGACCATGACCAGGTATTGCGAGGTCTCGGCCGGAACGAAGGCCAGGAAGGTGGCCAGGTACTTGTCGCCGTACCCGCCTGAGGGACTGGCCTTCTGGGCCGTGCCGGTCTTGCCGCCCATGTCCACGCCCTCGATCATGGCCGAGCGGCCGGTGCCCTTTTCCTCGAAAACCACCTCGCGCATCATGCGTTGCACGGTCCTGGCCACCTCGGCGTCGAAAACCCTGACCGGGACCTCCTGCGGCATGTTCCGGGGCGGATCGAGCACCAGCTTGAGGGGCCTTCTGACCCCGTCGTTGGCCAGGGTCAGAAAGGCCTGGACCAACTGGATGGGGGTGACGGCCACACCCTGGCCGAAGGAGGCGGTGGCCGTATCGATGGGGGCCCAGTCCTTGAGCGACCGGACCAACCCCCTGCCCTCGCCGGACAGGGGCAGGCCCGTGGGGGTGCCGAAACCGAGCTTCTCGAAATAAGCATGCAGCCGCTTGGGCCCAAGCAGCATGCCGATCTTGGCCGCGCCGATGTTGCTCGACCAGCTCACGATCCTGTTCACCGTGAGGTCGCCGTAGGAATGGGTGTCCTTGATGATCCGGTTGGCGACCTTGAACTTGCCGTTTTCGCAGAAAAAGGTGGTGTCGGGCTTGACCACGCCCTCCTGCAGGGCGGCGGCGACCACCAGGGGCTTCATGGTCGACCCCGGCTCGACCACGTCCAGGGCGGAGCGGTTGCGGCCCTCCTTGGGGCTGACGCTCCGGGCCGCGTTGGGGTTGAAGAAGGGATAGTTGGCCCAGGCCAGGATCTCTCCCGTGGGCACATGGATGACCAGGCAGGTGCCGGCCTTGCCGTGGTGGGTGGTCACGGCCTTGACCAGTTCCTCCTCGGCGAAGAACTGGATCTGGGCATCGATGGTAAGCGTCAGATCGCGGCCGCGCAGATCCCGCATTTCCTGGCCCTGGGCGTCGAAGTAGAGTTTGCGGCCCGAGGCGTCGCGCTGCACGGCGTACTTGGCCCGGCGTCCGGCAAGCCAGTCCTCGTAGGACAGCTCCAGTCCCTCCAGGCCCTGGTCGTCCATGCCCACGAACCCCAGGACCTGTCCGGCCAGATGACGGTTGGGGTAGGACCGGCCATGCTCGGCTTCCAGGAAGACGCCCGGGATGGCCGCCTGTTTGATCCGGGCCGCGGTCTTGTCGTCCACGCGGCGGGAGATGTAGACGAACGGCTTGCTGGAGACGAGCTTCTTTTTGATCCAGGCCGGCTTGACCTCGAGAATGCTCCCCAACTGGCCGGCGGCCGCGTCCGGGTCGACGATCTCCCGGGGGCGTACGCTGACGGCCGTGAATTCCACGGTCTTGGCCAAAAGCCGGCCGTTGCGGTCAAAAATCTGGCCGCGCTCTCCCCGGTCCGACTCCGAGGCCATGTGCTGGCGGAGCGCCAGCCGGGCCAGATCCGGTCCCTGCACGATCTGAAGGTAGCCGGCCCGAAGCCACAACCCCGCCAGAACCAGAAAAAACACCACGCCCACAAACGTGAGCTTGGCCCGGCTCCAATCCCGAACCCGCTGTCGATCCCGTTCGGAGGTTGTCGTCTTCGTACCGCCTTTCATGCCCTCAACCGTGCTTTTCCGTGTTTCCCGGCGTCTCGCCCGCGCGCATCACTCAGTCGGCAAAAGAATCCTGAGGGTTTTCCGCGCCGTTTCGGGACTTGGCCGGGGCCTTGGCGGCCTTGTCGCCCCTGCGGGGCGTTGCGCCCGTCTGCGCCGAAACCGCCTTCTGGCCGCCGGCCTTCTCCGGAACCGCCACCCGCGCCCCGGCCTCCTGGATGGTCTCCCCGGATTCGGTCATCCACCGAATCTGTCCGGCCTTGGCGGGGCCGAGCCCGAACTGCGCGGCGAGTTCCCGCAACCGGCCCGGGGTGATGAGCGTGTCGCGCTCCACCTCGAGCTTGGCGGTGAGCGCCGTGGTCTGGTCGATCTCCCCCTGGAGCCGGGTGATCTCATAGGCCATGTCCACCCGTTCGATGTTCAGCCACACCAGCCCCATGCCGAAAACCAGCATCAGAAACAGACTGAAGGCCATGGAAAAGGCCCATTCCCTGGACATGGCGTTCATGGCTTCCCTCCCCGCGCCCGGGCGGGATCAAGGCGCTCGGCGGCCCGCAGCTTGGCGCTGCGGGAACGCGGATTTTCAGCCACCTCGGCGGGTCCCGGGGTGACCGGTTTCTTGGTCAGGATGCGCAAAGTCGGAACATGGCCGCACACGCACACCACCTGCTCCTTCGGGCACACGCAGCCGGCGGCCTCGCGCCGGAAGGCCCGTTTGACCAGACGGTCCTCCAGGGAGTGGAAGGCGATCACCGCCACGCGCCCCCCGGGGCGCAGATAATCCGGAATGCGTTCAAGAAACGCCTCCAACTCCTCCAGCTCAGCGTTGACCGCCATGCGCAACGCCTGAAAGGTGCGCGTGGCCGGATGCTGCCTGGCCGTGGCCCGCCATTTGGCCGGATAGGCGGCCTCGACAATGGCCGCCAACTCCAGGGTCCCGGCGATGGGCCGCTTTTCCCGGGCGGCCACGATGGCCCGGGCGATGCGCCCGGCCTGCGGGTCCTCTCCGTATTCGCGGATGATCTCCCGCAGGCGTTCGAACGGGGCCTTGTTCACCAGCGTCGCGGCCGAGGCCTCCCCCGCGGTCGCGCCGCCCATGCGCATGTCCAACTCCCCGTCGGCCAGAAAACTGAACCCCCTCCCGGCGTCATCCACCTGGAGCGAGGATATCCCGGCGTCCAGGACGACCGCGTCCACCCCGTCCCAGCCCATCCCGGCCAGGGCCTCGGGGAAGCGGCTGAAACGGCTTAAAACCAGCCTGACCCGCCCTTCCCATCGGGCCAGACGCCTCCCGGCAATCTCCAGGGCCCGCGGATCGCGGTCCAGACCCAGAATCTCCACATCCCCGTGCGTTGCCTCGAGGATGGCCGCGCTATGCCCGCCAAGCCCCACTGTGGCGTCCAGAACCCGCGCCCCCGGGGATATGGCCAAAAGCTCCAGGACCTCCTTGACCAGAACGGGAACGTGCCGGGCGTCCATCCTGGCGGCCTACAGGTGCAACTGGAACCCGGCCGCGGCCAGTTCGGCCATGTCCTTGTCGAAATTCTCCTCCGTGGCCTGGAGCCTCTCCTCGAACCGGGCCTGGTCCCATATCTCGAACTTGGTGACCATCCCCGCCAGCACCACATCCTTGTCCAGACCGCCGTAGGCCCGCAAATGCGGCGGCACCAGGATGCGCCCCTGCTTGTCCAGGGTGACCTCCATGGCCCCGGCGATGAGCAGCCGCTGCAGGTTGCGCTGCTTGATCTCGAGCATGTTGATCCCGGCGAAGCTGCGTTCCACTTCCTCCCACGCGGAGAGGGGATAGCCGCACACGCAGGTGTCGAAGCGGGTGAGCACCAACCGGCCCTCCGGGCTGTGGCGCACGATCTCCTCCCGGAATTCCGGGGGGAGCATGAGCCGACCCTTGGGGTCCAGGTTTCTATAGGAGTGCCCGCGAAACATCCGGTCTTTCACCACCTTGCGGCTACCAGCCGCCACCCGAAGCCACAGTTCACCACTTCTTACCACTCTTTCCCACAGTCTCTCCCCCAATTCCCCTTCACTGTCAAGTGAATTCCAATCTCAAAAAGCCGGAAACATGCCCGCCCGAAGGTTTCTATCGAACCCGGGCGAAAGTGGCGGGGAAAAGGCGGTCGGAATCTCGTGAGGAAGGAAGGGCGAAAAAAGACCGAGGACGACGGGGTTGCCATCCTCTCCCAAATATCGTTACAAGCCGGGAAAATTGTTCACCATCGGACGGGCCGGCCCGTTTTTTCCGCTCCGCTTGTTGTTTTGCCGCCGACAACCAACGTCCAAAGGACGGGCGAGCGCATCATGAGCAAAGAACTGCCTCAGGAACTTGAGGAAGAATACTATCAGATCAACCGGGACATTCTGCAAAGCTTCAACAAATTCCGGCCGCCCCTGAACATCTACCGCTTCCGCGAGGACGTGGCCCGCATCCTGCCCTATTACAAGACGGGCGAACGGCTTTCCAAGGAGCAGACCGAGGAACTGGCCGATCTGGTGGACCAGGGGATCATCTTCGTCTCCCGCGAAGACCATCCGGTGTACGTCAAGCACATCAGCCACCAGCTTGATCTGGTTCTTCTGGACAAGCACCTGCTGGAACACGAAATCGCGGACATCTTCCAGATCGCCCTGACCCGGCGCATGCAGGCCTTTTTCGACCAGCCCGTCAAGGTGGTTTACGACAAGGTCCAGGAGGACATCTTCACCCTGACCGAATACCTGTGGCAGGATTTCGCGCGCATCAAGGCCCTGGCCAGGCGCCGCCATGCGGACCACTCCCTGCCCAACCACTCGGTCAACAGCGGATTCACGGGCCTTCTGCTCCACATCCTGCGCCTGCCCGCCGACTTCAACCAGGAACCCAAAAACCGCCAGGTCTTCGACCGCACGGCCCTGGGCATGTTTCTGCACGATATGGGCATGAGCAAGGTGCCGCCGTTTATCAGGGACAAGACCAAGCCCCTGACGCCGGAGGAACGCCAGAAGATCCAGACCCATACCCTAAGCGGCTATGAGATGATCGCCCGGCTGGACATCAAGTATCCGGAAGTGGAAAACTGTGTGAACCATCACCACGAGCGCCTGGATGGCAGCGGCTATCCCCAGAGGATATCCGGCGCCGGCATCTCCGAACTGGGGCTGGTGTGCGCCGTGGCCGACTCGTTTTGCGCCATGACCGCCAACCGCCCCTACGCCAAGGCCATGGAGCCCATGGCCGCGGCCAAGGCCCTGTGCGACGAGGTCAAACGGTATTCCCCGGAAGTGACCAAGCACCTGCTCAGCCACCTGTTCAGCGAAAAGCGGTAGCCCGCCGGCCTAGCCCTCCCGAACCCCGGACGCCAAAAGACGCAGTTCGGACACCACGTCCCGGGCGCAGACCACCCCCAGGACCCTGCCGCTCTCCACCACCACCGCCAGGCGCGATCCGGCCTTGCGCATGGCGTCGAGCACCAGAACCAGCGGGTCGCGCGGTCCCGCCACCGGAACCTCCGCGGCCGCGTCCCGAAGCAGGGGGACGGCCGGACGCTCCAGGCAGGCCCGGCATTCCCGGGCGAACACCTGCTCGAAGTCCGAGGCCCCGAGGCTTAAGCGCAGCCCGTCATCCACGGCGCAGTCCGCCAGGGCGCCCAGGATGTCGAAGGAATCGGCCGCGCCCACGAATCCCGCCTCATCGCTTAAGACCATCGCGTCCATGTCCGGTGTTGCGGCCAGGCCGGCAAAAAGCCTGTTTGCGGCCTGCCCCAGGGTGTCCCCGGGACCGATGACCACATACCCCGTGCGCATCACGTCGAACGCCCGTTTCCTCAGCATATCGCCTCCCTGCATGTCCCGCACCTCGCCCGGGACGAGCCATCCGGCCCCCCGGCGGGGGAGGTTCGCCCGACGCGGCCGGAGTCGGCCCGGGCCTCGGCAAACCCTTCACACGTCCGCCCCCGGGAATCTCCCCGAAGGCGCCGCCAGCCATCAATCGAAATCGGCCAGAAGCGCTCCCACATGCACCTTCCCGGCCACCACGGCCCCGGCGTAGTCGGCCCGGATGCGGTAGATGGCCCGGTGCAGCTGGTCCGAGGTGATGCCGTTGCGCATGGCCGTATAGGCCTCGATGAACGCGGCCAGACTGTCGCAGACCTTGAGCAGATGGCCGTCCTTGGGATCGCACTCGTCGCGGTTGTAGGCCTCGATGGACCCGGGGTCGAGGCGGCGCACGGATCCGTCCACCACCGCCGACTCCCGAAACTCCGAACCCACCTCCATGCCCAGGAAATAGGCCAGCCGGTCGGCCAATACCGCGCAACCGCCCTCGCGCAGCGGGTTGAACACCCGTCCTTGCAGTTCGCTGTCCTCGTATTCCTTGATCATGTCCCCGATGTGGCGCACGGACTGCTTGACCGGGGAGATGATGTCCCGGGTCAGCAGTTCGGGGAGGTCGTGGAAGAGCCCGGCGAAGAAGTTGTTGTGGGCCCGGGCCGGGCAGGCGTCCACGGCCAGGCTGAAGAAGTAGGCGTAGCAGGCCACGATGAACATGTGCCCCAGGACCGAGGTCTCGGGAATGCGCGGGGTCTGGGACCAGCGGGTCTGGAAGCGCAGTTGCCCGAGCAACCGGGCGAAGCGGCCGATGGCCGAGCGCCTGCCGGCGAACATGCCGTCCATGAGATCGGGCACGCCCGTCAGGTCGCGGAAGGCGGACAGCCCTTCGCGAAACGAGGACTCGATGTCGAGCAGTTCCTCGTCCCAGGGGTTTTCGGCCTTGATGAGATTGTACTCCCAACTGCTGGCGTAGAGGTGGGCGGCGCTTAGGATGCGCCTGGCCGGGGTGTCGGCCTCGGGCACGGACAGGTAGGCGCGCAGCCTGTCCCAGAAGGCCTCGCCAAGGGAACGCACCCGGGGTTCGAGCTGCTCGAAGACCCAGGCCGTGAGCTTTTCGTAGTGGGCCGGGTTGGCCTTCATGCGGTAGAACACCGGCGGCTTGATGTCGGTGATCACCAGGCGGTAGAAGTAGTCGAAGATGCCGCCCTCGATGATCTCTCCGGCCAGGGCCTGGCGCCTGGCCGGATCGAGTCCCTCGGAATTGAGGGCGAAAAGCATCCAGGCCACCATCATCTTGTGGGCCTGCTTGTCCACCTCCACGAGCTGCATGGAGCGGTGCTTGTCGTTCCAACGCTTCATGAACGATCCGGCAAAGACAAGCTGCAGCAGACTTTTGCGCACGCTGACCATCGGGACTCCCGGCACGGCAGTGATGAGTGAATTTCATCCTAGCCCCGACCTCCACAAACCGCAACGGCCGGCGCCCCCGCCCGCCCCATCGCGATTGGCCGGTCAATCCGCGTACAGCCTCGACCGCTCGACTTCAGGCCCCGTTGCCGCGACCGCGCGGCCCGGGTCCCACGAGGATGACGGTTTCCTTCCCCGGACAAAATCGATAGGGATCACCCGACGCACCCGTTTTTCAGGAGCAAAAGCCGCATGCCTCGCCACGATTCGCCCCTCGATTCCCCGTCCCCCGCCGGCGCGTCCGTCCCGGCCGGGACCGGTTCGCCCCTGGCGGTCCTTCTCACTGTCTGCATCGTCCAGTTCATGGTCCCGTTCATGCTCACGGCCGTGGGCGTGGCCCTGCCGTCTCTGGGGCGCGAGCTCTCGGCCACGGCCATGCAGCTTGGCCTGGTGGAGCAGCTCTACGTGGTGTCCCTGGCCATGACCATGCTCACCTTCGGCCGGCTGGGCGACATCGTGGGCCAGCGCGGGGTGCTTCTGGCCGGACTGGCCGTGTTCACGGCCCTGACCCTGTCCCTGGGGCTGACCGGCAGCGTGGAGATGGTCATGGTCCAGCGCTTCTTTCAGGGACTGGGCGCGGCCATGATGCTCTCGGGCAGCCTGGCCCTGGTGGCCGCGGCCTATCCTCCGGAGAAACGCGCGCTGAAAATCGGCATCGTCTCGGCCTGCACCTATGCCGGACTCTCGGTGGGGCCGGTGGCCGGGGGGTACGTCACGGACCATTTCGGGTGGCGCGGGGTGTTTCTCATGTCCGCCCCCCTGGGCCTTGCGGCCACGGCCATGTGCCTTTTTTTCATGCGCGGGGGGCGGAAAAACGCCTCGGGCGAAAGCCTGGACTGGCGGGGCGGGCTGGCCTACGCCGCAAGCGTGGGGCTTTTCATGACCGGCGCGGCCCATGCCGGGCAAAGCCCGATCGGCTACCTGATGCTCGCCGCCGGTCTGGCCGGTCTGGTCTTTTTTTTGTGGTGCGAGGCCCGGACGAAAAGCCCGCTTCTGGACGTGTCCCTTCTGCGCCATAACCGCTTTTTCACCCTGAGCTGCCTGGCCGCCCTGGGGAACTACGCGGCCACCTTCGGCATCACCTTCCTCATGAGCCTGTATCTGCAGTACGCCAAGGGCCTGGCGCCGCGTCAGGCCGGGTATCTCCTTTTGTTGCAGCCGGTCAGCCAGGTCCTGGCCTCCCTGGCCTCGGGACGGCTGGCCAGCCGTTTCCAGCCGGCGGGCCTCGCCACCACGGGCATGCTGGCCAGTTCCGCCGGGCTTCTCCTGGCGGCCGCGACCATCGGCATGGATACCCCGCTCTGGTTTTTGGCCTGCCAACTGGTGCTTATCGGCACGGGATTCGGCATCTTCATCACCCCCAACTCCACGGCCATCATGGGCAGCGTGTCCAGACGGCAGTTCGGGGTGGCCTCGGGCATGGTCGGAACCATGCGCACCCTGGGCATGGCCGTGAGCATGACCACGGTGACCCTGATCTTTTCCATGTTCATGGGCGACGCCGGGGTATCGGCGGCCACCCTGCCCGGGTTTCTGACCAGCATGCGGGTCGGACTCACGGCCTTCGCGGTCTTCTCCTGCCTCGGCGTGGTGTTGTCGTTCTTCCGTGGCCGCAAGGCCTGCTGACCCGGCGTCCCGCCGTCGGCCCAGCCTTCCGACACCCTTTCCCGAATCGTTTTTACTTCAAGACACCGCATTCATCTTCTCTCAGCCTTTGCCGTACCTTTTTTATTCATTCGTATTTCGTACTTTTTTGGTAGCATACAATTGTCGATTATGTTACCCACGCCCAGCCGCCCCGGAGAGTGCCCGGGCACCCGCCACGCAACCATGAAGGGGAGAGAACCATGGCCCACATGTGCGCCCGACCGGCTCGAAACGTCTTCAGGGTCCTTGCGGCCCTGGCCCTGCTGGCCGTCCCGGCCGCCGCCCTGGCCGGAGCCGAGACCCTGGTCTATTCCTGGACCTCCAACGTGGGGGAACTCAATCCCCACCTCTATTCCCCAAACCAGATGTTCGCCCAGGCCATGGTCTACGACCCCCTGGTGCGCTACGGCGAAGGCGGGGCCATCAAACCGGCCCTGGCCGAGAAGTGGGAGATTTCCCCGGACGGCAAGACCTACACCTTCACCCTGCGCGACGGCGTGACCTTCTCCGACGGCACCCCCTGCGACGCGGCCGCGGTCAAGAAGAACTTCGACGCCATCCTGGCCAACGCCAAAAAGCACAAATGGCTGGAGCTGGTGGCCCAGATCGAGGCCGCCGAAGCCCCGGATCCCCGGACCTTCCGGCTTGTGCTCAAAAACCCCTACTATCCCACGCTCCAGGAACTGTGCCTGGCCAGGCCCCTGCGCATCCTGGCCCCGAGCGCCTTTCCCGACTCCGGCAACACCGCCGACGGCATCACAAAGGCCGTGGGCACCGGCCCGTGGAAGCTTGTGGAGACCAAGAAGGGCGAATACGACCTTTTCGAGCGCAACGAGTCCTATTGGGGCAAGAAGCCGGCCATCCAGAAGATCCTGGTCAAGGTCATCACCGACCCCAACACCCGGGCCGTGGCCTTCGAGACCGGGGAGATCGACCTGATCTACAACGCCGGCGGCCACGGCACCGGCCAGGTCAGCCTGGAGACCTTCGCGGCCATGCAAAAAGACGGGAAGGCCGAGACCCTGGTGTCCGGGCCCCTGGCCACCCGCAACCTGGCCATCAACTCCAACCGGGGTCCGACCAGGGACCTGGCCGTGCGCCAGGCCATCCTGCACGCCGCGAACAAGGCGGCCATGGCCAGGGGCATCTTCCTGGACATCGAAAAGCCGGCCGAGACCCTGTTCTCCCCCACGACGCCCTACTGCGACCTGGGACTGCCCCCCTACGCCTTCGACCTGGGCAAGGCCCGGACCATCCTGGACCAGGCCGGCTGGAAGCCGGCCCCGGGCCGGGAGTTCCGGGAGAAGGACGGCCAGGAACTGGCCGTGGACCTGTGCTTCGAGGGCAACGACCCCATGCAGAAGGCCGTGGCCGAGACCCTGCAGGGCGACCTGCGCAAGGCCGGCATCAGGCTGAACCTCATCGGCGAGGAGCCGGACTCCTTCCTGGCCCGCCAGAAGTCCGGCGAATTCGGCATGATTTTCGGCGACACCTGGGGCGCGCCCTACGATCCCCATTCCATGGTCAGCTCCATGCGCGCGCCCTCCCACGCCGACTACCAGGCCCAGGTCGGACTGCCCATGAAGGCCGCCCTGGACGAAAAGATCGCGGCGGTCCTGGTGACCGTCGACGAGACCAAGCGCCGGGAGATGTACCGGGACATCCTGACCACCCTTCACGAGCAGGCCGTGTACCTGCCCCTGACCTATACCGTGGGCATCGTGGCCCACCGCGACAACCTCGACGGCGTGCATTACGGAACCCTGCAAAGCGAGATCCCCTTCGAGGACATGGCCAGGAAATAACCCCTGGGACACGGAGACCGTCATGATCCGATTCATCGCCACACGGCTCGCGCTGCTGGTTCCGATCCTGCTGGCGGTCTCCGTGGTCGTGTTCGTCATGCTGCGCATGGGCCAGGGCGATCCGGCCATGGCCTACCTGCGGCTGTCCAACATCCCGCCCACGGACGAGGCGTTGGCCGTGGCCCGGGAGGCCCTGGGGCTCAACCGGCCCTATGTGGCCCAATACCTGGACTGGCTGGGCAAGGCCGTGCGCGGGGATTTCGGCATCTCCTACGTGACCAAGCGGCCCGTCCTGGGCGAACTGCTCTACTATCTGCCGGCCACCCTGTATCTGGCCGGGGTGTCGCTGTTCTTCACCCTGGCCGGAAGCCTGCCCCTGGGGATCATGGCCGCCCTGAAAAAGGACCGCCTGCCCGACCATCTGACCCGCTTTTTCGCCTACGTGGGCGTGTCCATGCCCAGCTTCTGGCTGGGATTCCTCCTGGTCTACCTCTTTTCCGTGACCCTGGGCTGGCTGCCGCCCATGGGCAAGGGCGGCGCGGCCCATGTGCTCATGCCCGCCGTATCGTTGGCGCTGATGTCGCTCTGCATCAACATCCGGCTCATCCGCACCAGCATGCTGGAGAACATGGACCACCGCTTCGTGCTCTACGCCAGGGCCAGGGGGCTGTCCGAACGCACGGTGATCGGCGGCCACGTGCTGCGCAACTCGCTGATCCCGGTGGTCACGGCCGTGGGCATGCACCTGGGCGAGCTTCTGGGCGGGGCCGTGGTGGTGGAGAGCGTATTCGCCTGGCCCGGGGTGGGCCGCTTCGCGGTCTCGGCCATCTTCAACCGGGACTATCCGGTCCTACAGTGCTTCCTGCTCATGATGACCGCCATCTTCGTGGCCGTGAACCTGGCCGTGGACATCGTCTACGCGGTCATCGATCCGCGCATCAGGCTCGGGGCCGGGGAGGCGGGATGAACGGACTCGGCGCGTTCGTGCGGCGAAAGACCGCCCTCGTGGCCCTGGCCATGTGCCTTGTGGTGACCGGCATGGCCGTGTTCGCGCCGGTTTTGTCCCCGGCCGACCCCAACGCCACCGATCTGGCGATTCGCCTGGAGAATCCGAGCCTTACGCATCCCCTGGGCACGGACCACCTGGGCCGGGACATCCTGTCCCGGCTCATGTACGGGGCCAGGATATCCCTGGGCTCGGCCGCGATCATCGTGGCCCTGGTGCTGGGGTTGAGCCTCGCGGTGGGTCTTTTGGCCGGATATGCCGGGGGGCCGGTGGACGCGGCGCTCATGCGGCTGTGCGACGTGTTTCTGACCTTTCCCACCTTCATCCTGGCCATGTTCATGGTCGGCATCCTGGGCATGGGCCTGACCAACGTCATCCTGGCCATCGTGCTCACCCACTGGGCCTGGTACGCGCGCATCATCCGGGGGCTGACCCTGTCGCTCAAAAACCGGGAATACGTCCTGGCCGCGCGCGCCGCCGGCACCCCGCCCCTCAAGCTGGCGACGCGCCACATCCTGCCCGGGGTGTTCGTGCAGTTGGTCGTCCTGGCCACCCTGGACATCGGGCACATGATGCTCCACGTTTCGGGCCTGTCGTTTCTGGGCCTGGGGGTGCGGCCGCCCACCCCGGAATGGGGGGTGATGATCAACGACGCCAGGCAGTACATCGCCACCAGGCCCCTGCTCATCCTGTATCCCGGGCTCATGATCTTTCTTACGGTCATGTCCTTCAATCTTCTGGGCGACGCCCTGCGCGACGCCCTGGACCCGGCCCTGGCCGCCCAGCCCGCCGAATCCGAGGCCGAGGGGGCGGCCCGCGCCTCGTTGCGGCCGGAGGTCGAACCATGAGCGAACGCCCGCCCCTGCTCTCGGTCCGGAACCTGAGCGTGGCCCGGCAAAACGGCTCGGGACCGGCCGGCCGGCCCCTTGTGCGCGACGTGTCCCTGACCGTGCAGGCCGGGAGGATTCTCGGGCTCGTGGGCGAAAGCGGCAGCGGCAAGTCCCTGACCGCCCTGTCGGTCATGGGCCTTCTGCCCAAGGGGCTGGCGCGCCTGTCGGGCGAGATATCCCTTGCGGGCCGCCGCCTGGACACCCTGGCCGCCGAGGACCTGCGCCGGTTGCGCGGATCGGGCGCGGCCATGGTCCTGCAAAACCCCATGAGCTGCTTCGACCCGGTCCTGACCGTGGCCGGCCATTTCGCGGAGACTGTGGCCGCCCACGACCCGGCCCTGGCCAGGGACCGGGACGGACGGCTGCGGCGCGTTCGCGGGGCGCTGGCCGAGGTGGGATTCGCCGAGCCGGACGCGGTCCTGCCGCTCTATCCCTTCCAGATGAGCGGCGGCATGCTGCAACGGGTGATGGTGGCCGTGGCCCTTTTGTTCGAGGCCCCCCTGCTCATCGCCGATGAGGCCACCACGGACCTGGACGTGCAGGCCCAGACCCGTATCCTGGATCTCATCGACCGCATCCGGCGCGCCCACGGCACGGGGGTGCTGTGCATCACCCATGACCTGGGGGTGGTGGCCCGCCTGGCCGACGACGTGGCGGTCATGCACGGGGGGGAGATTGTGGAGAAGGCCCCGGTACAGACGTTTTTCGCCGCCCCGGGGCATCCCCACGCCAGGGCCCTGGTGGCCGCCCACCTGTGCCTGCACGCCCACGACGCCGCCCTGGAGGGCGCCCGCTCCCGGGGCATGGAGGCCGTCCCATGAGCCTGCTCGAACTGTCCGGGGTGACCAAGACCTACCGCCAGGGCGGGGTGTTCGGCGGCAAGGGCCGCCATCTGGTGCTCGACCGGGTGAGTCTGGGACTGCGCCAAGGCGAATGCCTGGGACTTTTAGGCCGTAGCGGCTCTGGCAAAAGCACGCTCGGGCGCATCGCCCTGGGCCTGGAGGCCCCGGATGCCGGGGAGGTGCGCTTCCTGGGCCGGCCGGTCCTGGCCCGGACCCTGCGCGGAAGCGGCTTCGCCAGAAAGGACCTCCAGGTGGTGTTCCAGAACTCCCTGGGATCGGTCAATCCGAGGCTCACGGCCGGGGACATCGTGGCCGAACCCCTGGACAACTTCGAGCGCCCCACCCCGGCGGCCCGGCGGGCCCGGGTGGCCGAGCTTCTGGAGATGGTCGGGCTTTTCCCGGCCGACGCGGCAAAATACCCCCACCAATTCAGCGGCGGCCAGTTGCAGCGGGTGTGCATCGCCCGGGCCCTGGCCCCACGCCCGAAGGTGGTGGTCCTGGACGAGGCCGTCAGCAGCCTGGACATGCTGGTGCAGGCGAAAATCCTGGATCTTCTGGCCGCGCTTCGCCGGGAAACCGGCGCGTCCTACCTGTTCATCTCCCACGACGTCCGGGTGGTCCTGCGTCTGTGCGACCGGGTGGCGGTCCTGCACCAGGGTTCCATGGTCGAGTCCCCGGCCGGGGTGGAGCGCATCGGCGACTTCACCCACCCGGCCTTCCTGGCCCTCGCGAACTCCCTGCTGCCGGCCGCGCCCCCGGCCCGGACCGCCTGACCCCGGAACCGGGCACCTCCCCCGCCCCCAGCCGTCATGACGGACAACCCGATGGATTTCGGCGGGTTGT
>JBMONM010000272.1:0-27815 GCA_049324675.1 Thermodesulfobacteriota bacterium
CATCGCGCCACGCAGCGCCCCACACCGGGAGTCAGGGGGTCCGGGGGGAATGATTCCCCCCGGGCGGGGTCCGGGGCGGCAGCCCCGGTTATTGGCCGCCGCCGGTGAGGCTCAGGCCCGGCCTGGGGTCGAAGGGGGCGGGAGAGAGGGGGATGGTCGCGAAGGTCTTTTTCTCGGCCTCGGTCAGGGGCCGGGACACGGCGGGGGTCTTGGGTTTCAGGGAGGCGGCCATGTCCTGCTTCTTGAGCACGGTGGGCTTGTTCAGGTGGGTGACCACGACCTGGGTTTTGGTTTTGGACTGCCGCAGGGCGTGCAGTTCGTCCTCGACCACGCGCACGGGCGCGCCGTCCCGGATGGTCTCCCGGACCGTGACCATATGGTCGGTGGTGGTGCCCCGGATGCCGATGGAGGCCAGGGGGGATTCGATTTTCAGGCGGTCGGGGTTTTGGGCCACGATTTTCCCGGTGGCGTAGCGGAAAAGCCCCTTGGCCATCTTGAGGCCCTGGCGGAAGTTGTCGCGATCCGAGGTGTCGTAGGCGAACTCCTCGATGCGGATCTCGCTGTCGGGTCCGATCTCCAGGACCGAGTCGTCGGCGAAGACGATCTTTCCCCTGTCCTCGGGGCCGGTGGTCAGGATGTCCTTGACCAGGACCGGGCCGCCCTTGGGGATGGCCCGGGGCTGTCCGGCCTCCTGGCGGGCGGTGACCGTGCCGCGCAGGTCTTCGAGGACGCCGGCCCGGGCCTGGGCGTCTTCCGCCGCCAGGGCCGGCAGGGCGCAGAGGTGCAGGATGAAGAGGGTCATGGCCGCGAGCATCGGTCGCCGGTTCATGGCAGGGGTCCTTTTGCTGATGGTCGGAGGGGGTCGGGATCGCGCGGGGGCCGGTCCAGGATGTCCCGGATGGCCGTCAGTTCCGCGTGGATGTGGCGCAGGAGTCCGGTGTCGGCGGCCTGCTCGTCGAGCCGGCGGCGCGCGCCGTCGATGGTCAGGCCCTCCTCGTGGAGCAGGGTCTTGATGCGGGCGATGAGCCGGACATGGTCGTCGGTGTAGAGCCGTTGTCCCTTGGGGGTGCGGATGGGGGTCAGTTGCGGGAACTCGCTCTCCCAGAACCGCAGGACAAAGGGCTTGACGCCGGCGAGCCGGGCGGCCTCCCCGATCTTGTAGGTTTTGGGCTCCATGACGGTCAAGATGTGCGCCACAAAGCGCCCGCCGGTCAACCCCCGGGGGGGCGGCCGGCGGGAAAAACGTCGGGACCGGGTCGCGGCGGCCGGGGATCAGGAGAACCGGACGGGCAGGACCCTGGCCAGATGGTCGGCCAGGGCCTGGCGCTCCTTGTCCACCTCGGCGTCCTTGAGGGTGCGCGAGCCGTGGCGGTAGGTCAGGCGATAGGTCAGGTTGCGCTCGGTTCCGCCCTCGGGCACGAACAGGTCGGCCAGGAAGATGTTTTCCAGGATGGCCGATTTTTTTGAGGCGACGGCCTCCTCGATGGTTTTGGCCGGGAGCGCGGCCGGGGCGATGATGGTGATGTCCCGGCGCACGGGCGGATACACGGGCAGGGGTTTGAAGACCACCTTGGCCGCGGCGGCCAGTTCGGCCAGCAGGTCCAGGGAGACCTCGGCCAGCCACAGTTCGCGGCGGACATGGAAGGCGTCGGCGATGTCGGGCTTGACCCGGCCGATGTAGCCGAAGTCGCGTCCGGCCAGGGTCAGCCGCACGGCCGGCGACAGCCAGGGGCTTTCCACGGCCGGGGAGTATCCGGCGGCCGGAAGCTGGAAGGCGGCCAGCAGGTTTTCCACCAGGCCCTTGATGTCCTGGTATCCGGCCTGTTCGGCGGGGAAGGGCCAGCCCTCGGGGTGGCGGCCGCCGTGCAGGGCCAGTCCCAGCCGGGCGGGCTCGCGGCAGCCGGTTTCGGACGCGGCGTCGGCGTGGAAGACCTTGGCCACCTCGAACAGGCGCAGATCGACATTGCCCCGGGAGATGTTCACGCGCACGGTCTGCAAAAGCCCCGGCGCGAGTTCGGGGCGCATGACGTTCTGCTCCTCGGTCAGGGGGTTGGCCACGGACACCCGGCAGGCCGGGTCCAGGCACAGCAGATCCAGGTCGGCGTGGCCCACGAAGCTGTAGTTGACCGCCTCGCGAAGCCCCAGTCCCACGGCCCAGGCCCGCACCCGGGACCAGAAGGCGTGCTGGGATTCGCCCTGGCCGGCCGTGTCCAGGGACCGTGAAATGGTCGGCAGCACCGGGGGGATGCGGTCCAGGCCGTAGACCCGGCCCACCTCCTCGATGAGGTCGGCCTCGCGTTCCAGGTCCAGGCGGTGGGAGGGCGGCAGGACCTCCAGGCCGCCGTCCTTCTCCTTTTCGAGGACGCAGCCCAGGGCGGACAGGGTGTCGCGGCAGAAGTCGTCGGTCAGGGGCACGCCCAGAAGCTTTTCGGCCCGGGCCTTGCGGAAGGACAGCCGGGGCGCGGTCCAGGGCCGGGGTTCGGCCTCGGCCACCCCGGCCAGGGCCTGGCCTCCGGCGGTTTTCAGGATCAGCGAGACGGCGCGGTCAAGGGCGTAACGCGACCCCGCCTGGTCCACGCCGCGCTCGAAGCGGTAGGAGGCCTCGCTGGGGATGCCCAGGCGCCGGGCGGTCTTGCGGATGGTGGCCGGGTCGAACACGGCGCACTCCAGAAAGACCTCGGTGCTTGTCGCGGTCATCTCCGAATTTTCGCCGCCCATGACCCCGGCCAGCCCCACGGGCTTCACGGCGTCCCAGATGAGCAGGTCGCGCGAGGTCAGCAAGCGCTCCTGGCCGTCCAGGGTGACGAATTTCATGCCGTCCCGGGCCGGGGCCACCCGGACCAGGTTGCCCTCCAGGATGTCCCGGTCGAAGGCGTGCATGGGCTGCCCCAGCTCGAAAAGCACGTAGTTGGTCACGTCCACCACGTTGCTGATGGGCCGCTGGCCCACGGCCAGGAGGCGGTGGCGCAGCCAGTCCGGGCTTCTGCCCACGGCGAGGTTCCGTATGCGCTTGCCCCGGTAGACCGGGCACAGGGCCGGGTCCGCGATCTCGATGGCCACGGCCCGGGACAGGTCCTCTGGGGTGGGGGTGGTGTCGGCGTAGGCCGCGTCGGGCCGGGTCAGGGGCAGTCCGAAGGCCATGGCCGTTTCCCGGGCCAGCCCGAGGACGCTCAGGCAGTCGGCCCGGTTGGGGGTGATGGATACGTCCAGGACGCAGGTGTCCAGGTGAAGGGCGTCGACCAGCCGGGTCCCGGGCGCGGGGGAGCCGGAAAGGACCATGATGCCGGAGCTCTCCTCGGAAAGCCCCAGTTCGGATTCGGAACAGATCATGCCGCAGGAGATCTGGCCGCGGATCCTGCTCTTTTTGATGGTCATGCCGTTCGGCAGCGCGGCCCCGATCAGGGCCACGGGCACGTGCTGGCCGGCGGCCACGTTGGGCGCGCCGCACACGATGGACAGGACCTCGGGGCCGCCCACGTCCACGGTGCACAGGGAGAGCTTGTCCGCGTCCGGGTGGGGATCGCGGGTGAGCACATGGCCCACGACCACGCCGGAGAGCCCGGCGAAGGGGTCGTGGATGTCCTCGACCTCCAGGCCGAGCATGGTCAGGCGGTCGGCCAGGGCCTGGGGCGTGCCGTCGTAGGGGGTGAACTCGCGCAGCCAAGCAAGACTCAGGAGCATGGAATCCTCCGGGAAAAGCGCCGCCGTGGCGGACATGCGGCCGGTTCCCCCGGTGTCGCCGCCCCGGGGTTGCCACCGGTCCGGCGGGGGCCGCCCGCGGTTGCATCGCCGCCTATGCGAACTGGCTCAGGAAACGGATGTCGTTTTCGAAGAACATGCGCAGATCCCCGATGCCGTACTTGAGCATGGCCACGCGCTCGACGCCCATGCCGAAGGCGAACCCGGTATAGGTCTCCGGGTCGTAGCCCACGCTCGCGAACACGTTGGGATCGACCATGCCGCAGCCCAGGATCTCCACCCAGCCCGTGCCCTTGCACACCCGGCAGGTCTCGGTCCCGGCCGCGCCCGTGCCGCCGCAGATGACGCAGGAGATGTCCACCTCGGCGCTGGGTTCGGTGAAGGGGAAAAAGCTCGGCCGGAAGCGCACGTTGGTGCCCGGGCCGAAGATGGCGCGCACGAAGTGGGTCAGGGTGCCGCGCAGATCGGCCATGGACACGTCTCGGTCCACGTAGAGCCCCTCGATCTGGTGGAACATGGGGGTGTGGGTCAGATCGGAGTCGCGGCGGTAGACCTTGCCCGGGGCGACCACGGCCACGGGCGGCTTCTTGGACAGCATGGTGCGCACCTGCAGCGGCGAGGTGTGGGTGCGCAGGACGATGGAGTCGGAGATGTACAGGGTGTCCTGCATGTCCCGGGCGGGATGCTCCGGGGGCATGTTCAGGGCCTCGAAGTTGTAATAGTCGGTCTCGATCTCCGGGCCGGCCACGATGTCGTAGCCCAGGGCCTCGAAGGCCCGGCAGATGTCGGCGGTGACGATGTTGACCGGGTGGCGGCCGCCGGCGAACGGGGTCCGCCCGGGCAGGGTGGGGTCGAAGGCGGCCAGCAGGGCGGCGTCCTCGTCCCGGGACAGGGCGGCCAGACGCTCCTCGTGGCGGGCGGTCAGGGTTTCCTTGGCCCGGTTGGCGGCCTGCCCGGCCTCGCGGCGTCCGTCGGCGGAAAGCGAGGGCAATACGGCCATGGCCTGGGCCAGGCGTCCCTTGCGGCCGAGATAGGCCACCCGCACCTCTTCCAGGGCCTCGAACGTCGAAGCCTGGTCGAGGCGCGCCAGACACTCCCCGACCAGGCTCTCAAGTTCGGACAGAAGCGTAGGCGCGGACACGCCTAGGCCACCTTGGCTTTTGCCAGCTCCACGAGTTTGCCGAAGCTGTCTTTTTCGCGCACGGCCAGATCGGCCAGGACCTTGCGGTCCAGTTCCACCCCGGCCAGGGACAGGCCGCGCATGAACATGCTGTAGGACATGCCGTGCTCGCGGGCGGCGGCGTTGATGCGCATGATCCACAGCTTGCGGAATTCGCGCTTCTTGGTCTTGCGGTCGCGGTAGGCGTAGGCCAGGGACCGTTCCACGGTCTCCCGCGCGGTTTCGTACAGCTTGCTGCGGGCGCCGACATAGCCCTTGGCCAATTTCAGGTATTTGGCGTGCCGCTTGTGGGCGGCCTGGCCTCTTTTCACGCGCATGAGGGTCTCTCCTTGGACGGACGGCCGAAGCCGGGTCCGTCGTGGTGTCGTCGCGGCGGGGCGGTGGTCCCGTTACGCCGGCCGTTTCGGCCGGGAGCGCGCGACGCGCGGGGTTGCGAGGGCCTTTGGGGGAGTTCCCGGGGCCGCCCGATGGGGCCGTTGCGGCGGACGGTTGCGGCCGCCGCCGGCATCGTTCCGTTACCTGTTTCGTGACGCGGCGCTAGGCGTAGGGCAGAAGCTTTTCCACGGCCTTGACGTTGGCCGCGTCGACCAGCGTGCCCTGACCCAGGCGCCGGGTGCGCTTGGCGTTTTTCTTGGTCAGGATGTGCCGCAGATTCTGCCGGCGACGCTTGAACTTGCCGCTGCCGGTGGTGCCGAAGCGCTTGGCGGCGCTTCTGTTGGTCTTCATCTTGGGCATGTGGGGACTCCTTTATGCGTTCCCGGAGAGATGTCCGTCCGGGGGATCACTTTTTGGGTTGCGGGGCCAGAAGCATGGTCATGGTGCGCCCTTCGCTCTTGGGCTCCTGCTCCATCTTGGCCAGTTCGCCCAGGTCCTCGACGATCCGGGACAAAATGGTCAGCCCCCGGTCCTTGTGCACGATTTCGCGGCCCCTGAAGAAGACGGTGACCTTGCAGCGGTCCCCGGCGTCCAGAAAACGCCGGATGTGCTTGAGCTTGGTCTGATAGTCGTGTTCGTCGGTCTTCGGGCGGACCTTGATTTCCTTGAGCTGGATGACGGTCTGCTTCTTTCGGGCTTCCTGCTGCTTTTTTTGCTGCTGATACTTGAATTTCCCGAAATCCATGATGCGGCAGACCGGAGGCTCGGCGCCGGGCGCCACCTCCACCAGGTCAAGGCCCCGCTCCTGGGCCATGCGCAGGGCCTCGGAAGTGGGGATGATGCCCACCTGCTGGCCGTCGTCCGCGATGACCCGCACCTCGCGGGCGCGAATCCTGTGGTTGCACCGGGGTTCACTGGGAGCAGAATTTATAGCGCATACCTCCACGCTTGAATGGTTCCTGGCAGTCGGCCAGAATCATGAGCACAACCTCGTCCACGGATTTCAACCCCAGGTTCTCCCCGGACCGCGGACGGACATTGACCCCGCCGAGTTCCTTTTCCTTGTCCCCGACAACGAGCATGTAGGGGATCTTTTCCATCTGGGCCTCGCGAATCTTGTAGCCCAGCTTCTCGTTGCGGTCGTCGAGCTCGGCCCGGATGCAGGCTTCCTTGAGCCGCGACACCACGCTCCGGGCGAATTCGTCCTGGGCGTCGGTCACGGTCAGGACCCGGGCCTGCACCGGGGACAGCCACGTGGGCAGGGCCCCGGCGGTATGCTCGATCAGGACGCCCAAAAAGCGCTCCACCGCGCCGAGGATCACCCGATGCAGCATGACCGGACGCTTCCGGGTCCCATCCGCATCGGTGTAAACCAGATCAAATCGCTCGGGCAAGGTGAAATCGCATTGTATGGTCGCGCACTGCCACCGGCGCTCTAAGGCATCCTTGAGCTTTATGTCAATCTTCGGGCCGTAGAATGCGCCGTCGCCCTCGTTGATCCCGTAGGGCAGCCCCAGCGCGTCCAGGGCCTCGGTCAGGGCCGTGGTGGCCCGCTCCCAGTCCGCGTCGCTGCCGATGGACTTCTCGGGCCGCGTGGACAGCTCCACCTCGAAATCGAACTCGAACAGCCCCACCACGTCCTGCACGAACCTGACGATGCCGGTGATCTCCTCCAGAAGCTGGTCCGGCCGGCACAGGATGTGGGCGTCGTCCTGGGTGAACTGGCGCACCCGCAAAAGCCCGTGCAGCACCCCGGACTTCTCGTGGCGGTGCACCACGCCCAGCTCGAAGTAGCGCAGCGGCAGATCGCGGTAGCTGCGCACCTTGGCCTTGTACACGAGCATGTGGGCCAGGCAGTTCATGGGCTTGATGCCGTAGGCCTGCTCGTCGATGGCCGTGAAATACATGTTCTCGCGGTAATTGTCGTAGTGGCCGGAGCGCTCCCAGAGTTCGCGCTTCAATATCTGCGGGCCGCGCACCAAGTGGTAGCCGCGCCCCAGGTGCTCCTTGCGCTCGAAGTCCTCCAGGATGGTGCGGATCAGCTCGCCCTTGGGATGCCAGATGGCCATGCCCGGGCCGGCCTCGTCCGAGAAGCTGAACAGGTCGAGCTGGGTGCCGATGCGGCGATGGTCGCGCTTCTTGGCCTCCTCCAGGTGGTGGAGGTAGGTCTTGAGGTCCTTTTCCGAGGCGAAGGCCGTGCCGTAGATGCGCTGGAGCATGGGCCGCTTCTCGTCGCCGCGCCAGTAGGCCCCGGCCACGGACAGAAGCTTGAAGGCCGGCAGATGCCCGGAGGAGGGGATGTGCGGCCCCCGGCACAGGTCCGTGAATTCGCCGTTGGTGTACAGGGAGACCGTGTCGCCCTTGGCGATCTCGTCGAGGATCTCGACCTTGTAGTCCTCGCCCTGGCCGGAAAAAAGCGCCCTGGCCTCCTCGCGCGGCACCTCGCGGCGCACGAAGGGGGCGTTTTGGGCCACGGCCTTGCGCATCTCGGCCTCGATGGCCATGAGGTCCTCGGGGGTGAAGGGGCGCTCGAAGGCGAAGTCGTAGTAGAAGCCGTTCTCGATGGCCGGGCCGATGGTCACCCTGACCGAGGGGAAGAGCTTTTTCACGGCCTCGGCCATGATGTGGGCGGCGGAGTGGCGGATGACCTCCAGACCCTCGGGGGCGTCGGGCGCGATGGGCTCGAGTTCGCGACAGTCGTCGGGAAGGGGGGTGGCGAGATCGAGCAGGGTCTGGCCGCAACGGCACAGCAACGTGTTCTTGAGGCGTTTTCCGGAAAGCGCTTTCGCCAGCACCTGGCCGCAGGACTCGCCTTGCGCGGCCTCCACGTTTTTGCCCTCGACCCGGACCTGCACGGCTCCATCTCCCCGGGCGGCATCCGCCCGCGCGTCGCCTGGACGCATCGTCATTAATGATAAAGAAGGGGAGGCCAGGGCCTCCCCGGATTCACATGGTAGGACCGAGGAGATTTGAACTCCTGACCTCTTGCGTGTCAAGCAAGCGCTCTCCCCCTGAGCTACGGTCCTAGAAATACAATCGGGAACGGGATATTTGCCCCAAGGGCGGGGGGAAGTCAAGGGAGGCGGCGGGGGAGCAAGAAATTTTTTGTGTTGGGGCGTGTTGGCGAAGGTGACGAGGAGAGGGAAAGGAGCTGTCATCAGATGATAGCCATCTCAGCACAGCCGAATCGCTCCCCGCCGGGGACGGCGGTGTCAGGTGAATACTATCACTGTACACTTATTTGTTATATCTTTCAAAAACTATATCTGCTATTTTGTATGGCGTCATCGACTTGTGATAACGCTGTATTTCGCAACTCAAATAAGCACCATTTGGGATGTCTTCAAGTATTACCGTGGATGACCTCTGGCGCACAAAATTGGAATCAGCCGCAAAATCAATTTCGTCAACATAAATTTTCACACTTGGATTAATCCCTATTCTCTCTAAAACATTTAACACGCATACCCCTTCCACTATTATACTCCTCATGCTAAAAAGTGACTCCTCGACATCACGAAGCAAATTGTTAAAACAAATCGTTCCGACATACCCATTCTCTGCTGTAACTTTTTCACTTAAATAACAATCAAGGTCAAATATATCAAAGCCTAGGCCATCAGCAATCTCCCTCGCCAATGTCGATTTCCCAACTCCCATATTCCCATCAATCGATACTATTGTGGGATGTTGGGTATCAAATTTCAAGGCATCAAATAGTACATCAATGCTTGAAATAATTTTACTCAATTTTAATCCTACTGTTATACTTGTGAATAGGAGTGTGCCTACGCCAAACAATTTTCCTGAACGACTTGGGCCTATCTGTACAATGTTTCTGGCAGTCTAGCCCCCTAGACCATTTCCAACACAATCTTCCCATCCCATTCACCGAAAACCGGGACTCACCACCTCCGCCGAAGCCGTCATTTTTCAGGAGGGTCGCACCCAGGTGCAACCCGGTCTTTTTGAAAACTGGTGACCCGCTCACGGCCCGGCCATCCATCCCCTCGATCTTGTTAAACTTCTCGTCCAACTGGATCAACCGCGCCAGATAGGACTTCAGCATGGGCTTCTTGACGCCGAAAGCATCCATCAAAACGAGAATGTGGCATCCGGAGAGCTCTCAATCGGTTTCTTTTCCGGTTTGCTTTGCGGTTTTGCGTTTTGATTGGCTTTCGTCTCAGAGGTCTTGGCCTTTGCCTTTTCCGGCTCTTTCACATGGCTTTGGCAACTGAACTCCTGGGTGAGAACCTGGACCATCTTGCTTGATTCGACGTAAGCAGTCGTCAACGATTTGGAGCTGCAATTGTAGTCGTCCTGCAAGTTGGTGATTTCAGTCATTTTGTTTTTGAAATCAATAACAGCCTCACACCCCCGAACATCCCGGACCTTGATGTTTTTTTCTGCCCGTATGTCCTTCAACCTGTCTTTGAGCACGTCATAGCGCTCAAGCAATTTTTTGATCCTGACAGGGCAATCGCGGTATTTATTGCAGCTTTTCAGGCTATCGTCGCATACCGTACTATCAGATTTATATTTTTGATAATGCTCGACACATGCCGCATGGATTTTCGGGCAACACGTGTGGTCCGGACCTACTTCCCGGCAAAATCGTTGCTCCGTTCCGGCCCAGTCGAAAACAGGCGGCGGCGCTTCCCCAAAGGTTATCAAGTCAGAGGGGGCGGAACTCTGTTTGCCCGTGTTCGCAGCCAATACGAAAGAGCTCTCGGGGTTCTCTTCAGACTCAGATGCGAACGCGGTATTTACAAATGCCATGGCAAATATGATGCCAAAAACAAGGAATATGGTTTTGGAATTCATTTCGCCTCCTCAGGTGGGCTGTATTTTACAGCAGGATTGAATGCTACTTATTCACCTCGACGCTCTTCACGATGTCTGACGGGTCCGATGATTTCTTCTGTTCGCAAAAGGATGTTGGATAGCCGTAGCGTGTCTCTGCATCCATCTTGTCCACCTTTTTCGCCTTTCCCGTCAGATTGCTCCCTGGGCTGCAATTCATGTCGTACCGGCCGCGCATGTTCGGCTCGATGGTATAACTTTTCGGGTCGTGCATACGCTTTCCGCCAACGCAGTCCCATTCGATATTGATAATGTACGAGCAGCAATTTATCGCATTGTAGTATTCCGTGTGCAAAGCCTTGGATTGTGACAAGTTTTTGATGAGATAGAGGCAGCTTTCTGTTCCCTTGGTTTTCTTGTCGTTCTTTGCAAGATTTTTATCTTCTTGCAGTGTTTTATCGACAAGGTCGCTTTTGCATTTCATGATGTTGTTATCATAATCATCTGCGCATTTTTTACAACAAGATCCGTGATTAAAAGATCTTGACAATTCACTTTTTTCTTTACAATTTTTTAAGCACTGATAAAGAATATCTCCAACAGGATCCAGGCAATAGGATTTATACGTTAATTTTTCTGCGTTTGCAAGAACTGGAATATTTACAAAAAAACTAAAGACAAGGGAAAAGACTATGAATTTCATCATGGCATTTGTCCTTGTAAAGTAGTTTTGTTTGTATTGTCGAATTGGTGATTCCAATGGTTCGCATAACACGTGATGTGGGGCATGCCTGGTTTGTCGTGATCACAATGGTTTTCGCGCCCCGCAAAGATTCTTTCGAGAGTTCACAAGAATCATGTACGTGTATGTATGAGAAAAATCAAATGCTGCCTTCTGCCAGGAAAGCGAGTATCGGATGTGGAAAGGAGAGAAGCCCCATGGCGGCTACGATGCCAAAAATGCGGACGATGGCTCTGGATTTCATCTCGCCTCCCTGTGGACGCGGTCCGTTGCGGCTGAGCCGGACGCTACTTGTTCACCTCGACGCTCTTCACGATGTCGGACGGATCCGATGATTTTTTCTGTTCGCAAAAGGATGTTGGATAGCCGTAGCGTGTCTCTGCATCCATCTTGTCCACTTTTTTCGCCTTTCCCGTCAGATTGCTCCCTGGGCTGCAATTCATGTCGTACCGGCCGCGCATGTTCGGCTCGATGGTATAACTTTTCGGGTCGTGCATACGCTTTCCGCCAACGCAGTCCCATTCGATATTGATAATGTACGAGCAGCAATTTATAGCATTGTAGTATTCCGTGTGCAAAGCTTCCGACTGGGAGAGGTTCTTGATCAAATACAGACACTGCTCACGGCCCGGTGTGCTTCCACTGGTCTGCTTTTCTGGTTTTTTGTTTTTCAAGTTACGCTCACATTCAAGCATCTTTTCAGCATGCCTCTCTAGGCATCCATTGTGGCATTTCGTGTAATCGAAATGTTTTGATGACCTGTTTTTTGACTCACAGTCTTCAATACATTTCTTGAAATTAGGTATCTCTGGATCGAGGCAATGTTTTTCATATTCTGGGTCGGACGAGTATGAAATACCGTATGACGCAAAAAAGCAAAACACAAAAAGTCGAAACACTGATAAAAACCTCATTGGTATTCTCCTTTGTTCGTGGTGATCTTGTTTCCGATTTTCCATGGCATGCATTATTTGCAAACAAAGATAAATTCAAATAAGTAGCTATGGAATTCGCCGATTAATCACCAGGAATCTCTCCGAATAAGCTGGTTCAATCTTCTTCAACGCAATCTTCCCGGCTTCAGGCACCGAAATTCGTCACCTTCACTGAAGCCGTAATTTTTCAGGAAAGTCGCACTCAGGTGCAACCCGGTCTTTTTGAACACTGGTGACCCGCTCACGGCCCGGCCATCCATCCCCTCGATCTTGTAAAACTTCTCGTCCAACTGGATCAGTCGCGATTCTCTGGGCTTCAACGTGGTCGAACGACATAGTTCAGGCCCTGTGCCGCTGGTTTTTATGGGTATGCGTCCGACGGCCCTGCCGAAGGTCCGGCAAAACATCTCTGTTTTTTACGTATGGGCAATCTATTCGATGAGGCGAACGGGTGCAAGCCATGTGCGCCCAAAAGTGGGATGCCGCGCTCGTCGATCTTTGCCCTGCTTGACTCGCGGATGCGGCCTTGTTTACGCTATTCAGGATGGAATCATGCTCAAGACACAGGAATCCGAACGGAATTTGCTCTTGGCCGCGTGACAAGGATTTGGTTTTTGCAGAGCCATCATGGCTGGCCGCAAGACAACGGCGGAAAAAGACGGCGCTCCCTTTCGAAACAAATCCGCGCCGCCATCAAGGAATGATGCGGCGGTCTCTTATGGAAAATTGACTACAAGGCCTGTCATGCAGAGAAAAACTGCTTATCGCAAATCTCCAATAGTAATTAACGATGCATTGAGATGCCTTTGTATCAATAGAGATCCAGTCATTTTGATCAAAATAAAGCGACACAGCTTGGCCAGAAAAATTGCTTCCTGGGGGCTCATTTATGGCCACGATACATCGGATTGCAATAAGCAGCTTGCGTATCTTCGGTATCTTCGTCGTATAATGCCCGGGATGGTTCTTCTGAATGGAGATGTAGATCTCAACACGTACAAACATCTCACTCCGAGGCAAGTCTGTGAAGCCTAGTCAAAGACATCGGGCGCGGCGCATTGCGAAAGGTGCAGCTTTGATGCGCTCCAGGCCTCGGCTTGCCCTCACCGCTCCTCTTTGCTATCGATATGTTCAATCGGAAAAGCATGGAGGCATCGAAAATGCAAATCCTCATTATCCTTTCGAGCAACTCCCCGGAAATCAAGTGGAATGCCGTTCGGTTCGGCAATTTTCTGTTAAATGCCGGCGAAGAGGTAACAGTCTTTTTGAATGGCCCTGGGGTAGATCTTTACGATGGAGACTCTGAGCAATTTCCCATTGCTGAGGAGGCAAAATTATTTGCTCTCAGCGATGGGTTGCTTGCAGCCTGAGGGAAGTGCATGATCGTCCACGGTGTGGACGAAAGTGAACATGTCAAGCTCTCCAACATGAAGGCGCTGTATGAGCAGGTTAAAATAGCCGACAAAATCATCAACTTCTAGAAATGGAGAATGGCCCATGCTGTCAAAAGTGACGACATGGGCTTTTTCCATGCAAAAAGCAAAGAATCGCTGACGTTGTGGGATTCGGATGACAGACTCCCGCCATTGACCTGGGCAGCGTCATCAAAAACGCGGCGAACCGCGTCGTTGCCAGCAGTGGGGTTCGAGTTGGCAACCATCGCCAACGGCGGACCAGTAACGCCGAAGTCCGAATTCCAGGCCAACACACGGAAGAAGACCCCGCCGGCGCGTCGCCGGGGATCATTCCTCCCCGGGGCTTTTGGGGGGATTTGATGTGGGCGAGTCACGCGTGCGGTGTGCCAGGCACGCGCCTTCCCCCCGAGCTCCGGTCCTCGGTACATCCGGGATCGGGTGAAGCCCGCGTTCAGGCCTCCAGGAGCGCGCGCAGCTCCACGGCGTTTTGCGCGGCAAAGCCGTGTTCGTCGTTGTCGAAATAGCAGTACGCATCCGCGCCCTGGTCCCGCCACCGGCGCAGGCGGTCGGCGACGGCCCGGAGCCGGTCCATGTCGTAGCGGCCCTGGTAGCGGCCCGGACCCGGGCCGTGCAGGCGCACGTAGCCGAAATCCGCGGTGAGCCGCCAGGGGGCGTGGTAGCCGGCCAGCTCGTAGACGCAAAACGCCGCGCCATGCCGGCGCAACACGCGGTCCACGGCCGCGTCCTCCACCCAGCGCGGATCGCGCGGCTCCACGGCCAGCCGCTGGCCCGGGGGAAACGCGGCCAGGGCCGCGTCCAGGCGGGCCGCGTCAGGTTTCCAGCGCGGCGGCAGTTGCAGGAGCACGGGCCCGAGCTTGGGGCCGAGGCCGGCCGTGGCCTCAAGCAGTCTGGCCACGGGTTCGGCCGGGTCCGTGAGCTTTTTTATGTGCGTCAGGTAGCGGCTGGCCTTCACGGCGAAGACGAAACCGGCGGGCGTCCGGTCGTGCCAGCGGGCGACGGCGCCGGGGGGCGGCAGGCCGTAGAAAAAGCCGTTGGCCTCGACGCTGGCAAGCCGCGCGGCGTAGGCCGCGAGCATCTCTCCGGCCGGGAGCGATTCGGGATAGAACGGCCCCTTCCAGTGCGCGTAGCTCCAGCCCGAGGTTCCCACATGAATGCGGCCCATGTGCGTGCTCCGTGCGGCGTGCGCGGCGACAGCTTTTTCAAGGGACGCGACAGTACGTCGGCGGACCGCGCGACGCCTCACCCGCATGGCGGGTATTGCCGATATAGGCCAGGGGCGGGGCGGCGTCGAGGGCCGCATGACGCGTTCGGGCGACGGAGGCGTTTCGCCGATAAAAGGTCCGGGGGCGTGTTGCACGCGCCGTGATGTGGAAAAAGGCGACGGAACCGGACTGTCAGGGCGTACCCGGTGAAACGGCAAGGCGGGAAACGGGCTGGAGAAGGAATGTTTCAAGGCCGGAGGGGTTGGCAAATTCGAGAAATGAAAATACGATATAAAAACACTGAAAAATGTCGGGACGTATATCCGGTCGGGGAAAGGGCGAGGTGACGGGAGGGGAAGCGGCAAGGGATGTCGCGGGGCGGCAGTGCCGCAGGGAGGCGGGGCGGTCCCGGAGGCGGCCGGCGTGAACGCTGCGAAGGCGGCCGGGCGTGTTGCGGTGATGCAAGAGAGGGCGGACGGGGAATGGAGCGTTTCGGCGGGCATCCGGCGGTGGCGGGGGCGGGGTCGGCGACGTGCGGCGGAAGGGATCGTGGCCGGCGGCTCGGCCTCGTGGCGGCGGCGCTTGCGGTTCTGGTTCTGCCCGCGACGGGACTGGCCCAGCGGTACACGGCCGGGCCGTTCATCTTCAACGTGCTCTCCCGGGGGCAACAGTTCTATCAGCATGGCGGATATGTCACCACGGCCCGCGATTTCAGCTCCCTGGAGATGCAGTCCGTGCTCGGCGCGGCGAACTACTGGGTCGAGCGCGTCGGCGGCGACCGTCTTGCGGCCCTGCTCATCACTCTCGCAAAGATCGACAATCCGAGCGGAACAGCCTATTCGTTCACACCGGACACGGGGAGGAGCGACTCGGACGTCTATTACTACCTGACGAGCGGCACGTACTATTCTCCACTTCCGTTGTACGGGTATAATACGCTTGTTGTTTTCGAATCGGAGTATTCGCCCATCAGCACGCGGCTGCTCATGGAAGACGATTCCATCACCAGCACGATCACCCATGAGATGATGCACGCGCTGGGGATGGGCGGCTGTCTTGACCCAGCCGACGAGAGCGTTGCCTGGAATGCCACCAACTGGACGCTGAGCTTGGCCCACGACGAGTCATGGGCCTCGCATCTGTACGACATCAAGGGAAACCGGGCCACGGAAGGCGTGCTTGCGTTCAATGCGGCCACGCCCGGGGACCGTTCCGGCGGGGATTTCGTGCTCCCGCAGTTCAACGCCGATCCCACGGCCTTTGTCGCCGGCCAGGTCAGCTTTTTCCCCACCTTCCACGGAGCCGCCGTGGACGAACTGACGGACGGCAAGGGGATGCCGGTCATGGCCGGCAACGGGGACGACTACGCCATTGACGGGGGGAACGTGCTGGGCCATCCCGCCCTGCTCGGCTCCATCATGTCCTATTCCCCGATCCGCAACATGCTCTTTACCGAGCTGGAATTGGCGGTGCTCAAGGACATGGGGTACGACATCGACCTCAAACGGTTTTTCGGCAAGAGCTATTATCCCACGAACCTGGGCGGGCAGCTGACGCAGGACCCGGACTTCGCCGCCGGGAAGGGGGCCTATCTCGCGGAAACGCCCCTGACCGTGACGAACACGGACGGCTTCGCCAGCGACGCCTCCTACGGCGTGGGCCTGCACGTGTACCGGGACTGGCTGACCGTCACCCAGGACGCCGACATCACCGCGAGCGGCTACGGGGCGGGCGGCATCCGCATCGACGGCACGAACAACACCGTCACGGTCCCGGACGGGATAACCGTGGCCGCCAACGGATCGTACGGCACGGGCATCCTGGTCTCCTACGGCAAGAACAACGTCATCAACCTGGACGGGACGGTCGAGGCCGTCGGGAACATGGGCATCGGCGCGCATTTCGGGCTCGGCGGCCTGGCCTACTCGTATTCCCAAATGGCGGACCCGGACACGCTGGTGAACTCGGACTACCGGTATTTCCATACGAAGATCAACTCGGACCTCAACGGCCCGCTGGTGAGCTCCTTCGACATCTCGGGAAACCTGCGCGGGAGCCTGGCCGCGATCAAGATCGACGCCGACGCGCTGGTCCGGGCCATCAACGTGCGCTCCGGCGCAACGATCACCGGCGATATCCTGTCCGCATGGAACCCGGCCACGTACTCGCTCGTGGGGGACCAGTATTACACGGACCTGAACTTCGGCGGCTCCTCCACGGCCGGGGACACGGATTCCGATTTCGGCATGGTATACTACGGAAACATCACCGGCCCGGACGGGATCAACATGTATGTCCGGGCCGGAACGCTTTCGTTCAACGGCACGGCGTACATCAGGAAGGGCGGCGTCGATGCCGGGGCGACGCTCAAAGGCAACAGCACCATTGCCCTGTCGTTGCTTGCGGAGCCGTTTTACAACGCTGGGACCATCGCCCCTGGCAACAGCATCGGCGTCATCAATATCGTCGGCGATTTTCTCAATACCGGAAACCTGTTCATGGAGTTCAACGGAAGCGGCATGTCCGACATCCTGAACGTGAGCGGGGCGTTCACGCATACCGGAACGGTGACGGTCATGCCGGTGGCCGACTATTACAGCGGCACCATGTTCATCCCGCTTTCGGGCATGTTTTCGAGCTCGAGCGGCGCCCTGCCCACGGTGATCGACACCTTCATTCCGGCCTGGTCCCCGACGCTTTTGACCTTCATGTCCGGCGGTCCGACATATACCATGACCACGATCCGGACCCCGGGCGCCTACAGCCGGTATGCCACGTCCGCCAACGCGTCCCGGGTCGGCGGGGCCCTGGCCGGGCTTGGGGATTTCGCCGTGGGCGACACGCGGACGCTCTTTACCGCCCTGGACTTTTCCGCCCTGGACGGCAGCGGGGTGGCCTCGGCCCTGGAGCAGCTTTCCCCGCAGGCCTATTCCGCCGCCGCGCAGGCGTCGACGGATGCCGAGCGCACGCTTTCGGCCATCGTGCTGCGCGGCATGATGAGCCGTAGCGGACGCCCGGTCCAAAACGATGCGGGAGGCGGCCGCGAGGTTTTTGTGGAGATGTACGGCGACACGCGGAGCCAGCAGGCCGGCGGCGACGCGATCGGCTACTCGGCCTCGGCCGGGGGCGTGCTCGGCGGCTTCGAACACCGCTTCGACGAGACCGGGCTCACGGCCGGCGTGCACGCCGCGCTCGGCTACCGCCAGGCCGATATGTTCGTCGGTCCGGGGGCGAAGTCCACGACGCGGCATCTGCACATCGGCGGCCACGCCCTGATGCGTCCGCAGGACTGGAACGGCGCGTACCTTTTCGGGATGGCGCGCGCGGGCATTGAAAACAACAAGATGAAGCGCTCGATCCGGTTTGACGACTACAGCCGCACCAGCCGCGCCGACTGGCTCGGTTTCGCGGGCGGGGCCAGCCTCGGCGGGGGATATGAAAGGCGCGCGGGACCCGTGGTGTTCGGGCCGATCGCGAGCCTGGAATACACCTGCACCGGCCATCCCCGGATCACGGAATACGACGGCGCGGGCACGCGCCTGACGTTGGATGCGGCGACCTACCACAGCCTGCGTTCGGGGCTGGGCGCGCAGGTGGGCGTGGAGCACCCCTTCGGCGGGACCAGGCGGCTCAGGGCGGGCGTGGGCGCGCAGTGGAAGCATGATCTGCTGGACCCGGAAACGACGGTGCGGGCGGCCTTTACCGGCTACGATGCCTGGAGGTTCGACACGAAGCGCTCATCCGCCGCCGACAGCCTGATGGTGCAGGGGGATCTGGCCCTGGACCTGGATACGGACTTCAATCTCTCGATGTACGCCGGCACCGAGCTGTTCCGGGCCGGGTACACCTCCCTTCACGGCGGCTTGTCCGCAAGCTGGTCGTTCTGAACGGACGAGCGGCGGACTTGCCTTCTCCGTCCTTCCCCGCTAGGCTATCAGGTATTGCCCGGGTTCTTCCCGTGTTTTGATCATTCTGGTCTATACCATCGTCAGAAGGAGGTACGCCATGCCGGAAGACGCGGTTGTCGGCTGCGCACGGCCGACTGGTGGCGCGGTCACTGACCCGGTCACTCCCGACACAATGCCTGAGGCCCGCGAAAGCGGCCCGCAAGGAGGAAAATCCATGATCTCCGTTGGAAAACCGGCTCCGGATTTCACGGCTCCCGCCTATTTCGGGGGGAAGTTCGTCTCGGTGCGCCTGTCGGAATATCTCGGCAAGTGGGTCGTCTTGTGCTTCTATCCGGGTGATTTCACCTTTGTCTGAGCCACGGAAATCTCGGCGGTCGCCGAGAGGAACGCGGACTTCGCCAGGCTGGGCGTGCAGGTGCTCTCCATGAGCACCGACAGCATGTTCGTGCACAAGATGTGGGTCGATCACGAACTGTCCAAGATGGTCACGGCCAAGACCGTGCCCTTTCCCATGCTTTCCGATGCCGGCGGCAAGGTCGGCGAAATTTTCGGGGTCTACGACCATGACGCCGGGGTCGACGTCCGGGGCAGGTTCCTCATCGATCCCGACGGGATCATCCAGGGATTCGAGGTGTTGTCGCCGCCTGTGGGGCGCAATGTGAGCGAGACCCTGCGCCAGATCCAGGCCTTCCAGCTCGTTCGGGAGAGCAAGGGAACCCAGGCCACGCCCTCGGGGTGGGCGCCGGGGAAACCGGTGCTGACCCCGGGGCCGGATCTGGTCGGCCGGGTCTGGGAGAAGTGGAGCGTCACGCTGGCCTGCGAATAGCCGGCGGGGCGCGGAAGCGGACGGAAAAAGCCCTTCCCGGGTGCCGGGGAGGGCTTTTTGATTGGCGTGGGCTAGCGCCGCGCGGCCACGATCACGTCCTGGTGGGTGGGGCTGGCAATCCCGCGCCAGCCGCCATACACCTGGGCGGCGAGGTCGAAGCCCTTTTGGGCGAAGAGCTTGCGGACGAACGATTCCTCGTAGGCCACGGCCTCCTCGGGGTCGTCCAGGCTGTGGACGGCAAACAGCCCGAAGACATGCTCGAAGCGCCATGCGGCGGCCCCGGCCGCGATCAGTTCCCGGGTCCGGTCGTCGAGCAGGAAGAAGGTGATGAAGCATTTTCCGCCGGGCCTGAGGACCCGGTGGATCTGGCCCAGGTAGTTTTCCACCTCGGCCGGCCGCATGTGGGTGAACACGGAATTGAGGATCACGAAGTCGAAGCGGGCGTCCGCGTAGGGAAAGACGAACGTCGAGGGGTGGATCGAGCCGTAGGGGTAGTACAGCCGGTTGTAGACGTCCACGATCTGGAACCGGAACCGGGGAAAGAGCGGGGTTATGGCCCGCTGGCACCATTCCACGCCGGGGGGGTAGACGTCGAAGCCCTCGTAGCTGCCCGAGGCGTCCAGATAGTCGCACAGGGCCACGGCGACGCGGCCGGCTCCGGACCCGGCGTCCAGGACGGCCGCGTCCGGGCGCAGGCCGCCGTGGTCCACGCACAGCGAGACGATGTCCCGGCCGATCTTCCTGAAATCCCCGCCGCCGAACTGGATGGCCAGATCGGGGGGCGGTTCCGGCGTGCTGTATGGCTCCATGCGAACCTCGCGGTGGACGGCCCAGGCGGGATGTCGAACCCGGCGCGGGCCTGCTTTCGAGGCCGTATTTCCCCAACCGGGGAGGAAGTCAACCCGGCCCGCGCGGTTCAGGCCTCGGGTTCGAGGTAGTCGGAGAGGATCACCTTGGGGCCGAAACCCGGGAAATTGACCCGGCATTTGCCCCCGTCCAGGCGGGCGATGATCTTGCCCCGGCCGAAGATCTTGTGGCGGCAGTACCCGAGTTGCGAGGGGTCGGTCCTTTGCGGCCGCGGGGCACCGGCCGGTGCGGGGGACGCGGCCCGGCCCGGGGTGGGGAAGGCGGCGGCCGGGGCCGGGCGCCCGGACAGGGACTCCTTGACGTGGGTGCACAGGTCGGCCGGCAGTTCGCGGATGAAAAGGCTCGGCTGCACCGGCGAACAGGCCCCGGCCTGGCGGTTGTACAGGGTCTCGGGCACGCACAGTCCCAGGTAGTCCCTGGCCCGGGTGCAGGCCACGTAGAGCAGGCGGCGCTCCTCCTCCAGGTCCTCGTGGCGGACCAGGGCGTGGCGCGAGGGGAAACGCTCGTCCACCAGGTCCAGGATGAGCACGGCGGACCACTCCAGGCCCTTGGAGGAATGCACCGTGGACAGGACCAGGTGGTTCTCCCGGGCCGCGCGGCGCTCCTCGTCCGGGGATTCCAGGGTCATGTCCGCGAGCAGGGCCTCCAGGGAGGCGTAGCCGGCCGCGATCTGCTGGAGCTGCTCCAGGCCGGCCAGACGGCGGGGATAGTCCTCGGGATACCTGTCCATCAGGTGCGGGGTGTGGTGGGCGATGACCCGCTCCAGGACCGGGCCGGGCTCGGGCGGCATGGCCCGCAGGGAGTCCAGGAAGGCGAAAAGTTCGGCCAGGGGGGGATTTTTCTTGCCCGCGGCCTCCAGGGCCTGGCGGTCGCCGGTGCGCGCGGCCTCGAAGAGCCGGGCCGCGGTCTTGGGGCCGATTTTGGGCACCACGGACAGGCACCGGGTCCAGGCGGCCGGGTCCAGGGGATTGGCCACCAGCCGGGGATAGGCCAGCACGTCCTTTATGTGCGCGGCCTCGGAGAACTTGATGCCGCCGTATTTCTGGAAGGGCAGGCCCGCTTTGCCCAGTTCCACCTCCAGGGCGTAGGACTGGTACCCGGCCCGGAACAGCACGGCGATCTCGTGCAGGGGGCGGGACCGGGCCAGTTCGCGGACCCTGGCCACGACCATCCTGGCCTGGGTGATGTCCGAGAAGGGCCGCAGGAGTTCGGGCTTGGGGCCCTGGTCCCGCGTCGAGAACAGGGTCTTGTCGAACTTTTCGCCCGCGCCCGCGAGGATGGCGTTGGTCAGGGCCAGGATGGGCTGGGTGGAGCGGTAGTTCTGTTCGAGCTTGATGATCCGGGTCCCGGGAAAGGTCCGGGGGAACCCCAGGATGTTCTCCACGTTGGCCCCCCGGAAGGCGTAGATGGACTGGGCGTCGTCGCCCACGGCCATGACGTTGCCCGAGGCCGGGGCGAACAGCGAGATGAGCCGGGCCTGCACCAGGTTCGTGTCCTGGTATTCGTCGACCATGATGTGGGAGAAGCGGGAGCGGTGGAAGTCCCGGATGTCCGGCTGTTCGCGCAGCAGCCGCTCCAGGGAGAACAGCAGGTCGTCGTAGTCCATCAGGTGGTGGGCGGCCTTGGAGGCGGCGTAGGCCTGGGCCAGGCGTTCCAGGTCGTCGGCGTGGCCCAGAAGATGCGCGGCCTCGCGGGCCAGGATGTCCGCCACCCGGCATTCCTTGTTGCGGGCCTTGCTGATGAGTTCGGCCACATGGGACTTCTTGGGAAAGGACTTGTCGCCCTTGGCCATGTCCAGCTCGTCCCGGCACCGGCCCAGGATGTCCTCGGCGTCGGCCCGGTCGATGACCGAAAAGCCCTGGGGGAAACCCAGGGCCTGATGGTGGCGGCGCAGGACCGCGTAGGCGAAGGCGTGGAAGGTGCCGCCGCACACCCCGGGCAGGGTCTCGCCGCCATGCCCCAGAAGCATGGAAGCCCGGGCCAGCATCTCCTGGGAGGCCTTGCGGGTGAAGGTCAGAAGCAGGATGGAGGCGGGGTCCACGCCCATGCGCACCAGCCGGGCCAGCCGGTAGACGATGGTCCGGGTCTTGCCCGAGCCGGCCCCGGCGATGACCAGAAGCGGGCCGTCCGTGGTGGTGACGGCCTGGTACTGGGCGGGATTCAGGTCGTTTTCGAAGTCCATGCCGGGGTGTCGTCCGTTTGGGGGATGCCGAAGAAGTCCAGGATTTCCCGCCCCACGTCGCGCAGTCGCGCGGGCGCGGCGCCCGTGGAATCGTAATGGATGCCGCCGTGGGCGGCGTGGCAGCCGAAGCGCCCGAAATGGCCGAACACCTGGGCGCGGTTGAATTTTCCGGTCAGGCAGAAGCCGGGCCTGGCCACGCAGACCAGATCCGGGGCCCGGCCGCGCAGGGGGCCGTGGTAGATCTCTTCCGCAGTGTGCACGGCCTCCATGACCGGTTCGCCCTCGAAGCGAAGGGCCATAAGCTCCCGGCGCAGGCGCTCGGCCAGGTCCCTGGCGGCGTGCTCGTGCAGGGTGCCCCGGGCGAAGCGTTCCTTGGCATGCAGGTAGATGCGCCCCGGGTCCAAGGCGAAGGCCGCGCTGCCGTGGGCCGCGATGCGGCTGTCCCACTCGCTTTTCGGATGCCTTTCCAGGGCCAGAAGCCCCTGGCCGGCCAGCCAGGCGTTGAGGTCCACCTCGGTGCGCAGGGCGGCGAAGCCGTGGTCGGCCAGGACCATGAGCCGCCTGGGCTCGGGCAGGCCGTGGTACATGTCCAGGAATTTCCCGATGAGCCGGTCCCAGACGGCCAGAAGGTCCAGGAAGGGACCGTGCAGGGGGTGGGAGGCGTCGGCCAGGGCGGGATAGAAAAAGTGCAGGATGCGGTCGGTCTCGGTGAGCACGAGGACGAACAGGTCGAAGTCGCCGCCGGCCGAGAGGATGTCCAGGGCGGTCTCGCGGCTTTTGAGGGTGGCCCGGAGCTGGCCCAGGAGATGATCCGGGTCGGCCGCGCCCCGGGTGGTGTCGGCCTCCGGGAGATAGCCGGTCCCGGCCAAAAGCCGCGCCAGTTCCGGAGGATACACGGCCCGGGCCAGGTCCGGGGCCACGAACCCGGCGATCATGGCCCCGCGCAGGGGCCTGGCCGGATAGGCCGCCGGGAGGTTCACGACCTTGGAGGTCAGGCCGGCCGCGCCCAGGCGGTCGAAGATGGTCGGGCAGGCCACGGCCGTGGCGTCGATCATGGACAGGGTGTAGTCGGCCGGGTCGATCTCGGTGAAGCCGAAGATGCCGTGACGGCCGGGGCCGGCGGCGGTGGCGAAGGAGGTCCAGTTGACCGGGGAGAGTTCGGGCAGTTCGGCGTCGATTTCCCGGGCCAGGGGGCTTTGGCACAGTGCCGCCAGGTTGGGGAGCCTGCCCGAGGCGGCCAGGGTCCGGGCCAGGGCCAGGGGCAGCCCGTCGAGACCGAGGACCGCGAGGCGGGGGCGTTGCTGCATGGGCAGGCCCTATAGCAGGGACGGCCGGGAAAGGCCATGGGGGCTCGAAGCGGCCTGCCTGGCCGCAGAATGCGTTGACTCCGGCGCGGGCGACCGGCTAGGAGAGTCGTCGTGCCCGGATGGCGGAACTGGTAGACGCCAGGGACTTAAAATCCCTTGTCCTTCGGGGCGTGCCGGTTCGATTCCGGCTCCGGGCACCAAGAAATTTAGTGGGTTGCAAAGAAAATATTTTTCGGCGCAGTCTTTTCCTGCATCGGCACGATGCGCTTGGGTTGGTCGCCTCCACGCTTCAGTGTCACAATCCGGATTTCGCATGCCCTGAAATCAATGTCCTTCGCGTCGACCAGACGGACCACCTCTCCCAGCCGCGCCCCGGTAAAGCTCAGCATCAAGTACACGCGCCAATACCGGCCACGATCGACCTCTGACTTTCCTTGTCCTGGGCGGCGACGAAGCAGTCCTGGAAGGCTTTGGTCAGGGCATCAAGCTCCCCTGGCATCAGGTACTTGATCTTGAGCTTACCCCCGCCGAGTGCTACTGAAGAATTGACACGTACAATATCCATCCGAGTGCTCCGACATGGTTTTCCCGGGGTTTTCAGGTAAAATCCCCCAGGTCCAAGGGCCTTTATCAAGCACTCAGTGAGGGTGGTCACGGGTCAGGCTGTGATTTTTTACATGAAAATTGACAGGTTCATGTAATCGCCCTTCTTCCTGAACGCCTTGGAAAAAGATGGCAGTTTGTCAAGTTTTTTACTTGACGGACTGCTTTTTTGTTGACTTTTGACGAATAATTGGTAAAGTAAAATTTACATGGAGGGTGATGAGATGAGCTGGCAAGGGCAACATATAAAGACACTGGCGAAGGAGAAGAGGCTTACGCTTAAAAGCGTGGCTGACCAAGTTGGTGTTTCTCGACAGGCCCTAAATGATTGGAGTAAGGGACAAATCCCCAAAGGCGGACATCTGTTGCGGCTGTGTAAAACGCTTGGTGTCGCTCCTGATGTGTTTTTTGCGTCGGAGAGAGACTCCCGCATTGCTGTGCCGATGCACCGCACCAGAAAGACGGCGAAGCTTAATGATTCTATGCAGGAAGAAGCCAAAGAGCTTGCTGCATCATATGAGCTGTTTTTTAGGGAGTCGTCTGACCCTGGCCTTGTGCAAAGTCTCAGGATTTTCAAGAAAACAGAGTCTGAGATTTCAAAAGCTTCTGCCACACTGAGAAAACTTGGTGGCATTGAAAATGATGCACCAATGAATTTTAACCATGTGTTCTCTCTGGTGAAAGACCTCGGTGTCAACATTGTCTTTTCTGATTTTCATGAGAAGATTAAGGCTTATGCATTTTATACAAAAATCAACAACCATCGTGTTGTATTTGTTGACTTTAAAACAAAAGTCTTTGATTTAATATTTGCGATTCTTCATGAGTCGATTCACTCTATTCGAGATGAAAGCAATGCTTATGGAGAAACTTACATATACGACATCGAAGAAGAAGACTTTTGCGATCAAATAGCAAGCCGGGCTCAATTGACGGATGGATACTTTTCCTTCGTGCTTGAAGCTATCAAAGGGTTGAACACTAACACCAAGCTTTCTCAACTTGCAAAGTTTGCTGCAAAAAATAACCATACTATGCATGCAATCCAAAAACGTGTTGGATCTGAACTTCCTGATTTTGGAGATAATCTTTACCGTGTAGAGACGAATTTGAGGAAGTCTTCACCCACGGTGCGCGAACGCTTTTTCAAAGCTAAAGACGCACGAGAGTATATTGATCTTTGGAAAAGTGTCAGCCCTATTTATTTAGAACATGTGATTGAGCAGAGTGAAAAGATCAGCCCACGCAGATTATGTGAGCTTCTTTCTATAGACAGTGAGCTAGACGCTGTTGAGGCTAAGGCTGAACTTGTTCGCATTAAATGCGAGGGCTAGAGCGTGGTCATACTGTGCGACACCTGCTCAATACTAATGCTCATAAGAATCGCACCAAATATGTTTTCAGATCCTGAGTTTGGAGCTATAACCATTCCAAATGTCGCTCGGGAATTTGTCTCCACGCAGAAATTTAAATCCAAGTATCCTTGGCGTTCAGAGTATAGCTCTAATGTCGTGCCTGCCACTTCAAGTTCAATGCAAGAGGATAACCACGTTTTCTTTTTAGGCTTAGTTAAAAAAATGTTGGAGAATGGAGTCATCAATTTAAAAACTGACCGCCTCTTTGATCTCAGCGCAGTAGACAAAGAGGTTGTTTCTTATGCGTTGTCACAAGGGCATGCCATCTCTACAGGTGACCAGGGAATAATCGATTTTGCTTCCCAAGAATTTTCTGATGACTTCAAAGGAAACTTAAGTCCTTTAGAGCTTATAGTGGATTGGCTTAAGAAAGGTCTTTTCGATTGGGATGACTCAAGGCATAGAGTTTTAGAAGAATGGGTCCTTACCAATGAGCGACCGCAACCTCCGAAAGCCAAGGGTGTGTTCAAAAAGATCACAGGGCGGCCTTACCCGGGTCCATAGTGTCTGGATATGCTAAAGACAATACCCCCAAGCTTTGTGGTGCGTGAGAATTGGTGTGGAGCTCCGCTAATGAAATTGGTCCTTCTGGATTTGCTGTGGATGCCTTCAAGCTAACAAGGGATGGAGGTCAAGTCCGCCACAGAAAAAGTGGGCTTCTGAATTGATTGTGCTGGTTGTTGCTGAAGGTGCCCGGCAGGTGCGTTTCATGCGGCGTCATAAATAGAGAAGAGCGTGATTAGGGCAAATGCCCAGTTTCGTGTTTTGACTTCGTCATGTCCTCGCAAATGTCTCTGAGGGGGAAAAGTCTGGTTGTTTAACGAACTGAAATTTTGACGTTCTCTTGGAATAGTACAGAGATATATTTTAAAAAATATCCTCAATGCGTTAGCAGTACAAGGCTTGGAGGCAACGCGTGGCAAAAAAAGATCCAAACGTCACTGCACGTAATAAGACCATTAAAGCTATGACGGAAGAGCTTCGCGCATTACAGGCTGATGTCTTTCCGGAAGTAGACAGAAATGGCGAGCAATCCTTAAATGCTTATATTGGGTCTAAGGCAGATGAATTTATTGATCTTAAGAATGAGGTGATTACCACCCCAGAGGAATACGTGCACTTATGGTTAAAAGGGATGGAGAAGGCTTCAAGGTTTCATGAACAAGAAATCAAGAGGCACCTAAAAGACCAAGACAACGAAAATTTCAGAAAATATGTATTCATTTTCCTTCGTAGAAGCTTTCTAAAACACTACAACGAACTTCATAAAAAAAGACCGGATGTAGACAGCGCAGAAATTTGGTTTGGCGTAAACGATGCACACTACGGGTTGTTTGTAACACCTCGTTGGAATGGCAATGAATGGGAAAACGATCAATCCGAGATTAGAGCGGTAAAATTCAAATATTGGACCATCGGTCATGTTTTGACCACAGGTCTTTGCGTACCGGATGAAGACGATAAGTATGAATTTTCAAGGGTCTCTGACTACTTGGATTTTTTTAAATCTCAAATTCGACTCACGAAGTCTAACTATCAAATAGAGATTGCGAAAAGGTATATTGAATACGTCAACAGATCTGACAAGCCTTTGGATATCCCGCTGCTGATCCCTGAGCTTCGATATGACGGAAGCGGCAGGAAGCATAGATATCGTCTTGATTTTATGCTGATTAATCCTTTCACAATGGAAAAAATAGGTTTTGAAATTTCACCTTGGTCAACCCATGGGAAATTGACAGGAAAGCACAAGACCTTGATCGAGCTCAACAAAGAGGCATTATCTAATTTTGAAAAAGAAATGAAAAAAATACGTGCGTACTACAAGAAATTTAAAGTGCCTATATTCCATTTTTCTGACAGCGATTTGGTGGATATAGATAATGTTTGGAATGAGATGGTCGACTATCTAAATCCAGGAAATCCGCCAAAACAGCTGGAAATGAGTATGTTTTGTGAATATTTTGGTGACTGCTAACAAAGTGTACAGAGATAGTATTCACCTGACAGTGCCGTCCCCGGCGGGGTAGCGACTAGGCTGCTTCCATATTCTCGTCCGCTTCGGATTCCTTGGAAGGGAAGAGGCCTTCAAGGAAAACGGTGTACGGCGTCCGACCGTTCATGTTTTGGCCTTGGTGCGGGCGCTCGTGGTTGTAATGACGGAAGTATCCGTCAAGGTCCGTTTGCATTTCCTCCACCGATTCATATCACTTCTGCCTGCCTTGGATGCGAAAATGCTCATCCAAAAGCGTGCGGTGCAGCCTTTCGACGAATCCATTGCTTTGCGGGCGGCGCACCTTTGTGGTCCGATGTTCGATGCCTTCGAGCTGTAAAA
>JBMONM010000273.1:0-3303 GCA_049324675.1 Thermodesulfobacteriota bacterium
GGGCGGCCGCCCGAACGAAGGCCCGGCTGGCCAGCACGGACAAAAGCACCGCCCCGATCCATACGGTCCCGAACTTCACATACATGGACAGGGCCGCGTCCAGAAGGGCGTATTGCAGGATGACCACCACGGGCATGTGCAGCAGGTAGACGTGGTAGGACGAGGCGGCCAGGGTGCGGGACAGCCGTCCCGGGGCGGACGTTTCGGCCGGTTCGCGCCCGGCCAGGTCCCCAAGCAGGCCCACCACGCCAAGGGACGCAAACGCCCGGCCGAGGTAGTGGGTCAGGACCAGGGGAAACGGCCCGGGCGTCCGGCCGATCACGGCCGGATAGGCCGCGAACATGGCCGCCAGGGAAATGACCGCCACCGCGAGCCACAGCCACCACGGGCCGGGCCATGGGGCGAGCCCCCCTCGTTCGGCCGCCACCGCTCCCAGGGCGAAGAACCCCGCGTACAGGGGCAGTCGCGTAGGCTGCACCACCACCAGGGCCGTGGCCCGCAGCCAGCTCCCGTCGGGCATGGAAAGGGCCACGCAGGCGCAGGCCAGGCCCATGGCCAGGGTCGCCGACACCAGCAGGACGGGCCGGACGCCCGCCCTGGCCGGCGTGTCCAGGCCCGGGGCGCGGGAGGGGGTTTTGGTCGGGAACACGGCGCGCCACAGGGCATACCCGCCGAAAAGTCCCATCAGCACCACCAGAAACCACAGATGATGGGTGGAGATGGCGTCCCGGGCGGCCATGCCGTCGGCGACCGTGGTGTACAGATGCGCGGCCACGTCCGCGCCCGAGGCCAGCCAGGCTCCGAGATAGGCCGGAAAACCCATGGGCCCGGGCGTGCGCGAGACGTAGCCGACATAGGTCATCAGGGGCAGAAGCGTGACCATGAGGAGAAGCAGGGTGGGCACGAAGCGCAGGACCTTGGCCCGGAAGAACGGCCCTGGACCGCGACGGGCGAGCGACACCGGGGCGAACGCGCCGGCGATGAAAAACAGGGTGGGCATGAGAAAGCCGTCCAGGGCCGACAGAAGCAGGTCGAAGGCCGGGCCGGCATCGGCGTTGCGCACGTGCCACCAGGGCAATACCGTGCAGTACGCGGCGGCCGCGTGCAGGGCCACCACCAGAAGGACCAGGACGGTGCGGGCCGTGTCCCAGAAAAAAAGTCGGTCGGAATTTTGGGCGTTCACGAGGCGAACTCCGGACGGGCGTATTTTTCTCGGACGGCCGCGATGCCGGCCATGGAGAAGGTGAAGATGTGTTCGGCCAGCGCGGGCCAGTGGGCGGCCATGCCCGGATGGTCGGGATGGGCCAGTTTGAAGACCGGCCAGACGAAACTGTAATAGGCGGCCTGCCCCACGATGCCGGCCAGGGTGTCGCGCACGGCCTCGCGGGGCACGTCCGGCCCCAAAAGTTCGCTCAGAAGGTTCATGCCCCATTTCGTCTGGGGCCGGATGTATTTTTCGGTCATGGCTGCGACGTCGAAGGACGGGGCGAGCATCTCCCGGGAAAAGATGCGCAGGAATTGTTCGCCCACCTCTCCGCTGGCGTAAAGGGTGGCGCAGTAGGCGTGGAGGAACGCCCGGAGGCGCGTTTCCGGCGGGTCGTGGGCCGCGTCCGGAGCGGTTTCGGCCATGCGCCGTTCGATTTCGGCGAACATGATGTCCAGGATCAGGCCGTAGAGTTTGGCCTTGCCTCCGAAATAGTAGGTGACGGCGTTGTTGTTGGCCCCCTCGGCCCGGCGGCAGATCTCGCGCACGGTGGCGGCCTTGTAGCCCTTGTCGGCGAACACGGCCACGGCGGCCAGAAGCAGTCTTTTTCGTGTATCTGCACCATCCTTGGGGGTCATGACGGGACTCCTTTTTAAGGCAAGCGTCTTGATTTTGATTTAAGACAGGCGTCTTCACCGTGTCAAGAGCCGTGAGACCCCTGGGACCAGAATAATGTCCGGGTGTATCGCGTCTGTTGTGTTGGTTGCCGGGCTCGGGGCTTGCGCGCAAACCCGTCGCCCGGCCTGGGGGGCATGGTTCATCGGCGTGGGGCCGAAAAGAGGCCAGCCGAAGACATCATCCTTCTTAGTTTCTCCTCCCTCCGTCCGTCCCTCGCGCCCCCGGCATGTTCGGTCCCGATCCTTATTCCCTTGCCCCCTGCGGGATTCCAAAGGGGCATTGCCCCTTTGGCCGCCGGAGGCATTCCCTTCGCCTTCTTCCCCACCACGTGTACGGCCCCGCCCAGGACGGGCCTTGACGGCGCGGGCGGGCTTTTCTACTGCATCCCGACCGGCGCGCCGCGCCGGAAAGGAGCGGGCATGAAGGACGAACGCGGCATCTACTACCATCCCAACCCGAGCGAGCGCCGGGTGCGCATGTATGTGCGGGAGCGCTACGGCGACGTGGAGTTCAGGCTGTGGAACCGGGACCATCCGGAGATATGGGAAGGCCACGACTGGATCGCCTATGACGACATCCGGGCCGCGGCGGCGCAGTACGCCAAGCGGGGCACGGGCGTGGACCCCATGGAGATGTACGACCTGGATGTGGCCAAGCGGCTTCTCACGGACGAAGGCTGATGCGCCCGGGCGTGGAGTATCGCATTTACGGCCGGATACGGGGGGTCGGCCCGGACGTGATCAGGGCGCTTGCGGCCGAGGCCCCTTTCGACGCGGTGGAGGTGGAGGAGGATGGCCTGTCCTTCGAGCACGAGGGCCGCTTCGTGGATACGGAGGGGTTCGTGTCCCTGGCCGTGACGCTTCTGCCCGAGGGCGCGGAGGGGGATGTGGACGTGATCGACGAATCGGAATGGACGATCACCCGGTATGCCTTGCGGGCCGGGGCTTTCGAGGCCGTGCGGCACGGCCTGGACGACGTTTTGGAGCATACCAAGGGGGAGGGGAATTTTTGAGGACGTCCTTTTTGGGGTTGACGGGCGGTCCGGTCTCCGCTAAACACCGCCCCCTGGTTCGACGGCACAAATGACGTTTCGAAGACGAGGCGAAAAAAGTGTTGACGGGCCGGAAGAGATTCACTAAATATTAGAGTTTCGCGCGGGGCGAGAGCAACGCCGCCCCGGGTGAAGAGTGGCCGCACGCAGTAAGGGTTCCAAGAGAGCCCGAGTGGCCGTGATCTTTGACAATTAAATAGCGAGTCGGGTGATTCGAGACGCATCGGGTCCGGTTGATCGAGCGATCGGTCGGCCGGGCGCAAGCGACTGAACAAAGGATTTGAACTGGAGAGTTTGATCCTGGCTCAGATTGAACGCTGGCGGCGTGCTTAACACATGCAAGTCGTGCGAGAAAGGGGACTTCGGTTCC
>JBMONM010000274.1:0-3295 GCA_049324675.1 Thermodesulfobacteriota bacterium
GCCAGTTCGAACTTGCCGAGCTTGCGGGCGATGACCCCGGTGAAGTCCGTGCCCAGGATGTAGTCCGGGCAGCCCACGATGAGGAAGATGACCTTTTCCGGACGTTCCCGGGCGATCTCCAGGATGCCCTGTTCGACCTTTTCCAGGTGCCGGCCCAGGGTCATGTCCAGTTCCGGCACGCACAGCATGTAGAAGCGGTCGGTGAAGCCCCGGGCGTGGGCCATGAAGGCGGAGTGGCGCAGGCAGGCCGAGGGGCCGGCCATGACGCACAGGGACTCGGGCAGGAGCAGGCAGGTCTCGATGACCCCCCACCCGGCCAGGTTGGGTCCCACGCCCTCCAGGGGGGCGAAGGGGAAGTCTTCCCGGCGCGTCAGTTTTTCCAACGAGATGCCCGCTTGGTCCACACCCATGAATCCTCTCCTTCCCGGTTTTTTGATCCCGTCCGTTCCCCGCGGCCCATTTCTTCGGGTTTCAGGCTCCTTCGCCACGCCCTTTCCGGGATTCCAAAGGGGCAGTGCCCCTTTGGCCGCCGGAGGCATCCTTCACCACATATTACGCAAGTTCGCCCCTACGCCGCGTCGCGTTCCCGGGCGAAGGCGGCCAGGGTCCTGGCCAGCTCGAAGAATCCGGCCGAGGTGGGCAGGGAGGGGTCGCCCTGCACGATGGTCTGCCCCTTTTCCTCGAAGGCGTGGATGGCCCGGTCGCGGGGGATGACGCCCAGGATCACGGTATCCATCTCCTGTGCGAAGTCCTCGACGCGTTCGATCTCGTCGGGCATGTCCCGGCGGTTGAGGATCAGGCCGCCCAGTTCGGCGTAGTTGCGGTCCGCGAAGTTGCGCAGGGCCAGGATGATGTTTCTGGCCGCCAGGAGGGCCATTTTCTCGCCCGAGGTGACGATGGCCACCTTGTCCGCGAAGCCCTCGCGCATGGGCACGGCGATGCCGCCGCAGACGATGTCGGCCAGGATGTCGTAGAGGACCACGTCCGGGGCGTAGGCGGCGTAGGCGTTCATCTCGTCCAGGAGTTCGAAGGCCGTGAGCATGCCCCGGCCGAAGCAGCCGACCCCGGGGGTCGGGCCGCCGACCTCCAGGCAGGCCACGTCGCCGAAGCCGGTGCGCACCAGGGCGTCCAGGCTGGCGGGGCGTCCCCGTTCCTGGAGGTATTGCAGGATGGGCGGCGGGGTGGCGCCGCCGAGCAGGTTGATGGTCGAGTCGGTCTTGGGGTCGCAGCCGATCTGCATGACCCGGTGACCGTCCATGGCCAGGGCGGCCGCGACGCCCGAGGTCACCGTGGATTTGCCGATGCCGCCCTTGCCGTAGATGGCGATCTTAATCACAGCGTCCTCCTTGCATCTTGAGGGAGTCCCCGCGTCCCGGGGCCGGCTCCCTCCCGGCCCGGGCCAGGACGTTTCTGGCCTCGTCGACGGAGACGTAGCGTTTCCTGGTGGTGATCTGGAATTCGTATTCGATCTTGTCGGTCCTGCTTTGGAGAAAGGGGTTGCAGTTGGGCATGATCACGTTGGCCCCGCCCTGGACGAAGGCCCGGTACTGGCCGTTTTCCGGGTCCAGGGTGGCCACGGTGTTGGCCGCGGCCAGGTGGGTGTTTCCGGTCACGATGCGGGCCAGGGCGAAGGCCCGCAGCATGCGGTCCATGTCCCCCCGGGGCTCGCCCCGGAGCGGGGTGTCGGCGTGGGGAATGAACGGCCCGATATTGACCATGTCCGGCTGGAAATCCCGGAAGAAGGCGATGTCCGCGGCCAGGTCGGCGTCGGTCTGGCCGGGAAGCCCGACCATGTTGCCGACCCCGGTCTGGTAGCCGAGGGAGCGCAGGGTCTCGATGGTCCGGAGGCGGTCGGACAGGCGCAGTCCCGGACGCATCCGGGCGTAGAGGTCCGGGTTCATGGTCTCGTGCTTCATGAGGTAGCGGCTGGCCCCGGCGTCGCGGAAGGCCCGCAGGTCGTCGAGGGGCCGCTCCCCGAGGCTCAGGGTGACGGCCACGTCGGCCTTGGCCAGGATGCGCCGTATGACCGAGCACAGCATATCGCGGGTATAGTGGTAGTCCTCGCCGGACTGGAGCACCACGGTTCCGAGTCCGGCCTCGGCGATGGCCAGGGCCGTGTCCACGATCCGGTCCTCGGTCATGCGGAAGCGCGTGATGCGGGTGTTGCTCTTTCGCAGTCCGCAATAGAGGTCGTCGCGGCAGCAGTGGTTGGAGAAATGCACCACGCCGCGAAGCTGGGCCAGATTGCCGCAGTGCCTGGCGCGCACGGCGTCGGCCTTTTGGAACAGGGCCTCCTGTCCTTTTTCGTCGCCGAGCGCGGCGAGAATGTCCTTCGCATCCATATCGCGGTCCTTGGGGCGTCTATTTGGCGGTGACCGTGGCCACCCGGCCGGCGCCGTCCTCCACCCGCACCAGGCAGGCGTTGCAGGGGTCGAAGGCGTGCACCGTGCGCAGGATCTCCAGGGGCCTCTCGGGGTCGGCCACGGGCGTGCCGAGCAGGGCCTGTTCCAGGGGGCCGCGCACGCCGTGGGCGTCGCGCGGGGAGAAGTTCCATAGGGAGGGAACCAGGGAATCGTGGCGGACGATGCGCCGGTCTTCCATGCGGACGCGGTGGATGAGCGCGCCCCGGGCGATCTCGGCCAGCCCCAGGCCTTCGCCCGAGGCCGGCAGGTCCCGGATGTCCGCCCGAAGCGCGACCGCGCCGCCGGCCGCAAGGCCGTCCAGGGCGTCCAGCCAGGAGAGGGCGGCCTGGATCAGGGCGGCGGCCTCGACGGCCCGGGCCAGCATCCGGCCCAAGGTGGAATCCAGGGCCGCGAAGGGGAGGCCCATCCGGTCCAGGGCCGCATCCACAAGGCCCGTCACCGTCTCGTCGCCGTGGGCGCGGGCCCCGAGGACCCGGGCCAGGGGACCGACCTCGCAGGCCAGCCCGGCGTGCCGGGGCGCGCCGAACCATGTGAACTCGTCGTTTTTCCAGAGGTAGCGGGGCTGGCCCGGCCCCGGGCGCAGCCGGTAGCGGTCGGCGTCGATGCCGGCCCAGGCCGGTTCGTGGTCCTCGGACACCAGGTTCGGGGAGACCGGATGGGCGCGGACCGGGCCCGCGGGGGTGAACACGCCGCCCGGGAAAAGGGGCGGGCCGCCGTTTTTGCCGGGCAGGTCGCCCCAGGCCAGATACCGCCCGGTCCGGCCGATGTCCGCCCAGTCCGAATGGGCCTGGGCCATGAGCAGGGCGTCGGGCAGAAAGGCGTTCATGACGAAGTCCCGGCACGCGGCCACCAGGGCCGCGCATCCGGCCCGG
>JBMONM010000275.1:0-3271 GCA_049324675.1 Thermodesulfobacteriota bacterium
CCGTGGTCCGGGGCCGGGCGGAACGGGCCCGGGACCGGGTGGAACCGGCGGCCGTGGGCCGGGAGCGGGGCCTGGGCGGATGGTGCCGCTGGCCGGGCAGCCTCCCGAGGGAGGGCCGTCGGGCCGGAATCCCGGGCCGCCTCCCCCGAATCCGCCGCCTCCGCCGAAGCCGCCCCGGGCGGGCATGCCGCCGGGGGGGCCGCCGAAGCCGCCCATATGGGGCCCGCCGCCGCCAAATCCGCCGCCACGGGACATGGCGGTCAGAGGGAAGGCGCCGACCAGGGCCAGACTCGTGACGGCGCAGAGGAAAAATCGCGCGGTGCGTTTCATGACGGCCTCCGGATCACTGGTTGGCGGGTGTCTGACCCGAGACAGGCATGATCGCGATGGAGGCGGCGTCCTTGGGCGGCGAGAAGGTGAACAGGGAGTCCTTCAGCCGGGGATTGATCTTCCAATCCACGAGCAGGGCCTCGTAGTTGGGCGCGCCGGCCAGGGTCTTGTCCACGATGACCAGCTTGCGCGGCAGGGGCTTGTCGCCGTCCTCGATCCATATCTGCCAGTCCACGTCCTTCTGGGTGAAGGCCAGGTGGTGGCAGGCCACTCCCTGGACCATGCGCCTGCCGACATAGAAGCCGGACAGGATGCCCGAGGTGATGGTGGCATGGGGGGAGTTGAGGACCAGTTCGGCCAGGGGCGCGGTGATGCCGTAGCTGTCCATGATCTGGTCCAGGGCGGCGTCGAGGGTGCCGGGAACGGGCACGGTGGAGTAGAGGTTCTGGGTCTTGTTGTGGATGGTGAAGGAGGCGCCGTCGTAGATGGTGGTCTTGGCGGTGTCGTCCTGGACGGATTCCACGCGCATGCGGTCCGGCCGGCGCACGGAGACGAGCTCGGTGCGCGAGGTCTGCAGGGTCAGGCCGCCGGTATAGACCTCGTCCACGTCCACCTCGGCGCGGAAGGAGAAGGACGTAAGGCCGGCCAGATAGTCGCACATCCGGGCCAGGTGCTGGGAGGCGACGGGGTCGATGTCCGGGGCGTCGTTTTTCGGGGCGGCCATGAGGCCGGCCGGGAGCAGGAGCAGGACGGCCGCCAGGACCGCCATCCGGAATGTCTGGTGCATGGCGTTCTCCTTGTTTTGGGGGTGTGGCTTGGGGACTGCATCATACGGGAGTTCAGCTGCGGCCGGGACGTGGATACGGGATGGTCGCCCTGGCCAGGCGCGACAAGATGAAAGATTTTTGCGCGTTTGCCTGCCGGTGGCAAGGGATATTTGGAAACCGCCGCCGGCGAAGACGCACGGCGCGCGGCGGCCTCGCAGGTCTTCGTCGGCCCGGGTCGGGTGTGCCGCCTCGCGGCGATTCGCGAAGCAGCACACCCGGTCAGGGGAGCGCGGCCTATTTCGCCACGCTGACCGTGATTTTCCCCATCTGCCCGCTGGCCAGGATCGAGGGATCGTACATGGCCTCGGCCTGGGGCGGCGGCACGGTAAACGTCCCGGGCGTCACCGCCCGCACCAGACTGTAGTGGGCGCGCCATTTCTCGTCGGGCAGGTCCGCGAAGACGTTGATCCGGTCCCCCCGGTAGTCCACATAGTCCGCCTCAAGGTCGTCGGCGGTCATCCACGGCAGCTTTTCCGTGGTCGCAAGACGCGGGTTCTCCACCTCGATGCCCGTGGGCAGAAGGTTCTGGAGGGCAACGTTGAAAAGCCTCCCGGACAGGCTGCGTACCGCGGTCTTGAGCACCAGAAGCGTCCCCTGGGGCACCGTGTCGCCGGAGAGCGGGTTGCCCTGGCGGTCCAGGTATTCCCGGACGATCTCGATTCCCTCCCGGACGGGCTTGTAGTCCGCCATGACCGGCACCCCGCGCGTTTCCACGCTGAAAAAGGCCGATCCGGCCTCGTGGCCGCCGTCCATCTCCAGGCGCAGTTCTCCGGCGTCGGGGATGTTGCGCAAAAGAAGCGCCTTTTCCGAACTGAAATCCGACAGAAGCGTTTTTCCGGCGTAGAGCTTTCCGGAGAAGGGCTTTTTGGCCGCCTGCCGGGCGGAGTATTTGCCCAGGGCCAGGAGGGCGAAGGCCGCCTCCTGGGTGGAGGGGTGGCGCACGGCCGCGAAAAGCCGGGCCGTGTCCGCAGCGAGTTTGGGCAGCCGGGAGTCCTTGGGCGCGGCGTCCATCAGGGCCGCAAGATACAGGGCCGTGTCCCGAAGCGGCGAATCGAAGCTGCCGCCCGAGGTCCGCGTTCCCTTTTCGGATGGAGGCGGGCCGGACAGAAGCGCGCCGGCGGCCTTGGTGTTGCCCACGGCGGCATAGGCCGCGCCCAGGAGTCCCCGGGCGTCGACCGGGAGATCGCCGGCGTTGTCGCGCAGGTAGTCCATGGCCCCGATGTCCGCTTTGCCGGCCCGGGCCAGAACGTACAGGGCGTAGGCCGCAACCTTGGGGCCGCCGTCTTCGCCCCGGTCGTCGTCCGCGTCGGATGGCGAGGCGTCCTTGGCCAGCCCGCCGACGAACCGGAGCGCCCGCTTCAGGGAGTCTTCGTCCACATGGTAGCCGGCGGCCCTGGCCTCGACCAGGAAGTGCGCGGCGTAGACGCTGGGCCAGTCCACGGCCTCCTGGCCGCCGGGCCACATGGAGAAGCCGCCCCGGTAGATCTGCATGCCGGCCAGGCGCCTGATCGTGGCCTGGACCATGGCCGCTGGCTGTCCGCCGGGCAGAAGGTCCGGGGCCAGGGCCTTGGCCAGATCGGAGAAGTAGAGCAGGGGAAAGGCCTTGGACACGGTCTGCTCCACGCAGCCGTGGGGATACTGCAAGAGCCGGCGCAGGTCCGGGGCGAAGCGCAGAAGCGGCTGGCGGCCCACGAAGATGTCCCGCCGTGCGGTCCCGGGTACGAATCCGGCCGCGAGGTCCTTGAGCACGGTCCTTGCGTCCTCCACTCCTCCGGCCTGGATTTCGGACCGGGCCGGCAGCGGCGAACGGCAGAGCAGGTCCTGGCTGAAGGAGGCCTTTTCGCCGTTACCCGAGGCCTCGGCCGCCAGGGTCACGGTTCCTTCCGCGGAACCGGTCGAAACCGGGAAGAACAGGGTTGTTTCCTGGCCGGGGGCGAGATGCGCGGTTTTTTTCGGCTCGGCGCAGGACGCCGCCCCGGTCACGGTCAGGGTTACGGCGAAGTCCCCGGGCTGTGGCGTGTCGTTGCGCACGGCGACGGGGATGTCCACGGTCTCGTCCAGGGACAGGACGCGCGGGAAGCTCGGGGAGAGGGACAGGGGGCTTTTCACCCGGG
>JBMONM010000276.1:0-5558 GCA_049324675.1 Thermodesulfobacteriota bacterium
TGACCACGCGCGGGTCCATGAACTGGAGCAGGTAGTCCGGGCCGCCGGCCTTGGACCCCACGCCGGACATCCTCGCGCCGCCGAAGGGCTGGCGTTCCACGAGCGCGCCGGTGATATTGCGGTTGAGGTACAGGTTGCCGACGCGGAAGCGTTTTTTGGCCGCCTCCAGGTTTTTGGGGCTTCGGGAGAACACGCCCCCGGTCAGGGCGAAGCGGGTGGAGTTGGCGATGTCGATGGCCTCGTCGAAGGTTGTGGCCTTCATGACCGCCAGGATGGGGCCGAAGACCTCCTCCTGGGCGATGCGGTGGGCCGGGGTGATGCCGTCCACGATGACCAGGGGGGCGTAGAAGCCCCTGCCCTCGGCGCGGCGCTCCACGAGCACGCGGCCCTCGGCGCGGGCGATGTCCGCGTAGCGCAGGACGGTCCGCCGCTGGTTTTCATCCACCACTGGCCCCATGAAGTTGGCCGGGTCCTCGGCCGGGCCGATCTTCAGCGACCCGGCGGCCTCCTTGAGGCGCGCGGTGAACTTTTCATAGATGGGTTCGAGGACCACCACCCGGGAGCAGGCCGAGCATTTCTGGCCCTGGAAGGCGAAGGCCGAGACCAGGACGGCGGCCACGGCCTCGTCCAGGTCCGCGTCGTCGTCGATGATGATGGCGTTCTTGCCGCCCATCTCGGCCACCACGCGCTTGCAATAGGCCTGTCCGGGGGCCACCCGGGCGGCCTTTTCCATGATCCGCAGGCCCACGTCCATGGAGCCGGTGAAGGCGATCATGGCGATGTCCGGATGTGCGACGAGGTGGTCGCCCATGACCGAGCCCCGGCCCGGGCAGAAGTTGCAGACGCCGTCCGGCAGCCCGGCCTGGGAAAGTATCTCGTACAGGCCGTATCCCACGGCCGAGGCCAGTCCCGAGGGCTTGAACACCACGCAGTTGCCGGCAACGACGGCGGCGGCGGTCATGCCGCAGGAGATGGCCAGGGGGAAGTTCCAGGGGGAGATGACCGCCACCGGGCCTTTGGGCTCGTAGAAGAGGTGGTTGTGCTCGCCGGGCTGGTTGCCCATACGCCGGGGCGCGCCCAGACGGAGCATCTCCCGGGCGTAGTATTCCATGAAGTCGATGGCCTCGGCCACGTCGGCATAGGCCTGATCCCACTGCTTGCCGACCTCCAGGACCTGCAGGGCCGAAAGTTCCACGATCCTTCCCCGGGCGATGTCGGCGGCGGCAAGCAGCACGGCGGCGCGCTTTTCCGGTTCGGTATCGCGCCAGGCCGGGAAGGCGGCCCTGGCGGCGGCCACGGCCTGATCGACCTCGGCCGTTCCGGCCTGGCAGACGCGGGCCACGACCTCGTCCGGGTCGGCGGGGTTGACCGAGGCCAGGGTATCGGCGGTCACGACCTCCTTGCCGCCGATGACCAGGGGGATGGTCCGGCCGAAGCAGGCCCTCACCTCGGCCAGGGCCTTGGGGAAGGCGGCGCGCAGCCCGGGGATGGTGAAGTCGGGCATGGGGTGGTTGGCGAAGCGGGACAGGCCGCACCCGGCCGCCGGGGTCGGCGTGGGGCGGGCCGTGGCGTTTTCGCGCTCCAGGGCGGCCAGGGGGTTTTCCAGGAGCAGGTCCTCGGTCCGGCCGTCGGCGAAGCTCTGGCGCAGAAACGACTCGTTGGCCGTATTTTCGAGCAGCCGGCGCACCAGATAGGCCATGCCCGGCAGAAGCTCGCCGTAGGGGCAGTACAGCCGCACCCGCCCGGCCACGGCCAGAAGCCCCTTGCGCACGGGCTCGGCCATGCCGAAAAGGGCCTGGAATTCATAGCGGTCCTCGGGCACGCCCAGGGCCCGGGCCGTCTCCATGACCTGGCTGATGGTCCGGATGTTGTGCGAGGCGGCCTGGAAGTAGACGAGGTCGCTGTGGCGCAGAATCTCCGTGGACAGGCGCTCGTAGGCCGCGTCGGTCTCGGGCTTTTTCGTCCACACCGGGACCTCCCAGCCCATCTGTTTGGCCACCACGGTCTCGAAATCCCAGTAGGCCCCCTTGACCAGCCGGATGCCGATGGGCAGCTTTTCGGCCCGGGCAAAGGCCAGAAGATCGGCCAGATCGCGCTCGGTGTCTTTCAGGTAGGCCTGGAGCACCACCGAGAGGTGCGGATAGTCGCGAAATTCCGGGTCCGTGCGCAGGCGCTTGAACAGCTCCAGGGTCATGTCCTTGTATTTCACGGCCTCCATGTCGATGCACAGGGCCCCGCCCATGGCCCGGGTGGCGCGGTAGACCGGGACCAGCCGGGACAGGATGCCGGCGACGGAGCCCTCCATGTCCACAGGTCTGGCCTGGGAAAAAAGGGCCGAGGGCTTGATGGACACGTTGACCCGGGGGGCGTGGCCCCAGTCGAGTTCCCCCTTGCCCCCGCCCAGGGCCGGCCAGGACGCCTGCTCCTTCCCGATGGCCGCAAGGACCTCCAGGTATCCGTCGCGGTAGGCGTCGGCCTCGGCCTCGCTCATGGTGGCCTCGCCCAGGAGGTCCACGGTGAAGGCGAAGCCGTCCTTGCGCAGCTTCTTGATCGACTTGACGGCCTCTTTCGCGGTCTGGCCGATGATGAAGCCCTTGGCCATGCCCTCGATGTTGGAGCGGATGGCCTTGCCCATGACCGCCGCCGCCAGCCCCCCGAACATGCCGGACTTCTCCGCGCCCCACTTGAGCACGGCCGGGATGTCCGCCGCGCCGTCGCCGGCAAAGTATTCCTCGATGTGGCGCCTGAGCGCGTCCGAGGTGGTCAGGTAGGGCAGGACGTCCACGAAGCGGAAGAGCTGGACCTTGAAGTCCTCGTTCTTCATGGCCCAGTCCATGACCTTGCCGGTCCAGAAGCCCTTGTTGAAGACGGAGGGGGCCTCGCCCCGGATGCTCTGGAAGAACTGCCTTCCCCGGGCCACGATTTTCGATTCGAATGCCTGATCCATAGTGAGCGATCCTTTATTACTGTTGTTCCAGGGGCAGGGCGGCGCTTTCCTTGACCGTCTCCAGGACGATGGTCGTGTTGGTGTCGCGCACGCTTCCGATGCGGCCCATCTCCCGCAGAAGCCCGGCCAGGGCGGCGGTGTCGGCCACCCGGACCTTGACCAGATAGGCGGCGGAGCCGGCCGTGTAGTGCACCTCCAGGACCCCGGGCAGGTCGGCCAGAAGCCGCCCGGTGTCCGTGGCCCCCACGGCCTCCTCCACGCGCACGAAGGTGAACGCCGTAAGCGACAACCCCAGGGCCTGGGGGGAAAGCCGCGCGGCGTAGCCGGCGATGACCCCCCGGCGTTCGAGCTTGCGCACCCGCTCCAGCACCGCCGAGGGGGCCAGGGCCACGGCCCGGGCCAGGTCGGCGTTGGAGGTGCGGGCGTTGTCCTGAAGAATATTCAGTAGTTTGGCGTCAATTTCGTCGATCATGCGTTTTTTGTCCTTGTTTGCGGAATAAAATGCGAAAGGCGGGGGATTGTCAAGATGTCGGAACGGGCGGGCGGACACCCGGGGCGCTCGGGTCCCACCCTTTCTTCGGCCGGATTGACATCCGGAAGAATGTTATCATATTGATATCAAGCATGGAGGGACGTCATGGCCCAGATACTGGTTCGCGATCTGGACGAAGGCGTGGTCAGCCGCCTCAAGGCGCTGGCCGCGGACCATAACCGCTCGCTCGAGGCCGAGGTGCGGGTCATCCTGAGCCGGGCCAGCGCCCGGAAGGCGCTGGATCATCAGGCGGCGGCGGCGAAGCTCGAAGAGTTCCGCACACGCCTGACGGGGCGGGTCTTCCCCGACAGCGTGGAACTTCTGCGCGAAGATCGGGACGCATGAAGCCGATCATCCTCGACGCCTCGGTGGCCGCCAAATGGTTTACGACCGAACCGGGCGGGGAGGAGGCCGTGGAACTCATGCGGTCCGGGCTCGACCTGTACGCCCCGGATTTTTTTCTGATCGAGATGGACAACCTGTTTTCCAAGTGGGTGCGCCGGGGGGACATGCGTCGTCCCGAGGCCGAGGAGGCCCGGGACATCCTTGCCGCGCAGCCGATCTTTTTTTTCGAGAACGCGGAGCTTCGCCCTCACGCCTGGGAGATAGCGACCCTGACAGGCCGGTCCGTGTACGACTGCCTGTACGTGGCGTTGGCCGTGGCGCTCGACGGGGTGATGGCCACGGCCGATGCGCGGCTGGCGCAGGGTTTGGCGCGGACGCCCTTTTCGGAGTATGTCCGGCCGGTTTGGTGAAAACCAGGAGAATCGGACGGGGTGTTCTCCGACATCCTTCACCGTGAAACAGCACATGCCGTAGCGCCCTCCCCCGCCGCGATATTTCCCTGCCCGTAACGAGATGTTTTTGGAAAGATTCGCAACGCAAGGCCGCTGCCACGCTCATGGCGTCGGCCGTTGCCCGGACCGCACGGAACGGGTATATGCCGTATATGGCGGTGTAACCGCCGCGCCCCGTCGTGCGACTTTCGTCCCGAGGCGGCCGAAGACGCCATTCCCGCCATGCCACTGATCCTGCGCACCCCTTGGCCGTGAACCCGAACGTCGCCTGGAGGCTCCCATGTCCCCCCGCCCGTTCCGCCCGTTCCGCCTGATCCGCCTGATCCGCCTGATCCGCCTGATCGGCGTTGCAAGCTTCCTTCTCGTCCTCTGCTCCGTCCCCGGCCCGGCCACGGCCGCCGGGGAGCACGCGGCCGGAACCCACGTGGCCCGGATGCGCCGCCACGTGGAAGCGGCCTGGGCCGCCGTGGAGGCCGGCGATCCGGCCACGGCCCGGGCCGAGGCCGTCAAGGCCCAGACCGAATGGGCCTCGGTGCGGCCCATGCCCCGGCGGATCATCCTGGCCTCGCATCCGGACATGGACGCCCGCATGGCCGCCCTGCCCGACGAGGCCGCCCGCATGGCCGCCGAACACGCCGCCCAGCCCGCCGCAACTCCCGGCACCCCCACCGCTCCGGGCACGGCCCCGGCCGGGAGCACGACCGTGGTCGTGGCCCCGAGGCCCGGAGCCCCGGTGGTCGTGACCCCGGTCCCGCCGGCCGCCGCGCCCCAGGCAACCGTGGTCGTGACCCCGGTCCCGCCGACCGCCACCACGACCACCACAACCACCACGGCTCCGGCCGCGACCGCGCCGGCGGCCACGACCACGGTCCACGCCGATCCCACCGGGACCGCCGTGGTCACCACCCCGGCCGGCCCCGCCACAGTGACCCATTCCGGTTCCGGCACGACCACCACGGCCGGCGCGACCACCGTGAACACCCACTCCGGACAGACCACGGTCACCGGCCCCCAGGGCCAATCGGCCACGGTCACCGGGGCCTCGGCCTCGGCCGTGACCACCTCCGGGGCCACCACCACCGGCCGGGCCGCCGGCGCGGCCACCGGCCAGACCCCGTCCGGACGGACCGTGAACGCCGCCGGAGCGGCCACGGGATCCAAGACCGTGTCCGGGAACACCACATCCTCCCAGAGCGCCATGGGCGGCATGGTCTACGACCCGGCCACCGGCCAGTGGGTCGCGGCCGGCCGCCAGGGAAGCGGCTCGGCCACCCGCAACGAG
>JBMONM010000276.1:5568-27282 GCA_049324675.1 Thermodesulfobacteriota bacterium
CAGGTCACGGATTTCTCCTACACCGGACAAAGCGCCGCGGCCGGCAGCGGCGGCAACGCGGCCACGGCCCAGACCTACGCCACGGGCCAGGACCTGGGCTCGGGCCAGGGCTCGGTCAGCGCCGGGGCCGACGTGCAGACCAAGGCCGGCGGGGACTATTCCGTGGACGCCACGGCCACCAAGGGACAGGCCACGGTCACCGCCACGGACAACACCACCGGCGCGACCAAGACCGCCACCGTGGGCGACGGCCAGGTCCAGAACATGCCCCGGCAGACCGCGGCCAAGACCGCGCCCGCGCCTCAAAGCGCCCAAAAGGCCGCCCGGACGGCCCCGTCCGGGTACAGCGACGACACGGACGTGTTCGGCAAGACCGGCTTCGGCCAGTCCGCCACGACCATGCGCAAGCCGCCGGCGGAGACGCGGCAGGCCCCCCAGGCCGCAGGTTCCGGACGCGGCGGGCGCGGCGGCGGACGCCGGTAACGGCGGGGCGGACGTCGGCAAGAATCGCCGGGGAGGAAGCCTCCGGCGGCCAAAGGGCTTCGCCCTTTGGAATCCCCTGGCGATTTTGGATGCGGCGGACGGCCGACGTCAGCCCCGAAGGCGTCTTCCGCTTCGTCGCGAAGGGGGATATGATCCGGCGCATGGACATCCCCGACGCGCCGGCCGGGCGGGCCTCATCCGACCGCGAGGCCATGCTCATGTACCGCACCGTGGCCGATTTCACCTTCGATTGGGAGATCTGGCTCGGACCCGACGGCCGGATGCGCTACGTCTCGCCGTCCTGCCGGCGCATCACCGGCTACGATCCCCGCGACATCCAGGCCGATCCGGACTTTTTCGCCCGCATCATCCATCCGGACGACTACCCGGTCTGGAGGGAACGCATGGACCAGGGCCACGGGCGCGGCGTGCCGTCCATGGACTTCCGCATCCTCCGGGCCGACGGGGCCGTGGTCTGGCTGGCCCAGGAGACCACCCGGGTCTTCGGCCCGGACGGCGAGCCCCTGGGGCTGCGCCTGAGCCTGCGCGAGGTCACGGACCGGGTGGCCGCGCAGGCGGCCCTTCGCGAGGCCAACGAGGGCCTGGAACGCCGCGTGCGGGAACGTACCGCCGAGCTCGAACGGGCCAACGCCGAACTGCGCCGGGAGATAAGAAGGGGGGAAAAGGCCAGAAAAAGCCTGGAGGAATCCCGGGAGCGCCTCCGCAACCTTTCGGCCAACCTCCAGGATCGGGTGGAGGACGAACGCCGCCGCATCTCGCGGGAAATCCACGACGAACTCGGACAGACGCTCACGGCCGTGGGCATGGGGCTGGCCCGCCTGGAGCAACGGCCTCCGGCCGGCGAGGCCGCAACCCGCAGCCAGATCGCCGGCCTGCGCGAATTGGCCGGAAACGCCCTGGACACGGTGCGGCGCATCGCCCGGGAACTGCGGCCGGCCATCCTCGACGATCTGGGGCTTAGCGAGGCCGCCAGCGCCCATATCCGAAGCTTCGCCGAAAGTACCGGAATCGATGTGGCGTTGGAGGTGCCTCCGGCGCCGCCGGACCTCGATCCGGAACAGACCACGGCCCTTTACCGGGTGCTCCAGGAGGCGTTGACCAACGTGGCCCGGCACGCCGGGGCCACCCGGGTCCGGGTGCGCCTGGCCGCCACCCGGCGCGGCATCACCCTGACCGTGGCCGACAACGGCCGGGGCGCTCCGGAATCGGACTTGTGCGATCCCCGGGCCTACGGCATCCTGGGCATGCGCGAGCGCATGCGCTTTTTCGGCGGCGAGGCCCACGTCGCCAGCGAGCCGGGCCGCGGAACCACGGTCACGGCCGTTTTGCCCCTCGGCCGCGGGAGGAAAAAATGATGCCCGCCCCCTCCATCCCCTCACAGACCGCCCCCCTGGGCGTCCTGGTCGTGGACGACCACGCCGTGGTCCGGCGCGGGGTCATGGACATCATCGCGGACATGCCCCTCTCCGTCGCCTTCCTCGAGGCCGGGACATCGGCCCAGGCCCTGGCCCTGCTTGGGGGACACCCCTGCGGACTGGTCATCCTGGACCTGTCCCTTCCCGACGAAAGCGGCTTCGAAACCCTGGCCGGAATCCGCCGGATGTACCCGGAACTGCCGGTGATCGTCTCCAGCATGCACGTGGAGGCCGAATACGCCCGGCGCGCCCTGGCGCTCGGGGCCAACGGCTACCTGGGAAAAAACGCCGCGCCCGGCGAACTGGCCCTGGCCATCAATCTGGTGCTGGCCGGCGGCACCTACGTCAGCCCGGGGCTGGCCGGAGAACTGACCGCCAGCGACAGCCCCGCCGGGAGCTCCCGCCTCTCCCCCCGGGAACGCGAGGTCATGCACCGCCTGGCCCGGGGCGAAAAGCTCACGGACGTGGCCGCGGCCATGCGCGTGACCGTGCAGACCGCCGGCACCTACCGGGCCCGGATCATGAAAAAGCTGGGGCTCACGACCACGGCCGACTTCTTCCGCTACGCCCTGGAAAAAGGCGGCATGCTGCCCTAGACGACTGTCGCCGAAACGAGGGGAGAAGCCTCCGGCAGCCAACGGGCTTCGCCCTTTGGAATCCCACGGCGATGACGACAGGCCACTTCGGCCCGATACGGCCGGCCCGGCCGCTTCCGGTCCGTTCAGGACCCCGCCTCCGGGACCGGCTCTCCCCGCGCCCTGTCTGAAGATTCCGACAAATTTGCGGTCCGCCCCCCATCGCGCCATGTTGCCGGCCACGATCATCACCAGATCGACGGACGAAACATGGACTCCTTTTTCTCAACACTTCTGTGGGTCGCGGCGGCCTTTGCGGCCGTGGCGGCCATCGTGGCCCTGGCCGCGATCCTGCGCCCGCGCCCGCGCCTGCCCCAGGACTTCGACTTCGAACACTACAAGCGCATCGAAAACAGATGACCGGCCGACCGCAAAACGACGCCCCCCAGCCGGCCCACTGGGAAGCCGCCTTCGATCCGCCCCACCTCGGCATGCCCTTCGCCCCCACGGCCTCGGCCCGGGTCGTGGACCACCTCGGCGACTTCGTGGAAATCTTCCTGTGCGTCAAAGACCTCCGGATCGTCGACGCCGGATTCCTGACCAGCCTGCCCGGCGCCGGCATGGCCGCCGCCTCGGCCTGGTGCGCGGGGGCCATCGGCAAATCCCTCGACGACGCCGCGCACCTCGACCCCTCCACGCCGCCCCACGCCAAGGGCGGGCGCCGCGCCGCGCGGCTGGCCACCCGGGCCGGGCGCGCCGCCCTGGCCAAGGCCCAACGGACCGCGGGAGGAAGACGATAGGATTTTCCGGGGGGATCATTCCCCCCCGGCCGACCGGCTCCCGGCGCGGCGCGCGACGAAGTTCTCCCTACCGGCGCACGATGCCCGGGTCCACGGCGGCCACGTCGGCCGTGCCGGTCAGGATCATGGCCGCGACGAGTTCGCCGCGCATCCGGTTGAGAAGCAGTTCCACGCCCTCGGCCCCGCCGCCCACGGCCCCCACGACCAGGGGCCGGCCGATCAGCACCGCGTCCGCGCCCAGGGCCAGAAGCTTGAGCGCGTCCCCGCCCGTGCGCACCCCGCCGTCGGCCAGGATCGCGGTCCGGCCCCGGGCCAGGGCCGCGATCTCGGGCAGGACCTCGGCCGCTCCCGGGGTATGGTCCAGGATGCGGCCGCCGTGGTTGGAGACCACGATGCCGGCCGCGCCGGCGCGGATGGCCGTCTCGGCGTCCTCCACGGTCATCACGCCCTTGACCACGAACGGCAGGCGGGTGGCCCTGATGATCGCGGCCAGTTCGTCGCCGGTCTTGGGACCCACGGGCTGGCCCTTGAGGGCCATGGTCAAAAGCCCCGCGCCGTCGATGTCCATGCCCGCGAACGCCGCGCCGGCGGCCTCGGCCCGGGCCAGCCGGTCGAGCACGGCGGCGTGCTCCCGGGGCTTGATGATGGCCCCGCCGCGTCCGCCGTGGCGGGAAAGGGCGGACAGGCCGCTGTCGAACATGGTCGGGTCCGCGCCGTCGCCGATCATGGCCACGGTGCCGGCCCGCAGACAGCCGTCCACCATGGCCTCGGCGAACTCGGCCTCGGACATGGGCGCGCCGAAGTTGTAGGTGGTCCCGGTCATGGGCGCGGCCAGGATCGGCATGGACAGGTCCAGGCCGAAAAGGCGCACCGAGATTTTGGGGCCGGTCACCCCGTGCAGGGTGCGCATGTTGAAGCGCCACCCGGCCAGGGCCTCGACGTTGGCCGTGAATCCGTGGCCCGTGCCGGCCCCGCCCATGCCCGGCACCTCGCCGGCGCAGGCCCGGCCGTCGCAACGGCGACACACCCGGCAGTATCCCTTGAGCCGCTCCCGTGCGGCCTTGCGCAGTTCGGAATAGTCCATGACATCCTCCTCGGTGTTGCGGGAAAACGCCCCGGATACGGCGGCGTGGGGCCGTTGTAGCCCCGGCCGCTTCCGGCGGCAAGGCGGGACCGTATTGACTTGCCCGGCGGCATTGCCCATCATTATATGATTTCACGCCGGCCAGGGATCGCCGCGCGCCCAGGGAGTCCATCCATGCCGCTTTCGCCGTCGCACGCCGCACCGGTCCGGACCGCCCCGTCCGGCAGCCTCGGCCGGTCCGTGGCCCTTTTTTTCGCCCTGGCGGTCCTGTGGACGGCGGCCGCCACGGCGACCCCGCCGGGATTGGCGGCCACGTCGGCCCAGGGCTCGCCCGGCAAAAAAAACGTCCTGTACCTGAACTCCTACCAGCCCGGCTACAAGTGGTCCGACGAAATCTTCGACGGCATCCGCGATGTCCTGTCCGGCCAGACCAGCCATGTGGTGGACCTCCAGGTGGAATACATGGACTCCAAGAAGTATTCCGATCCCATCCTGCGCCAGGCCCTGTTCGAGCTTTTCAAATACAAGTTCCGGGACACCTCCTTTTCCGCCGTCCTGGTCTCGGACAACTACGCCTTCGAATTCGCGGCCCAGTATGCGGAGGAACTTTTCCCGGGCGTGCCCGTGGTCTTCTGCGGGGTCAACGACCTGCGTCCGGACATGCTGCCGCACCGCGCGGACGTCACCGGCGTGGAGGAACGCTTCGACCTCAAGGGCACCCTGGACCTGGCCCTGACCCTGCATCCCGGAAAGAAACGACTCATCGTCATCGGCGACCGCTCGGTCACGGGCATCGCTATCGCCAACCAGGTCCGGGACCAGCTTCCGGCCTACCGCGACCGCCTGGAGTGGGAGTTCTGGGACTCCTACCGGCTGGAGGAGATCCTGGGGCTGGTCGAACAGGTCCCCCCCGACGCCCTGATCTTTTTCATCCCCTTCTACCAGGCCATCGGCGACCGCTTCTATTCCGCCGAGGAGGTGGTGGCCGAGATCGGCGAGCACTCCGACGCCCCCATCTACACCTGCTGGGACTTCCTGGTGGGCGCTGGCACCGTGGGCGGCCGGGTCATCCAGGGCCGCGAGCACGGCCGGCTGGCCGCGTCCATGGTCCTGCGCATCCTGGGCGGGGAACGGGCCTCGGACATCCCCAGGGTGGCTCCGGTGGGCGAGCTGTTTCTTTTCGACTACAACGGCCTCAAGCGCTTCCACATCCAGGAGGGCGACCTGCCCCGGGGCAGCGAGATATTGAACAAGCCCTACTATTTCTTCCGCATCAACCCCCAGATATTCTGGATCATCGTGGTGGCCATGGCCCTTCTGGCGGCCACCCTGGTCTTTCTGGTCATCAACATCTCCCGCCGACGCACGGTGGAGGAGAAGATCCGGGCCCAGCTGTCCTTTCTGACCCTGCTTCTCGACAACATCCCCCAACTCGTGTTCTGGAAGGACCGCGACCAGCGCTACCAGGGGGCCAACAAGGCCTTCGCCGCCTTTTTCGGGCTGGCCGACCCGGCCGTGGTGGTGGGCAAGACCAACCCCGAGGTCCTGCCCGGCTGGTGGGACCATGCCGGCATGGCCGAGGAGGCGGACCGCGAGGTCATGCGCTCCGAGACCCCGCGCCGGCTGATGCGCCTGGAGTTCTCCCGGGACGACGGCGATCCGGCCTGGCTGGAACTGAACAAGGTGCCGCTTCGCGACCGCAAGGGCCAGGTGGTGGGGACCTTGAGCACCGCCGAGGACGTCACGGACAAGGAGCGCCTGGAGGCCAGGCTCAGGCAGTCCCAGAAGATGGAGGCCGTGGGCACCCTGGCCGGCGGCCTGGCCCACGACTTCAACAACATCCTGACCACGATCATCAATTCCACGGAGATGGCCCTTCTGGACCTGGAGGGCGATTCCCAGGCCGCCGCCGACCTGCGCCGGGTGCTGGCCGCGTCACGGCGCGGGGCCGGAATCGTGCGCCAGATCCTGACCTTCAGCCGGCCGTCCCGGGAGAATTTCCGGGAGGCGGACATCGCCGGGCCGGTCATGGAGGCCACGGGCCTTCTGGCCGCCACCCTGCCCGGCAACATCCGCCTGGAGACGGACATCCAGGTGGTCACGGCCATGTGCCGGGCCGACCCCAACCAGATCCACCAGGTGGTCATGAACCTGTGCGCCAACGCCTATCAGGCCCTGCGGCGCACGGGCGGGGTCATCCGGGTGGTCCTTTGCAAGGTCCGGCTCACCGACGAGGAGGGGCTGCCCCTGGACCTGCCGGCCGGACGCTATCTGCGCCTGTGCGTGGCCGACGACGGTCCGGGCATCGCGCCCGAGATCATCGACAACATCTTCGACCCCTTCTTCACCACCCGCAAGGACGACGGCGGCACCGGACTGGGGCTGGCCGTGGTCCAGGGCATCGTGCGCAACCACAACGGCCGGGTGGCCGTGTCCTCGACCCCGGGCAAGGGGGCCGTGTTCAGCATCTACCTGCCCTGTTCCGGGACCGGGGACGAGGCCCGCGAGGCCGACGATCCGGCAGCCGTCCCGGGCTCCGAACGGGTGCTCTTCGTGGAGGACGACGCCTCGCTTCTGGAAACCGTGCCCCGCGTGCTGGCCAAGCTGGGCTACCGGGTGGCCGCCGAATCCGGCGCGGACGGGGCCCTGGCGACCCTGGCCCGGGCCGACGGAGGCGCAGAGGGGTTCGACGTGGTGGTCACGGACTTCGACATGCCCGGGAAAAACGGCTTCGACCTGGCCCGGGCCCTGGCCGCCCTGGCCCCGGCCCTGCCCGTGGTGGTGGTCTCGGGCCGGTTTCGGGACGTGCGCGGGGCCGACCGGCCCCCCAACGTGCGGGAGATCCTGCTCAAACCCTACGACGGGGCCGCCCTGCACGCGGCCATCCGCCGGGCTCTGGACGGAGGAGGCGGCGAGTCATGCCGGACATCCTGGTCATAGACGACGATCCCGAGATCCGGGGCACCATGGCCGCCCTGGCCGCCCGCATGGGCCTTTCTTTCGCCGCGGCCGGAACCCTGGGCGAGGGGCTGGCCCTTTTGGCCGGACAGCCCTGCGGCGTGGTCCTTCTGGACGTGGGCCTGCCAGACGGCGACGGCCTGTCCGCCCTGCCCCGGATCAAGGCCCTGCCCGACGCCCCGGAGGTCATCATCCTGACCGGCACGGGCGACCCCGACGGCGCGGAACTGGCCATCCAGGCCGGGGTCTGGGACTATCTGGTCAAGCCCTCGTCGATCAAGGAGATCATGCTGCGCCTGTCCCGGGCCCTGGCCTACCGGGAGCAGAAGCGCCAGGGGCAGGGGCCACTGGCCCTGGACCTGACCGGGGTGACGGCCGAAAGCCCGGCCATGCGGCCCTGTCTGGATCAGGCCGCCACCGCCGCGGCCTCCTCGGCCGCCGTGCTCATCACCGGCGAGACCGGCACGGGCAAGGAGCTTTTCGCCCGGCTCATCCACCGCAACAGCTCCCGCTCCGCCGGACCCTTCGTGGTCGTGGACTGCGCCGCCCTGACCGAGACCCTGGTGGAGAGCGTGCTTTTCGGCCACAAAAAAGGGGCCTTCACCGGCGCGGACGCCGACCGGGCCGGGCTTGTCCGGGCGGCCCACGGCGGCACGCTCTTCCTGGACGAGGTGGGCGAGATGCCCCTGTCCCTGCAAAAGGCCTTTCTGCGCGTGCTGCACGAACGCCGCTTCCGGCCTGTGGGCGGGCTGGAGGAGGTCGCAAGCGACTTCCGGGTCATCGCCGCCACCAACCGGGACCTCGCGGCCATGATCGCCGCCGGGGAATTCCGCCGGGACCTCTATTTCCGCTTGAAGGCCGTCACCCTGGACCTGCCGCCCCTGCGCCAGCGTCCCGAGGACATCGGCCCCCTGACCATGTCCCGCCTGAACCGCTTGAGCCGGCGCTACGGCCTGTCGGAAAAAGGCTTCGACGCCGATTTTCTGGCCATCCTCCAGGAATACGACTGGCCGGGCAACGTGCGCGAGCTGGAAAACGTGATCGAGCGGGCCTTCGTGGCCGCCGGGCGGGAGAAGACCCTCTACCCCATGCACCTGCCCCAGGACATCCGCATCCGGGTCACCCGGTCGGGCCTGTTGCGCTCCAGGGAAGCGCGCGCGGCGACGGGAGAAACGTCCGGCCCGCCCGCCGGGGAACCCGGCCCGGAGACGCCCCCCCTGGCCGGGCTGTTTTCCAGGCCCCTGCCCACCCTGCGCGACTTCCGCGAGGACATGGAGCGCGTCTATTTGAAAAGGCTGCTCGCCGAATGCGGCGGGGACCTGAAAAAGGCCATGGACATGTCCGGACTGTCCCGGTCGCACTTCTACGCCCTGATCAAGAAGGCCGAACCCGAAGGCGACGCCTGACCCCGTCCGGAAAATCGGACAACGACCGGCCCGTCCGAATTTCCGGACAGACTTTCTCTTTGCCTGAATCCCTGTTTGGGCCTATTGTCGCGTAATCGATCATGCCCGTTTCGGGGCCTGTCGCCCTGGCCGGGTCCTGTCCGCACCCGGCCGGGCCCTGGTCCGAAAAATCGGACGAAACCCGGGGCGCATGACTCATGCAAAACGCAACCCCTTTTCATTTCACACTTTTTCAAACGTCAGCCGTCCGGCACGCAAGTTGCCTTGGCCCGGGCGATGCGCCCGGGCCCGGCCCCTTCCGGCCGGACCGACGCGAAATCCCAACCGGAGTGACGTCCCCATGACCGCACACGCCCTGATCAAGGATTTCCAACAGGCCCTGGGCAAGGAGAACGTGCTTGCCGCCGAGGCCGACCGCTACGCCTATTCCTACGACTCGGCCGTGCTCGACCCGGCCGTGCCCGGGGTGGTGGTCCGGCCCACGGACGTCGCGGGCCTCGGCAAGGTGGTCAAACTGTGCAACGACGCCGGAGCCCCCCTGACCGTGCGCGGCTCGGGCACCAATCTCTCGGGAGGGACCATCCCCAAGGCCGGCGGCGTGGTGGCGCTCACGGGCGCGCTCAACAATATCCTCGAAATCAACACCGAGGACCTCTACGCCCGGGTCGAACCCGGGGTGATCACCGCGAAATTCGCGGCCGAGGTCCAGGCCAGGGGGCTCTTCTACCCCCCGGACCCGGGCAGCCAGGCCGTGTCCACCCTGGGCGGCAACGTGGCCGAGAACGCCGGAGGACTCCGCGGCCTCAAATACGGCGTGACCAAGGACTACGTCATGGGCGTGCACTTCTTCGACACCGACGGCGAGCTGATCAAGGCCGGCGGCCGCACGGTCAAGTGCGTCTCGGGCCTGAACCTGACCGGGCTCATGGTCGCCTCGGAAGGCACGCTCGGGGTCATAAGCGAAATCTTCCTCAAGCTCGTGCCCCCGCCCGCCGCGGCCAAGGCCATGATGGCCATCTTCGACGACGTGGAGGCCGCCTCGCGCACCGTGGCGGCGATCATCGCGGCCAAGATCGTGCCCGCCACCCTGGAGTTTCTGGACAACTTCACCATCCGCACCGTGGAGGAATTCAGCCATGCCGGATTGCCCGTGGAGGCCAAGGCGCTTCTTCTGATCGAGGTGGACGGCCATCCGGCCATGGTCGAGGAGGACGCGGCCAAGGTGGAGGAACTATGCAAGGCCCACGGGGCCAAGCGCATCCAGGTGGCCAAGGACGCGGCCGAGCGCAACAAGGTCTGGGAGGCCCGGCGCGCGGCGCTTTCGGCCCTGGCCCGGGTCTCGCCGACCACGGTCCTGGAGGACGCCACCGTGCCGCGCAGCAAGGTCCCGGACATGATCAAGGCCCTGGACGGGATCGCGGCCAAATACAAGCTGACCATCGGCACCTTCGGCCACGCCGGCGACGGCAACCTGCATCCGACCATCCTCACGGACAAACGCAACGCCGAACAGTGGCACCGCGTCGAGGCCGCCGTGGACGAGATCTTCGACGTGGCCCTGTCGCTCGGCGGCACGCTCTCGGGCGAGCACGGCATCGGCCTGGCCAAATCCAAATACCTGGAGAAGGAGACCACCCGGGGCACGATCCTCTATTCCAGACGCCTGAAAAAGGCCCTCGATCCCAAGGGCATCCTCAATCCCGGCAAGATCATGGGGGAATGACATGGGCGATGTGAAAGAGCTTTTGCGCCTGCTCGGCGAGATCGACGACGAACTCGTGTCCTGTATGCGCTGCGGCATGTGCCAGGCCGTGTGCCCGGTCTACGCCGAGACCGGACTCGAGGCCCATGTGGCCCGGGGCAAGATCGCCCTGCTGGAGGGGCTGTCCCACGAGGCCCTAAACGACCCCAAGGCGGTCATGGACCGCCTGGACATGTGTCTTCTGTGCGGGTCCTGCGCCGCCGCCTGCCCCAGCGGGGTCAGGGTCCTGGACATCTTTCTCAAGGCCAAGGCCTTCCTGGCCGGCTACCTGGGGCTGCCCCCGGCCCAGAAGGCGCTTCTGCGCGGCATGCTGGCCAACCGCAGGGTCTTCGACTCGGTCATGACCGTGGCCTCGAAACTGCAAGGCCTGGTGACCAAGCCGGCCAACGAGGTCATCGGCTCCTCGTGCGCGGTCTTCTCCGGAATCCTCGGCGGCCGCCACTTCATGCCCCTGGCCAAGACCGCCTTCCACAAGACCCTGCCGGCCGCGATCCTGCCGGCCCGCAGCGGCAGGCCCACCGTGGCCTTTTTCTACGGCTGCATGGTGGACCGCATGTTCCCGCGCATCGGCCGGGCGGTCATGAAGGTCCTGGCCCATCACGGGGTCGGGGTCCTCGCGCCCACGGACCAGGTCTGCTGCGGCATCCCGGCCCTGTCCTCGGGCGATCTCCCCACCTTCGAGAAGCTCGTGGCCGAGAACGTGGCGGTCTTCGGGGACGCCTCCTTCGACGCGCTGGTCACCCCCTGCGCCACCTGCACCTCGACCATCAAGAAGATCTGGCCGGACATGTGCGAGGGGCTGCCCGGCGAGGTCCGGGCCAGGGCCAAGGAACTGGCGGCCAAGACCATGGATATCAGCGAATTCCTGGTCAAGGTCCTGGGGCTCGCGGCCCCGGCGGCCTCCGCGTCCGACGCGAAAAAGACCACGGTCACCGTGCACGACCCCTGCCATCTGAAGAAATCCCTGGGCGTCTTCGCCGAACCGCGCGCCGTGATCGCCCAGAACCCGGGGGTGGAGATCGTGGAGATGGCCGCCTCGGACGCCTGCTGCGGCTGCGGCGGCAGCTTCACCCTCAAGCACTACGACATCTCCGGGCGGATCGGAAAACGCAAGCGGGACAACGTGGTGGCCAGCGGGGCCGCGGTGGTCGCCGCCGGGTGCCCGGCCTGTCTGCTCCAGCTGAGCGACATGCTCTCGAAATCCGGTGACGCCGTGGCGGTCATGCATCCCGTGGAAATCTACGCGCAGGCCCTGGAGCAGAGCGAGAAAGGGCCGGGAGGGACGAATCCGTGAGCTGCGAAGCCCATATCAACGCCCTGTTCCACCCCCAGACCGTGGCCGTCATCGGGGCCTCGGAAAAGCCGGGCAAGATCGGCCACACCGTGGTGGCCAACATGATCGAGGCCGGCTTCCCCGGCCGCATCATCCCGGTCAACCCCAAGGCCGACGAGATCCTGGGGCTGCCCGTGGTCGGGGACGTGGCCGACCTGCCCGAGGACCTGGACCTGGCCGTGGTCACCATCCCGGTGGCCGCCGTGCTCCCGGCCATGGAGACCCTGGCCGCGAAAAAACTCAAATCGGCCATCGTCATCACCGCCGGATTCAAGGAGGTGGGCGGCGAGGGCTACTACCTGGAAAAAAGGCTGGCCGAGCTGTGCCGGGAAAACGACATCGCGCTCATCGGCCCCAACTGCCTGGGCATGATCAGCACCCCGAGCAAGATCAACGCCTCCTTCGCCGCCGGACAGCCCGGCGAGGGCAAGATCGCCTTTTTCTCCCAGTCCGGGGCCCTGTGCGTGGCCATCCTGGACTGGGCCCTCAAGGAGAACATCGGCTTTTCCCGGTTCGTCAGCCTGGGCAACAAGGCGGTCATAAGCGAGTCCCAGATGCTCGCCTTCCTGCGCCAGGACCAGCACACCAACGTCATCCTGGGCTACATCGAGAACGTGGAGAACGGGACCGCCTTCCTGGCCGAGGCCGCCAGGGTCACCCGGGAAAAACCCGTGATCATGATCAAATCCGGGACCACGGCGGCCGGCGCCAAGGCCGCCTCGTCCCATACCGGGGCCATCGCCGGCTCGGACCAGGCCTACACCGCGGCCTTCAAGAAAACCGGCATCATCCGCGCCGGCGACGTGGAGACGCTGTTCAACCTGGCCCAGGCCTTCGCCACCCAGCCCCTGCCCGAGGGCCCGGGGCTGGTCCTGGTCACCAACTCCGGCGGACCCGGCATCCTGGCCGCCGACGCCTGCGAGAAATCCAGCCTGTCCATGGCCCGCATGAGCCTGACGACGGTGGAGCGGCTCAAGGAGTTCCTGCCGCCCTACGCCTCTCTCTACAACCCCGTGGACATCATCGGCGACGCCGACGCCGAACGCTACCGGAAGACCCTGGAGGCCGTGCTCGACGATCCCCAGGTCCACGCCGCGCTGGTGCTCCTAAGCCCCACTTCCTCGGCCCAGATCGAAGAGACCGCCCAGGCCGTCATCGACAACGCCAGGCAGACCTCCAAACCGGTCTTCGCCTGCTTCATGGGCGGGGTGCGCGTGGAGCCCGGACGGCGGATGCTGCTCGACGCGGGCATCCCCTGCTACGCCTTCCCGGAGCCGGCCATAAAAAGCATCGAGTCCATGTACGCCTACAGCCTGTGGAAAAAGACCCCGGAGCCCCACTATCCGGCCATCTTCGGCAACACCGACGCGGCCCGCGAGGTGTTCGACGCCGTGCGCGACCGGGGCGAGATGGAGGTGGTGGAGTTCCAGGCCCAGGAGGTCCTTCGGGCCTACAACCTGCCCACCCCGAAGACCATCCTGGCCCGCTCCAGCGTCGAGGCCGCGGCCGCCGCGGAGAAGATCGGCTACCCCGTGGTTCTCAAAATCGCCTCGCCCCAGGTGTCCCACAAGTCCGACGTGGGCGGGGTCAAGGTCAATCTCGGCGACGAGACCGCCGTCAAAAACGCCTTCCTGGACATCACCGCCCGCACCCAGCGCCTGCGGCCGGACGCCTACATCGCCGGCTGCCTGGTGCAGGAGATGGCCCCCAAGGGCGCCCGCGAGGTGATCATCGGGTTCAAACGCGACGACCAGTTCGGGCCGCTTCTCATGTTCGGCCTGGGCGGCATCTACGTGGAGATTTTAAAGGACATCTCCTTCCGCCTGGCCCCCTTGAGCGTGGAGGACGCCCGCAACATCATCCGCGAGATCCGGTCCTACATGCTGCTCAAGGGCGTGCGCGGCGAGCCGCCGGTCAACTTCGCGGCCATCGAGGGCATTCTCCTGAGCATGTCGCGCATCGCCACGGACTTCCCCGAGGTCTACGAAGCGGAATTCAACCCCGTTCTGGTCAACCACGAAATGGCCCTGGTGGCGGACGTGCGCCTGACCCTGCGGGCCTGATGGAGGAGACGCCATGATAGGTCTGTATATCGGTTCCACGTCCGGCTATTCGGGGAAAAACCTGCTGGCCCTGGCCCTGTGCCTGCGCTTCCGGGAGGACGGGCTGCGCGTGGGCTACATGAAGCCCGTGGGGGCCATGCCCCGGCTCGTGGACGGGGAGATCGGCGACGACGACGCGCTGTTCATCAACGGCGTCCTGGGGCTCGGGGCCTCGCCCGCGGACATGACCCCGGTGCCGGTGACCAAGGACTTCCTCATGAAGGCCTTCGCCGGGGAGTGCGGCGCGCTCATGCCGGCCATCACCGCCGCCTACCACAAGCTGGCCGCGGACAAGGACGTGATGATCGTCGGGGGGTCGGGCAGCTATCTGTATTCCGGCACCTACTGCGGCGTGGACGGCATCTCCGTGGCCCGGTCCCTGGGGGCCAGGACCGTCATCGTGGACCGCTACCGGGGCGAACTCAACTACGACTATCTGGCCGCGGCCAAGCAGGCCGCCGGCGACGACCTGGCCGGCGTGATCTTAAACGACGTGCCCGAGCATTTCCGGACCGAGGTGGACGAGCTGATAAAGCCCTTCCTGGCCCGCCGGGGCATCGACGTGCTGGGGGTGATCCCCCACGACCCGGTCATGAGCGGCATGCGCGCCGGGGACCTGGCCGAGCGCCTGGGCGGACGGCTGGTGACCATGTCCGCCGGGGTGCACAACCTGGTGGTCAATTTCCTGATCGGGGCCATGAACGTCGAAAACTTCCTGGCCTTTTTCCGCAAGCGCAAGGATGTGGCCGTGATCTGCGGCGGCGACCGCTCGGACCTCCAGCTCGTGGCTCTGGAAGGGGGCGCGGCGGCCCTGGTCCTGACCGGAAACCTCTATCCCAACGACATCATCCTGACCAAGGCCGAGGCCGTGGGCGTGCCGGTGATCCTGGCCCGCGACGACACGTTTACCGTGGCCAAGCAGATGGAAACCCTCTTGTCCAGCGAGAAGCTGCGCGACCCCACCCGGGTGACCCACGGCGCGAGGCTGATCGCCTCGGCCCTGGACTATGACGGGCTCAAGGCCAGACTCGGCCTGTGACCAACCCGGGCGAAAGGGGCGCCGCCCCCTTGCGCCACGGAAACACCGGCCCGCGGCCGCAACCCGCGCCCCGGGCCGAAACCGGCTCCGCCCCCCGGGCGGACGCACGACGCGGCTTCGGCTTTCACCGTCTTTTCGGGCCCGGCCGGACCGAACCGACGGATCGTTTCCGCCTCGCGGCTAGGCCGCCGTGTCCCGGGGGACATGGCGCGGGAAGCATCAACCAACTCAAGGAGGACGACGCTCATGACCTGGGTGCAGCAATACCAACCCCTGGGGAACTACCTGATCTCGGCGCTCGCGGCCGGCATTCCCCTGTACATCCTGTTCTACATGCTGGCCGTCAAACGCGCCGCCGGACACAAGGCCGCCTTTGTCGGCACCCTGGCCGCCGTGATCCTGGCCATCGCCGCCTGGGGCATGCCCGTGGGCATGGCCATAAACGCCACGCTCTACGGCGCGGCCTTCGGGCTGTTCCCCATCGTGTGGATCGTGGTCACGGCCATCTGGATCTACAACATGACCGTGGAGTCCGGGGAATTCGACATCATCAAGAACTCCCTGGCCCGCATCACCGACGACCGCCGGCTCCAGGCCATCTTCATCGCCTTCGCCTTCGGCTCGTTCATCGAGGGCACGGCCGGATTCGGCACCCCGGTGGCCATCACCGCGGCCATGCTGGTGGGCCTGGGGTTCAACCCGCTCTACGCCGCCGGCATCTGCCTGATCGCCAACACCGCGCCCGTGGCCTTCGGGGCCATCGGCATCCCCATCGTGGTCGCGGCCCAGGTCACGGATCTGGATCTCATGAAAATCAGCCAGATCGTCGGCCGCCAGCTGCCCCTTCTGTCGGTCATCGTGCCCCTGTGGCTCTCGGTGACCATGTGCGGCTTCAAGCGCTCCATGGAGGTCCTGCCGGCCATCATCGTCGCGGGCGTGTGCTTCGCCGGCTCCCAGTTCATCGTCTCCAACTTTGTCGGCCCGTATCTGCCGGACATCATCTCGGCCATCGTGACCATCCTGGGCCTCGGGCTTTTCCTGCGGGTATGGAAGCCCAAAAACGTCTGGCACTTCCCGGATGAGCCGCCGCCCGACGCCAAGCTCATGGCCACCCAGTTCACCACCGCCGAGGTGCTGCGGGCCTGGACCCCGTACATCATCCTGGCCATCATGGTCTTTCTGTGGGGGCTCGATTCGGTCAAGGCCGTGCTCAACCCCATAAGCTTCAAGTTCTCCTGGCCCGGCCTGCACAACCTGGTGATCAAGACCGCGCCCATCGCGGCCAAGGACACCCCCTACGCCGCGGTCTACACCCTGAACGTCCTGTCCGCCGCCGGCACGGCCATCCTCATCTCGGGGCTGATCTCGGTGCTCTTCATCCCGGGCTACGGCTACGGCAAGGCCCTGGCCTGCTTCAAGCGCACCGTCTACCAGCTGCGCTACCCCATCCTGACCATCTCCATGATCCTGGGCCTGGCCTACATCATGAACTTCTCGGGCATGAGCTCCTCCATGGGGCTGGCCTTCACGGCCACGGGAGCGCTCTTCCCGTTCTTCGCGCCGATTCTCGGATGGCTCGGCGTGTTTTTGACCGGCTCGGACACCTCGTCCAACGCCCTGTTCGGCGCCCTGCAAAAGACCACCGCCCAGCAGATCGGGGTCGATCCGGCCCTGACCGTGGCCGCCAACTCCTCGGGCGGCGTCACCGGAAAGATGATCTCGCCCCAGTCCATCTCCGTGGCCACCGCGGCCTCGAACATGGTCGGCCACGAGGGCGACATCTTCCGGTTCACCCTCAAACACTCCATCGCCATGCTCCTGGTCATCTCGGTTTTGACCCTGCTCCAGGCCTATGCCCTGAAGTGGATGCTGCCCTAACCCCGCATCGCCAAACCCGGTCCGGACGCCCCCCCGCGTCCGGACCGGCGCCATCTTTCAAGGATCCCACATGGACGCCCCCGCCGATCTTGTCGAACTCTTTCGGACCAAGGCCGAACTGGTCTCCGCCGTGACCCTGCGGGCCGCCGACATGCCCACGGCCCTGGCCTACGTGGTCGACGCCTGCGAAAAAAAGGACGCCTGCAAGCTGCTCCTCTCCGGCTGCGAGGCCGGGCTGTCCGCACCGGCCGCCGACCTGTGCGAGACCATCACCCAGAAAACCATCGCCGCCCCGGACCTCTCCGACGCGGACTTCGCCGCCCTGGGGACCCTGTGCGAACAAAAGGGCTTTCGCCTCATCCGTGACGGCCTGCGCAACCACCTGGGCGGCATCGACATCGCCGTGACCCACGCCGACGCCGGCATCGCCGAGACCGGCACCCTGGTCCTGCGCTCCCGAAGCGAGGAACTGCGCCTGGCCACCATGGTCGCCGAGGTCCACATCGCCCTGTTGCCGGTCTCGGTCATCAAGGCCGCCTCCCACGACGTCGAGCCCCTGGTGCGCCAGTGGATGGCCGAGCCGCCGGACTACACGGCGTTCATCACCGGGGCCTCCCGCACCGCGGACATCGAACGCGTGCTGGCCCTGGGCGTGCACGGCCCCCTGGAACTGCACATCGTCTTTCTTACGGAGGCCTAAGCCATGCAGACCGCAAAGGATATCAAGAGCTACCGCCACGAACTGCGCCAGGCGCTTTCCAACGAATTCCAGCGCACGGCCATGGACAACTTCGCCGTGTTCTACCGGGGGGCCAGGGCCAGGGCCTTCGCCGGCATGGACCTGCCCGCGCTCATCGCCGACGTGGCCGCGGCCAAGGACGCGGCCATGGCCCGCATGGACGAGCTTCTGGCCGAGTTCACGGCCAATGCCCAAAAGGCCGGGGTCACCGTCCACGTGGCGGCCACGGGCGACGAGGCCAATGCCGTCATCGCCGACATCGCCCGCGCCGAGGGCGTCAAAAGAATCGTCAAGTCCAAGTCCATGACCGCCGAGGAGACGCTCCTCAACCACCGGCTGGAGGCCGACGGCTACGAGGTCACCGAGACGGACCTGGGCGAATGGATCATCCAGTTGCGCCACGAAGGCCCCACCCACATGGTCATGCCCGCCATCCACCTCTCCCGCTACCAGGTGGCCGACCTGTTCTCCGACGTCACCGGCCGGAAGCAGGAGGTGGACATCCAGAAGCTGGTCAAGGTGGCCAGACGCGAACTGCGCCTGAAGTTCGCCCAGGCGGACATGGGCATCTCCGGGGCCAACTTCGCCCTGGCCGACACCGGCTCCCTGGGCATCATCACCAACGAGGGCAACGGCCGGCTGGTCACCACCCTGCCCCGGGTCCACGTGGCCCTGGTGGGCCTGGACAAGCTCGTGCCCTCCATGGACGACGCCCTCAAGGTCATCAAGGTCCTGCCCAGAAACGCCACGGCCCAGGCCATCTCCTCCTACGTCACCTGGATCACCGGCCAAAACGCCTGCGCCGCCGCGCCGGACGGCAAAAAATCCATGCACGTGGTCTTTCTGGACAACGGCCGCCGCAGACTGGCCGCCGACCCGGTCTTCTCCCAGGCCCTTCGCTGCGTGCGCTGCGGGGCCTGCGCCAACGTCTGCCCCATCTACCGCCAGGTCGGCGGGCACACCTACGGCCATATCTACATCGGGGCCGTGGGACTGGTCCTGACCTACTTCTACCACGGCCGGGACAAGGCCAAGAACCTGGTCCAGAACTGTCTCAACTGCGGGGCCTGCAAGGCCGCCTGCGTGGCCGGCATCGACCTGCCCTATCTCATAAAAGAGGTCCACGCCCGCATCCTGGCCGAAGAGGGCCGGCCCTTCCAGAATACCGCCCTGTCCCTGGCCATGCGCAACCGGACCGTGTTCCACGGCATGCTCCGGACCGCGAGCCTCGTGCAAAAACCCCTGACCGGCGGCACGCCGTACCTGCGGCACCTGCCCATGTTCTTCGCCAAGGACCAGGAATTCAGGGCCCTGCCGGCCATCGCCGACAAACCCTTCCGCGACCGCTGGAAGGCCGTCAAACCCCATCCGCAGACCTCCACCGTCAAGGCCGCCCTGTTCTCCGGATGCGTCCAGGACTTCGTCTACCCCGAACAGGCCGAGGCCGCCGTGTCGCTCTTCCACGGCAGGGACGCCGATCTGGCCTTTCCCATGGACCAGACCTGCTGCGGCCTGCCCGCCCTGATGATGGGCGAGAAAAAGACCGCGCGTGACGTCGCCCTGCAAAACATCAAGGCCTTCGACGACTGCAACTGCGACTACGTCCTGACCCTGTGCGCCTCCTGCGCCTCGCACCTGAAAAAAGGCTATCCGCGCCTCCTTTCCGACGATCCTGAATACGCCAAGATCGCCGAACGCTTCGCGGCCAAGGTCATCGACTTCAGCACGTTTGCCCGCGACATCCTGAAGCTCGCACCCTCGGATTTCGCCGGACCGGCCACCAAAACCGCCCTGCACGCCCCCTGCCACCTGTGCCGGGGCCTTGGCGTCACCGAGGCCCCGCGAGACATGCTCAAGACCGCCGGCCTCGAATACGCCCCCTACGACGAGGAAGACGTGTGCTGCGGCTTCGGCGGCACCTTCTCGCTCAAGTTCCCGGAACTGTCGGCCGAGATCCTCAGGAAAAAACTCGAGAACGTGGCCGCCACCGGCGCGTCGCTGCTGATCACCGACTGCCCCGGCTGCGTCATGCAACTGCGCGGCGGCGCGGACAACCTGAAGATGGATATCACCGTCAAGCATAGCGCCGAAGTGCTGGCCGAGCGACGGAAGAAGTAAGCGACATCGGGGCTGCCGCCCCGAACCCCGCCCGGGGGGAATCATTCCCCCCGGGCCCCCTGGTGCGGCACTTGATCGCGGAGCATAAACGGGTAGTGTTTTGAAAACGCCATGGCCCGAAACCCCCTGCATTCCCACGTCACCTTCCATCGCGACCCGGACCTGCCGGGCTTCGAACTCCGCTATTCCCGCTACGGCGGCCACGCCTTCCGCAGACACACCCACGCCGCCTATTGCGTGGGGCTGGTGGAATCCGGGGAGAGCGATTTTTACCTGGACGGCCGCGTGCTGCGCACCGCGCCGGGCGACGTGGTGTGCATCAACCCCGGCGAGGTCCACGCCTGCAACCCCGACCCCGGCTCGGCCATGATCTACCGCATGGCCTATCTGGCCCCGGCCTGGATCGACCGCGTGGGCGCGGAAATTTTCGCCCCGGGGTCCGGGGGCTTCCGGTTCGCCAGTCCGGTCCTGCGCGACACGGACATCTACGAGGCCTTTTCGCGCCTGTATCTGGCCGCCGAGACCGGGGCCGAGGCCCTGGAGAAAGAGAGCCTGCTTTTTTCCGCCCTGGGGGCGCTTCTCTCCCGGTTCGCCGGGATCGCGCCCGATCCGGCCGGCGGGGAAAACGCGCCGGCCACGGCGGTGCGGGAGCTTCTGGAGGCCGACCCGGCGGCCGGGCTGACCCTGGACGATCTGGCCCGGGCCGCGGGCCGCGGCCGCTACCACACCCTGCGCCTGTTCCGCGAGGCCTACGGCCTGCCGCCGCACGCCTACCGCACCCAGCTCCGGGTGGAGATGGCCAAGCGGCTGTTGTCCCAGGGCCGGTCCATCGCCGACACCGCCCTGGAAACCGGCTTTTCCGACCAGAGCCACTTCACCCGGGTCTTCCGGGAGCACACCGGGGCCACCCCCAACCAGTATCAGGCCGGATAGCTCCGACCCCTTTCCCCAGAAAAAAACCCGACACGGCAATTTCCTGCCATACGCCGCTTCACCGCCCGGGCTATGTGACGGCCCGGCGCGGCCAGCAGGCGGCATGGCGGCCGCGCCGGATTCCCATGCCGAAGGAGGTTTTTCCGGTGGGTCGTGACGTGTCCGTTGTTCCGGTCGTGTGCCTGGGCGGGGCCGTGGTCCTGTGGGGCACCAGCTTCGTGGCCGCCAAACAGGCCCTGACCGCCTTTTCGCCCCTGGCCCTGGTGTTTGTGCGCATGGTCCTGGCCTCGGCGGTGTTTTTCTGCTTCCGGCCGGCCATGGGCAAAAGCCGGCCCCTGCCCGGGGACGGCAAATGGCTGGCCCTTCTGTGCCTGCTGCAGCCCTGCCTGTATTTCCTCTTCGAGGCCAACGCCCTGACCCTGACCACGGCCTCCCAGGCCGGGGTCATCTCCTCGCTGGTGCCGCTCCTGGTCGCGGCCGGGGCCAGGGTGTTTTTCGCCGAACCGCTCACGGCCCGGGCCGCGCTCGGGCTGGCCCTGTGCCTGGCCGGGGTGGTCGGACTGTCCTTTGGGGCCGGGGTGGAGGACGAGGCCCCGAACCCGGTCCTGGGCAACATCCTGGAGCTTGCGGCCATGGCCTGCGCCGCCGGCTACATGCTGGTGGTCAAGCACTTAAGCCCCCGCCACGATCCCTGGCGGCTGACGGCCCTGCAATGCCTGGCCGGCGCGGTCTTCTTCCTGCCGGCGGCCCTGGCCGCCCCGGCCGACATGTGGCTTGCGGCCGACGCCGGGGCCTTCGCCTCGGCCGCCTACCTGGGACTGGGGGTCACGGTGGGGGCCTTCGGGCTCTACAACATGGCCATGGCCCGCATGCCCGCCGGCCGGGCGGCCATGGCCATCAACCTGGTGCCCCCGGCGGCCTTGGCCGCGGGCGTGGCCTTTCGCGGGGACGCCCTGACCCCGGGCCAGCTCCTGGCCTGCGCGGTCATCGCCGCGGGGGTGGTCCTGGGCCGGTCCGGCCGGGCTCCGAAGACGGCCGGGGATGCGGGCTCCCCGGTCCCTGTGGGGA
>JBMONM010000277.1:0-3218 GCA_049324675.1 Thermodesulfobacteriota bacterium
CAGTCTCCCCCCCCCCCCGCCGCCGGGGCACATAGCCTGGGAGCGACGCCCTCGCTCATCGTCCCGCGCCCTTGGCGGAAACCGGGACACGTGGTAGGATCCAAAGAAACCGCGCCAGCGGGTTTCGCGCGAACCATGCCGCACAACGCGGGAAACCCGCTGGGGGATTCCAAAGGGCGAAGCCCTTTGGCCTCCGGAGGAATCCATACTGATGAAGAGGCCAGCGCCCCTGTCATCCCTCGACGCGAAAACCCTTCGTGATCGCGATCTCGCCGCCGGCACCCTCGACGCCCTGTGCGCCCGGGCCGGGGACCGTTGCCCGCGCTGCCATGCCGCGAGGTATTACCGGCTTCGCGACGGCCGCCGGCGCTGTGCCGCGTGCGGCTACACCTTCACCCGTTACACCGGCCGGTTCATCGACCGTTGCCGCCTGGCCCCGGTCTCCTGGCTGCGTCTGCTCGGGCATTTCGCGGACGACCTGTCTGTCAAGGATGCGGCCGACGCATTGGGGATCAAGTACGACACCGCGCACAAGGCCTATGCCGCCGTGCGCCTGGCCCTCCTGTGCGACTGCCTGGACGCCCTGCCCATCCTGGACGGACGCGGCGGGCTGATCGGCTTCTGCCCCAATCTGGCCGCCGAGGGGCTCCAGGCTTTATGCGGCGGCTGCCGCTCCTACGTCTTCTCCCTGGCCAGGCTCCACGGCGACCGGGTGACCATGCGTCTGGCCCACGGCCTCACGGCCCGGGAAACCCTGGCCTCGCCGGTGCGCAAGAAGGTCTGGGGGGCCATGGTCTACACCGACCGCACCCGGCATTACGACGCCCTGGTCTTCTCCTGTTGCCGCCGGGGCCGGGAGATATATCTCGCCGACCCCTGCCGGGACGCGGTGCATCTCGACGCCTGGCCCTTCAAGACCCTGGCCGACGCCTGGTTCGCCCGCCACCGGGCCTTCGCCCCCGAGGCCTATCCCCTGTACCTGGCCGAGGCCGTGTTCCGTCATAACACCAGGGAGCAGGACCAGTTGCCGCTTCTGGCCGAACTCGTGTGCCGCTTTGTGCCAAAACGGGGGGATGTCGTTTTCCCTTCCCCCGCCGCTCAATCCGGATAAAAAGGGAGCATCGTCGAACCCTTTTCCCGGGGAGGCTGGCATGAAACGGTTCGTCTGGCCGGCGACGCTGATTGTGCTCGGCGTGGTCCTCGCCTTTCCGCTGTTCAGCATGACCTATTACACCATGGTCCGGACCTCCACCCCGGAGTTCTGCTCCTCGTGCCACGAGATCGAGGCGGCCTACAACGACTGGCGCACGGCCTCCCACGTCAACAACACCAAGGGCGTGGTGGCCGACTGTATGGACTGTCACCTGCCCGCGCCCCACGACACCTTCGACTTCTTCTTCACCAAGACCCTGCACGGGGCCAAGGACGTCTACGCCCACTTCGCCGAGGACCAGACCAAGGTCTACGACCGGGCCAAAATGGCCGCCCGGGCCAGGGAGAGCATCAAGAACGACCAGTGCCTGAAGTGCCACCGCAACCTGCTGTACCTGCCGTACAAGCGCGGGGCCATGCTGGCCCACCGGGCCGTCCTGGAGCCCATGCCCGGGTATGAGAAGAAATGCACCGACTGCCACCAGGACCTGGTGCACGTCATGCGGCCCTACTACGGCTATGCCGACGGGGATGGCCGACTGTGAGTGGGAAACCGGGGAACGGATCGCCCGGAAAACATGGGGGGAAGGCATCATGAAAAAAATCGCCGGATCGGGAGTGTTCGTCCTTGGCGCGGCCGTGCTGGCGCTGTCCCTGTCGCTTCTGGCCTCGGCCCAGAATGACAAGGCCACGCCCCAGGCCGGCCAGGCCGCGGTCGAGGCCAATTTCGGCAAGGAAAAGGAGTTCCGCCTGGAACGCGGCATGTCCAAACAGGCCCAGGCCTGCATCGAATGCCACAAGGCCGAGTCTCCCGGCATCTTCACGGACTGGGCCATGAGCCGCCACGCCTCGGCCAACATCACCTGTCTGGACTGTCACCAGGCCAAGGACACGGACCCGGACGTGAGCAAAAAGCATTTCAAGCAGTACGAGCGCTCGGACAACAAATGGGGCACGGCCGAATACCGGGCCACCATCGCCGCCGTGGTCACCCCCAAGGACTGCTCCCGCTGCCACCCCGACGAGGTCAAGCAGTATTCCGGCAGCAAGCATGCCAATACCGTGGAGATCATGTGGAAGATCGACCCCTGGCTGAACCAGGGCTTGAACAACGAGGCCGAACGCACGGCCGGCTGTTTCAAGTGCCACGGCACCGTGCTCAAGGTCGACGACGAGGGCGAAATGCCCCCGAGCGTGTGGCCCAACACCGGCGTCGGCCGGGTCAACCTGGACGGCAGCCTGGGCAGTTGCACCAGTTGCCACACCAGGCACCGCTTCTCGGTTATGGACGCCCGCAAGCCCGAGGCCTGCGGCCAGTGCCACCTGGGGCCGGACCATCCCCAGATCGAGATCTACACCGAGTCCAAGCACGGCGACATCTACTTCGCCTTCGGCGACACCTACAACTGGACCGCGGCCCCCGGCATGTGGACCCCCGGCGTGGACTACCGCGGCCCGACCTGCGCCTCCTGCCACATGTCCGGGGCGGGCGAGGTGATCGGCACCCACGACGTGACCGAACGCCTGTCCTGGGAAACCCAGGCCCCGCTGACCGTGCGGCCCCAGGACTTCGCGGCCTTCCCGGCCAAGACCAACTGGGAGGTGGAGCGAAAGAAGATGCAGGCCGTGTGCAACCAGTGCCACGGCGCGACCTGGACCGAATCCCACTACGCGAACCTGGACGCGGCGGTGAAGAACTACAACGAACTCTACTTCGCCCCGGCCAAGAAGGTCCTGGACGAACTGTACGCCAAGAAGCTTTTGGACGAAAAACCGTTCTTCAACGAGAAGCTGGAATGGGAATACTATGAACTGTGGCACCACGAGGGTCGCCGGGCGCGCATGGGCACGGCCATGATGGCCCCGGACTACGCCTGGTGGCACGGATTCTACGAATGCAAAAAACGCTACGTGGAATTCATGGAAGGAGCCCATGAGCTTTTCGAGTCGGGCAAGCCGGCCTACAAATATCCCGTGTTTCCAGGCTCCGGCGGCGACACCACACGGCCCGCCCAGGTGTTCGGGGCCAAGAAATAGCCTGAACGAGGCCTCCGGCGGCCAGGGGG
>JBMONM010000278.1:0-3217 GCA_049324675.1 Thermodesulfobacteriota bacterium
GGGCCGTCCCATACCGGGACGGCCCGCCGACAACCGGACAGCGCCCATGTTTCGATTCGGACTGGAAAAGGTCCTGGACTACCGGGTCCAGCGTGAAGAGCAGGCCAAGATGGAACTGGCCAGGGCCCTGGCGGAGCATCTTGTCCGGGAAAAGGCCGTGCGGGCGCTGCGCGAGTCCATGGCCGCCCATATGCGGGCGTTGGAAGACAAAAAGGATGTGACGGTGGCGGACATCTGGCTGTGGCGGGCGTACGGCCGACGTCTGGAACAGGATACGGCCGTGGCCGAGGCCGCGCTGCGGCGGGCCGCCGAGGAGGTTTCCCGGCGCAGGGGAGTGGTGATCGCGCGGTCCACGGAGCGCAAGCTCCTGGAGAAGCTCAAGTCCAAGCAGGCCGTGCGGTACGCCCGGGAACAGGGGCTTAAGGAGCAGAAGCAGCATGACGAAATGGCAGTCATCCGGCATGAGGGCGGGCATGAGGGCGGACATGAGGACGGACGGGATGTCCGGCTCGGCTAGGCGCGCGCGCGGGGAATCCCGTGGGCGGAGGCCGCTTCCCAGGCTATCGAAGGTGCTGACGGCCCTGGTTTTTCTGGCCGCCGTCAAACTCGGCGTGCTGCTGTTTCTGGGCATCGACGCCCTGGTTCCGGAGGCGGCCAGGCAGGATGGCCATACGGTGGTGGCGGCGGTCATGGCCACGCCGAAGGCCCTGGCCCAGTCCCCGAAGCCGGCCGAGCCCAAGCCCGCGCCGGCCGAGGCCCCGGCCCCGGCCGAGAAGCCGTCCGGCCCTCCCGGGGTCCTGGACTGGCAGGAGCTGAACACGCGCAAGGAGGATCTCGACCGCCGCGAACAGGCCATTGCCGAACTGGAGGCCAAGCTTGACCAGCGGGTCAAGGAACTGGCGGCTCTCGAGGCCAACCTCAAGACCATGCTTGACCAGGCCCAGAAAACCAAGGATGAGAAACTAAGGCACCTCATCGACGTGTACACCAACATGAAGCCGAAGCAGGCCGCCGAGGTCCTGGAGACCCTGGACGAACGCATCGCCGTCAAGATTTTGGCCGGGATGAAGGGCCGGCAGGCCGGGGAGATCCTGACCGGGGTTTCGGCCAAGAAGGCCGCCACCCTGTCGGAGGCGCTGACCAGGCTGCAGTTGCCGCCCGAGACGCCCGGCCCGGACATGGCTCCGGGCCAATAGGAGACGCGGGCCGCGCAAGGAGGAGGCCGTGGATATCCTGACCATCCGGACGGGCAGTCGGGAGGAGATGATTTCGATCACCCGGCTTTTGCAGGAGCTGGTGTCCGACCATGGCCTCGACGAGGGCGTGCTGGTGGTGCACTGCCCGCACACCTCGGCCTGCCTGACCGTCAACGAGAACGCGGACGAGAGCGTGGTGGCGGACATGCTGGCCGCCCTGCGCACGCTCGTTCCCCGGAGCGGGCCCTACCGGCACGCCGAGGGCAACAGCGACGCGCACATCAAGACCAGCCTGGTCGGCCCCTGTCTGAGCCTGATCGTCAGCGGGGGGAAGCTGCAACTCGGGACCTGGCAGGGGGTTTTTTTCTGCGAATTCGACGGCCCCCGCTCCCGGAAGATCTGGGTCCAGTGGCTGGGAGCCATGAAGGCCCCCTGACCCGGCCCTACAACAGCTCCGGCGCGAACGGCGGCACCGAGCAGACCACCGTCAGGGGCGTCTTCCCGGTGTTTCGGATCTGATGGGTGACCCCGGAGGGGATAAACACCACGCTTCCCGGCTTCACGTCGTGCCACCGGTCCTCGATGAACACCTGTCCCGTGCCCGCGTGCACGAACTGTTCGTGCTCCCAGGGGTGGCTGTGCCGCGAGGTCTCCCCGCCGGGTCCGAATTCGATCACCCGCATGCAGTAGTTGGCCGCGCCGTCGGCCTTGCCCAGGACAACCCGGCCGGTGGTCCCCACAGCCGGGGCCGGAAAATCCGTGGGCGCGACGTCCCGATAGTCGATGACCTTCATGTCCGGCCCCCTATACGTTGTCCCTGGCCCAATACAGAAGCTCGTACCTGCCTTTCAGCATGTCCACCAGGGCCCCAAGCGCGGCGTCGTCCATGTCCTGGATGCGGATGTAGACGTGGCGTTTGTCCTGTTCGGCCGGGGGGTAGGAGGTCAGGATGGACATGATGCGGCAGCCCCGGGCCTTGAGGTCGTCGAGCACGGGCTTGAGGCCGCCCTCGGCGTTGGGCAGGCCGAAGGCCAGCTGCACGCCGCCGGTCAGCACGCCGGTGATGCTGATCAACACCTTGAACACGTCGCTGTCGGTGATGATGCCCACGACCTTGCTTTCGGCGTTCACCACGGGCAGCCCGCCGATGCGGTTGCGCATCATGATCACGGCGGCCTTTTCCACGGGTTCGTCCGGGGTGATGGCCAGGGGCTTTTTGGTCATGATGTCCGCGACCTTGATCTCGGAGAGCAGGTAGTAGAGCTCGTGCATGTCCAGGGTGGTGGCCTTGGACGGCGAGGCCTCCTTGATGTCCCGGTCCGAGACCATGCCCACCAGCCGGCCGTCGTCGTCCACCACGGGCAGGCGGCGGATCTTGTTCTCCTTCATGAGCTTGGCGGCCTTCATGATGGACGTGCCGGCCTTGGCCACGACCGGCTCCTTGGTCATCCAGTCCTTGATCAGCATGGGATTCTCCTTGGGAAATATGCCGTGTGCGGGCGCTTGTCGCCAGGGCCGGCTTTCCGTATACCTCGGCCGCAGGGAACATCGCGCCGTCCCGGGGCCGGTTGTCGCCGTACACGCCATCCTACACCACCCCCGGGCTCCCTTCAAGGACTTCGCGCCCTGGCCGTGTCCGCCGGCCCAAGGAAAACGCCCGCAATGAACGCCCTGGTCTACGAGAAAAGCATCCCCCGCTATCTGGCGAGCGCCCTGGCCGCGCGGCTGGACCGCCGCCGGTTCTTCCCCCGCGTCTCGCCGCTGCGCCTGGCCGACGTCCCCTTCGACCCGCCCGCCGGATGGGTCCGGCTCAAGACCCTGATGTGCGGCATCTGCGGCTCGGACCTGGGCCTTTTGAAGGGCCACGAATCGGTCCTGCTCGAACCCTACGCCTCCATGCCCTCGGTTCTGGGCCACGAGATATTGGCCGTGGTCGAGGACGCCCCGGCCGGCTCGGGCTTTTCGGCGGGTCAGCGGGTGGCCGTGGAGCCGATTCTGCCCTGCGAGACGCGCGGTCTGCC
>JBMONM010000279.1:0-3183 GCA_049324675.1 Thermodesulfobacteriota bacterium
CGGCCCTTGTCCAGAAGCAGGATGCCCAGGTCCGTGTGTTCGGCCAGCCAGTAGGCGCAAAAAAGACCGGCCGGCCCCGCGCCGACGATGATCACGTCATAGCTGCCCGACTTCGTGCCCGTCACTCCCCTTCTCCTTGCCCAAATCCCGGCCCGTGCCGTTTGAGGCGTTGCGGGTCCGGCGGATTCCATCCTAGCCTCCCGGCCGGGCATCCGGCAAGGGGAGGCCCCGGTCCCACCCGCGCGCCAGGGCCTTGCGCACCTCGTCCACCACAAGCAGAAGCGGGGCCCAGGCGAAAAGAAAAAGCCAGTTGGCCAGGGGAAAGGGGGATACGCCGAAAACCGTCCGCAGCCCGGGCAGGTAGATGATGAGCGAGACCAGGACAAGCTCGGTGGCCACGCCGATCCAGACCATCCTGTTGGCGCCTAGCCCGACGCGAAGGATCGAAAGCCGATCGGACCGCTGGGTGAGGAGATTGCCGATCTGCGTGGTCACGATGCAGGCCAGGGTCATGGCCGTCGCCGTCTGATACAGGGTTCCGGAGGCCGGCAGGTCCAGCCATTGCCAGGCATGGCCGTTGGTCCAGAACTGGAAATAGAACGCGGCCATGGCCGCAAAGCCCTGGCACACGCCGAGAAACAGATAGGATTTGGCGAGAAGCCTCCAGGTGATGACATGCTCCTTGAGATCGCGGGGGGGCCTGTCCATGATGTCCGGCTCGGGCGGCTCCACGCCCAGGGCCAGGGCGGGAACGATATCCGTGCCCAGGTCCACGGCGAGGATCTGCATCACGGTGAGGGCCAGGGGGATCCTGCCCCCGCTCATGGCGTGGAGGATGAAGGGGATGGCCTCGGGCATGTTGCTGGTGAAGATGTAGCCGGTGAATTTCTTGATGTTGGCATAGACCGCGCGGCCCTCCTCGATGGCGTTTACGATGGAGGCGAAGTTGTCGTCGGCGAGGATCATGTCCGCGGCCTCCTTGGCCACGTCGGTTCCCGACAGACCCATGGCCACCCCGATGTCGGCCTTTTTCAGGGCCGGGGCGTCGTTGACCCCGTCGCCGGTCACGGCCACCACATGTCCCTGCCCCTGCAGCAGGCGCACCACACGCAGTTTGCATTCCGGCGTGGCCCGGGCGAAGATGACCTCGCCGCGAAGGATCTCCGCGAGCGCGGCATCGCTTTCGGCATCCGCCGCGTCCCCGGTCAGGACGGACACCGGGCCGTGGCCCACGAGCCCGATCTCCCGGGCGATGCTCTCGGCCGTCGGGCCGTAGTCGCCGGTGATCATGACCGTCCTGATGCCGGCCCGCCGGCAGGTGGCGATGGCCCCCGGGACCTCGGGCCTGGGGGGATCGGAGATGGCCGCCAGGCCGAGAAAGACCAGCCCGCTCTCCAGGCTTTTCCAGGTCGGTTTCCGGCCTGCGTCCGCCCGTGTCCCGCGTGCGGCCGCCAGCACCCGAAGACCGCGCCGGGCCATTTCCGTGGCGGCGGCCTCGATGTCCCGCCGCGCGGCGTCGGTCATGGGGCCGTCCCGGCCGTTTCGGCGCAGGCCGGTGCAGATTCCGGCGACCTCGGCCGGCGCGCCCTTGACCAAAAGAAGCATCGATCCCTGAAAAGCGCGGCAGACGCACATCCGCCGCAGGTGGGGATCGAAGGGCAGCTCGTACACTCGCGGGGCCGCCCGGTCTTCGGATTCCAGATCCACTCCGGCCTTGCCCGCCAGGGCGAGCAGGGAGGCCTCCATGGGATCGCCCAGAACGGAATACTGCCCCGCGGCGTCCGGCGCGGGGGACAATCGGGCGTTGTTGCACAGCCCGAAGGTGACGAGCAGGTCCGCAAGGTCCGTATCGCTTCCGGCCGAAACCGGGGCGCCGTTTTCCAGGATCTCCCCCGCCGGGGCATAGCCCGTGCCGGTCACCAGGAGCGTCCTGCCGGGGAACCACACCTCTTTGACGCTCATCTCGTTTTTGGTCAGGGTCCCGGTCTTGTCCGTGCAGATGACCGTCGTGCATCCGAGGGTCTCGACGGCGGACAGGCGCTTGACCATGGCGTTGCGCCCGGCCATGCGCTGTATGCCCATGGCCAGGGCCAGGGTGACCGTGGGCAGAAGTCCCTCCGGGACGAAGGCCACGATCATGCCCAGGGCGAAAATAAAGCTTTCGGTCGGCCCCATGTGGGCGAGAAACAGGGCCAGCAGGTAAAAAAGGAGTCCGGCGCCCACGGCCACCAGACTGATGCCCCTGGTGACCACGGCGATTTCCTTTTGCAGGGGGCTTTGTTCCTTGCCCAGGCTTTGGGTCAGTTGGGCGATACGTCCGAATTCGGTCCCCATGCCCGTGGCGAAGACCACGGCGCGCCCGTTGCCCGAGGTGATCGACGTCCCGGTGAACACGACGTTGTGCTCTTTCGCGGGGACGCGCTTCCTCGCGACCAGGGGTTCCGCCTGCTTGCGCACCGGATGGGACTCCCCGGTCAGGGTGGACTGGTCCACCCGAAGATCGGCCGCCTCCACGAGTCTGGCGTCGGCGCAGACGCGGCCGCCCTCGGCCAGGACGAGCATGTCCCCGGGGACCAGTTCCTCGGCCGGGCACAGCACCTCCCGGCCCCCGCGCAGGACCAGGGCCTGGACCGGGAGCATCCGCCGCAAGGCGGCCAGGGCCTTTTCGGCCTTGAATTCCTGCCAGAAACTGAAAAATCCGTTGATGACGTTGACCAGCCACACGGCCACGCCCAGTTGCGGCATTCCGGCAACAAAGGCGATGGCCCCGCCGGCCCACAAAAGCAGGGCCATAAGATGGGTGAAGGTTGCCGCGAGCCTGAAAAGAAGCGGCCGTCCCGGCGTTTTGCGCAGGGTATTCGGCCCATGGACACGCAGGCGCGAGGCGGCCTCGGCGTTCGTCAGTCCGAGTGGAGAACCGCGAAGCGCCGCGTAGACCTCGGGAACGGTCAGAAACGGAAGGGACCGGACCGCGTCATCACCACCGATCCGGCGAAACGCATCTGGCATGGCGGGCCTCTCCGGGTCGCGCCAACGCGGCCCCGCACCCATCCTTAAACCACTTCTCTTGTGTGGAGGCAATGCGAAGCATGTGCCGGGTCCAGGGGGCGCTGCCCCCTGGCGGTGGAGGGGTGGGGGGGGGGGGCGGGGCCCCCGCCCCCCCGCGTCCCCCCCGGCCGGGGG
>JBMONM010000280.1:0-26687 GCA_049324675.1 Thermodesulfobacteriota bacterium
GGGCCGCCGGGGTGACCGGCTTTTCCGGGGCCTGGGCGTCGTCCAGGGAACGCTCCTGGAGGGCCGGGGCCGGGGCCGCGATCATCACGCACAAGGCGCAAAAAAATACCGCGAAAAGGCGTTTCATGGCATTCTCCCTGTTGTCCGTTGCTGCGGGCTGTGGAGATCGGGGAACTGTCTCATGGGGGCATCAGTTCGTGCATACCGCGCGGGCGCGATCCGGTTCCAGACGCTGTCTGAGCCAGGGCAGCATGGCCTGGGCCACGCCCTCCCGGCCGGCATCCGTCTGGTGTACGCCGTCGGCAGTGTACGCCGGGGCGGTCCGGGAGCACAAGGCGTTTCGCAGGGTCACGAAATAGGGCTTTGCCGCCAGGGCCTTTTCCAGGGCGGCATAGATGATCATGAAATTCTGGCGCACGTGGGGGAGGCTGCGCCGGCCGAGAATGGTCCGCTCTTCTTCCCGGCGCACGGCCGGGTCCATGTCCGGGCATTCCTCGGCCCAGTACACGGGTTGCAGGAACAGGACAAAGGAGGCGCCATAGGCGGCGGTCAGCCGGGCCACGTGGTCGTAGCGTTTGACCGTCAGCGCGACATAGTCCCGAAGCGTGGGGGAGTCGGGGTCGAGAGGCGTCAGGGCGTAGGTCAGCTTGGCCATGAGTTCCCGGGTGAACGAGGCGTACCATGCCGCGCACAGGGGCTTGAGAATGCCGATGGGCGTCTTGAAGTAGCTTTCGAGAAGCCCCTGGACCCGGTCCATGCCCTCGTGCCCGTAAGGGGTTTTGTACAGGGCGAAGTAGTTGGCGTCGTTGGCCCCGTCGTAGAACACCACCAGATGGGGGGGCAGGGGAAACTCGATGACCTGCTTCTGGAGGTATTTGGTCTCCAGGATGGAATTGAAGGAGTTGATGCCGAAATTGAAGCAGGTGTACCGCACGGGGCCGGGCGCGGCATTGAGGGCAAAGGCGACGAAGCTGGGAATGGACTTGTCATAGGGCGCGGTGCTGGCGCGCATGGTGGAGCCCCCGAAAAACCATACGAACCGGTCGTCCTCGGGCTTCTCGGCCGAGGCGATGCCGGCCGTGGGCCACGTCCCGTTGGCCTGCAGAAACAGGGCATAGGGATCGTAGACCGCCCTGGGGCCCTCGCGCGTGTTGTCGTAGAGCAGGACGTTGAGGGCGGTGATCGCGGCGAAACTGGCGAGTTCCAGGCAGGCCGCGGCCACGAGCAGCCAGAGCAGGATCCGTGGCAGACGTCGCAGAAGGCGTTTCACGGAGTGCCGTCCTCGTCCTCAGTCCGCCCGGCCGCGTCCTCGGGCGGCGTGTTTGGCACATGAGCGGGGTGCGCGCATCGTTGTCGTGTTGTCGCTGTGGTGTTGTGGGGGCGTTGTCATGATGTGCAATCCGTAGCGGATCATTTGGGCAGCCGGATGCTCACGCCGTTCGGGGTCCGGTCCACGATGGGGGCCTCGCGCAACCGGGCGGTGGCCTCCGGGGCCAGGTCCAGGACCAGCCGCAACCGGTCCGGATGTTTGCCCACCCGTACGAGCGTGATCAGGGGACTCTTTCCGGACAGGGACAAGGGGCCGGTGTAGGTCCAGCGGCCGGCCAGATCGATGACCAGGCGCGGCGGGTTGTCCATGTAGGTCCGGGTCACCTCGCCGGCGGGCGTGGAGGTGGTCACGGTGAGTACGTACTCGCCGGGTTTGTCCGATGCCGAGACGGCCACCACGGCGCCCCGGGCCGGGGCGGACGGGACGGTCTTGGCGGGCTTGTCCTTGACCGGTTTTTTGCTGGCCAGAGGGGCGGGCTTTTCCGGGATGTCCAGGGCCTCGGCCTTGGTCTCCACAGGCTCCAAGGCGGGCTTGGGCGCGGCTTCGGGCTCCTTGGCCGGCGTTTTCGGGCCCTTGGCCGTCTTTTCCCGCATCTTGGCCGCCTCTTCGCCCATCTCCGAAAACATCGTGTCCAGGGCCTCGTCGCCGGCGAAAAGGGGATGGTTGACCACGGCTTCGGGGGATACCGGGGCCTGCGGAGCCGGGGAAGGAGTGGGCGCGGCGGATGGCTCGACGGCCGGGGAGGCCACTGCGGGCGTGGTCAGGGCCTCGGGGGACGCGGGCGCGACGGGAGGGGCGGCCGGGATGTCGGAAGTCCGCGGAGACGTCGGGGCGGGTGGCGTGGCTTCCGCCGCATGAGGCGGGGTCGCGGGCGCCGCGGGTTTCGGCGCGACGGCCTGGGCGGACTGCGGCGGGGACGGCGCCTTGGGAGCGGCGGTGAAGTCGCGCTGGGTCATTTCCGGCGCGGGCTTCTTCCCGCTGAAGAGATGGGGCTTGCGCCAGGCGGCCAGGCCCGCCACCACCGTCAAGGCCAGGACCACCGCGCCGATGATGATCAGCTTGTCGCCTTTGGTGAGCGGCATGGTTCCTCCCTCGGACCTTCTTGCAAAACGCCTGCCATCCTCCCCCTTTGCAACGCCGTCCGCACCGTACCCGACCTTTGCACAGCGCTCAAGAAAAAAACCGGTTGAGGCGACGCGGCGGCCTTGGCTGAAATGAATTGCGGGCCGGCGCGGGGCAACCCGAAGGTGTCGCGGGCGAGGGGTGTTGACGGATGGGCCGGGTTTCGTATTACGATTGCGGACACGGAGGAACGGACATGGCCAAGAAGGTGCGATCCGTGCGCGTGCCCCTGGAATTGTGCGATCTCGACCTGTCGGCCCTGGTCGGGGAATGCGAGAAACACCTGCGCGACCTGGAGTCCGCCGGGCTGCTTCTGGCCCAGGGCAACCGGGAGGCGGCCGACGCCCTGGTCAAGGCCCGGCGGGCCGATCTGGGGCGGCGGGTCGGGACCCTGGTCTGGGAGGCCAGGCTGCGCCACCAGGAGAAGGCTCGCGCCGAACAGGAGTCCAAACCCCCCTCCCGGGAATGAGACAAAACCATGACGCGGGCGCTTTGGCCTTGCCAGCGGGCAAGGGGATGGCTATAGCACGCCTGCCATGGCAAAAGAGCTGATCATCGTCGAATCACCGGCCAAGGTTAAAACCATCAGGAAATTCCTCGGCAACGCCTATGCCGTGGAGGCCTCGGTCGGTCACGTCCGCGACCTGCCCACGAGCAGCCTGGGCGTGGACGAGAAAAAAAACTTCGCCCCCAAATACCAGATCATCCAGGGCAAACAGAAGGTCGTGGCCAAGCTGCGCGAGGCCGCGGCCAAGGCGGCGCGCGTCTACCTGGCCCCGGACCCTGACCGCGAGGGCGAGGCCATCGCCTGGCACGTGGCCGAACTGCTCAAGGACGCGGACAGGCCCATCCACCGCATCTTTTTCAACGAGATCACGGCCAAGGCCGTGCGCGAGGCCCTCTCCCACCCCCGCGAGATCGACGAGAAGCTCTTTTTGTCCCAGCAGGCCCGGCGCATCCTGGACCGGCTGGTGGGCTACAAGGTCTCGCCCCTTTTGTGGAAGAAGGTCAAACGGGGCATCTCCGCCGGGCGGGTGCAGTCCGTGGCCTTGAAACTCGTGGTCGACCGGGAAAGGGAGCGCCAGGCCTTCGTTCCCGAGGAATACTGGGTTTTCAAGGCCCTCCTGGCCGCCGCCGAACCCCCGGTCTTCGAGGCCGAACTGGCCAAGGTCGGGGGGAAAAAGCCGGTCATCGGCGACGCCGAGACCGCCTCGGCCCTGCGCGAGGAGATCCTGAAAAGCCCCTTCGCCGTGGCCGCCGTGGCCGAGAAGGAGCGCGGCAAGTCCCCGCCGCCGCCCTATATCACCTCCACCCTGCAGCAGGCCGCCAACCAGCGCCTGGGCTTTTCGGCCAAGCGCACCATGGGCGCGGCCCAGCGCCTCTACGAGGGCGTGGACCTGGGCGAACGCGGCACCGTGGCCCTTATCACCTACATGCGCACCGACTCCGTGCGCATCGCCGACGAGGCCCGGCAGGCCGCCAAAGATTTCATCGTGGACACGCTGGGGCCGGAATACTATCCGGCCAAACCGCGCTACTTCAAGACCAAGGCCTCGGCCCAGGACGCCCACGAGGCCATCCGGCCCGTGGACCCGGCCGTCACCCCGCAGGACGTGCGGGCCTTTTTGCCCAGGGAGCAGTTCTCCCTCTACAAGCTCATCTGGGAACGCTTCCTGGCCTCGCAGATGGCCGAGGCCCGGTTCTGGGACACCTCGGCCGAGATCGCGGCCGGAAGGGCCGTTTTCAAGGCCAAGGGGCAGCGGCTCATCTTTCCCGGCTACCTCAAGGTCTACGGCATGGAGGCCGGGGACGAGGCCAAGACCCTGCCGCCGTTGGCCCAGGGCCAGCCCCTGACGCTTGCGGAACTCAAGACCGACCAGAAGTTCACCCAGCCGCCGCCGCGCTACACCGAGGCGTCGCTGGTGCGCGAACTGGAGGAAAAGGGCATCGGCCGGCCCTCGACCTACGCCTCCATCATCTCCACCCTGATCGACCGCGAATACGCCCGGCTGGAGGAAAAGCACTTCGTGCCCTCGGAGCTCGGGGCCACCGTGTCCGACCTCCTGTCCGACCACTTCGCGGCCATCATGGACGTGGGATTTACCGCCGGCATGGAGGCCGCCCTGGACGAGGTGGCCGAAGGCAAGCGGGACTGGGTGGCCCTGCTGACGGATTTTACCGGAGGATTCTATCCGGCCCTGGAAAAGGCCGCCGAGGACATGGCCGCAGTGAAGGCCGGCAAGGAAACCGGACTTGCGTGCGAGAAATGCGGCAAACCCATGGTCATCAAGTTCGGCCGCATGGGCGAGTTTCTGGCCTGCTCCGGCTATCCCGAGTGCAAGAACACCTCGAACTTCGTCCGCACCCCGGACGGCGGCATCGAACTGGTGGCCCGGCCGGCCGACGAGCCCGTGGTGGTGGGCAAATGCCCCGAGTGCGGCAAGGACCTTGTGCTCAAGAAGTCCCGCACCGGCAGCCGGTTCGTGGCCTGCTCCGGCTATCCGGCCTGCAGGCACGCCGAACCCTTCCGCACCGGGGTCACATGCCCCCGGGAGGGCTGCGGCGGGGAACTGGTGGAGAAAAGTTCCAAGCGGGGCAAGATATTTTATTCCTGCGACCGCTATCCCCAATGCGACTATGCCGTGTGGGACTGGCCCGTGGCCGAGCCCTGCCCAAAGTGCGGCTCCAAGATCCTGGTCAAAAAACGCACCCAGGCCAAGGGCGAACACCTGGCCTGCCCGGAAAAATCCTGCCGCTACACGCGGTCCCTGGACGGCGGCGAGCCCTCCGACGACACGGAATAGAGCGGGATGCCTCCGGCGGCCAGGGAGGAAACCTCTTGAAAAGGGTTTCCTCCCTGAACCCTCCTTCGAAAACGTTGTCGCGCTTCGCGTCCGTCTCGCCCTACCATGTCACGGGCAGGCGCACGGTCTTGGCCGCCTTGTTGGTGAAAAGCAGATAGCTGTGCTCCCGGCCGAACAGGTACAGGTCCCGGGTGATCGCCACGTCCCTGCGGCAGTATTCCTCGATGAGGTCCAGCCGGCCCTCCTTCCACCAGGCCAGGGCCTGGAGCCCGGAGGCGGATTTCCTGGCCGCAAGCGTGGCCGAGGCCAGCCCGTCCAGGGACAGCCGGTAACCCAGGCGCTCGTGGACCTTTTCCAGAATGTCCAGGGTGGGCAGTCCCCGGAAGGGGAAATCGCACACCCCGCCAAGCACCTGGTAGTCGAAGCGCTTGATGTTGAAGCCCACCACCAGATCCAGGACGGACAGGGCCCTGGCCAGTTCCGGCAGGTCCTCCTGGCGGTAGCTCAAAAAGTCGTCCAGGCCCGAATCGTACAGCACGGCGATGCTTACCCCCATGCGCCGGGCATTTCCCCAGCCCCCGACCTCCTCGGCCGAGCGCCGCGTCTCCACGTCCAGCACCCCGTAACGCCGGGGCGGTTCGGGCCGGGCGGCCTCCCCGCCCGGGGCCGACGGGGAAGGGCCGGACGTTCCGGGAGGAAAGGAGGCGGATGAGGACGCGGCCGGGGAGGCGGCGATCTCGACCCGGGAGGCATCGGATTTCGGTGTGGGCGAAGGGGCGTTGCGGTTCATGTCGGACTCCTGTGGCCGGGCCGGTCCCTGTTCCTGGGGCCGGAGCGTGGGCTCGGGCGGTACGGGTTCGGGGTCGCGGGAGGTCAGAAGCGTAAGGAGGTATTTTGCGGCGGCCTTGTCGATGGGCCGGTTGCCCGAGCCGCACTTGGGCGAATGCACGCAGGACGGGCATCCGGTCTCGCAGGGGCAGGAGGCGATGGCCGCCAGGGTCCGGGACAGGGCCTCGGCGGCCCGGTCGAAGGCCAGCCGGGTCAGGCCCATGCCGCCGGGGATGCCGTCGTAGACGAACACCGCGGCCCGGCCCACCTGCTCGTGCAGCGGCGTGGAGATGCCGCCCAGGTCGTTTCGGTCCGTGAGCACAAGTAAGGGCAGGATGCCGATAAGCGCGTGCTCCATGGCGTGGATCGCGCCCATGAAATGGAAAAGCCGGGCATCCATCTCCTCCTGCGCGCCCCTGGGGATGGCGAACCAGAAGCCGTCGGTCTCGAAGGTCAACGGCGGCAGGTCCAGCGGCACGATGCCCAGAAGCGCGCCCCCGCGCACCCGGCGGCGCTCGTAGCCGGTGATCCACTCCGTGACCCGGAGCCGGCCGCGAAAGACCCTGGCCCCGAAGGCCGCGGCCTGCTCCGTGACCTCCAGTATCTCCGTGGATTTATGCCCCCGGGCCTTGGTGTAGTAGTCCGCCTGGCGGGGGGCGGCGGTGACCGTGCGGTCCGGGATGTCCAGTCTTTCGACCTCGAAGGTCCGGCCCCGGTGCAGGTAGATCGCGCCCGGATGGGTCTCGCGCCAGGCCCGGTGCTCGTCGATCTCGCCCAGGGTCCGTCCGGCGGCCTCGATGCGGAACCGGCCGCCCGCGCCGCGCAGGTTCACGTCCCGGTGGGGGCGCTTTCTGGCCGCGTACCAGCGTTCTCCGTCCTCGTCGGCCAGAAGCAGGCCCGTGTCCGCCAGCCGGTCGCGCTGGGCCGCGATGCCGGGGTCGTCCAGGTAGGGCTCCCCGGACCGCAAGGGCAGTTCGGCCGCGGCGCATTCCAGGTGCCTGGCGGCGATGGCCGGATTGGCGGGGTTGATGACCGCGGATTCGGGAGGCCGGTCGAAAAAGTCGGCGGGGTTGCGCATGAAGTACTGGTCCAGGGCGTCCTCCCCGGCCAGAAGGGCCACGGCGGACTCGCGGCCGGAGCGGCCCACCCGGCCGCCGCGCTGCCACGTGGACATGACCGATCCCGGGTATCCGGCCAGCACGCACAGGTCCAGGCCGCCGATGTCGATGCCCAACTCCAGGGCGCTGGTCGAGACCACGGCCAGAAGTTCGCCCGAGGCCATCCTGGCCTCGATCTCCCGGCGTTCCTCGGGCAAAAACCCGGAGCGGTAGGCGCTGACCCGCGAGGCGTTGACCCCGTCCTTGCCGGCCTTCTCGGAAAGCCACATGGCGATCAGTTCGGTCATCTTGCGCGACTGGGTGTAGACGATGGTCCGCAGTTCGCGGTGAAGCGCCGCGCGCAAAAGGTGCACCGCGGCGGTTGCGGCGCTGCCCGGCGGGTTGACGAACAGGAAGTGCCGGCCGGCGGCCGGCGCGCCGCTGTCGGTGACGGCGGCCACATCCAGGCCGGTCAGGTCCCGGGCCAGTTCCCCGGGATTGCCGATGGTGGCCGAGCAGAACACGAAGGTCGGCCGGGCCCCGTAGCGGCCGCAGACCCGGGAAAGCCTGCGGAACACGTGGGCCATGTGCGAGCCCATGACCCCCCGGTAGGTGTGCATCTCGTCCACCACCACGTGGGTCAGGCCGGCGAAGAGCACGGACCAGTTCTCGTGGTGCGGCAGAAGCGCCAGATGCAGCATCTCCGGGTTGGTCAGAAGGATGTTGGGCGGATTCTCACGCAGCTTGCGCCGGAAATGGGGCGAGGTGTCGCCGTCGAGGATGGCCGCCCGGGGCCTGGCCGAGGGCGGCAGGGGGGCCAAAAGCTCCTCGATGACCCGCAGCTGGTCCTGGGCCAGGGCCTTCAAGGGAAAGAGGAACACCGCCCGGGATTCCGGGTCGCGCAGGAATTGTTCCAGGACCGGCAGGAGGTAGATGAGCGACTTGCCGCTGGCCGTGGGCGTGGCCACGGCCACGTGGCGCCCGGCCCGGATCAGGTCGCAGGCCGTAGCCTGGTGGGAATAGAGATCGCGGATGCCCCGGGCGGCCAGAAGCTCGGTCAGGACGCCGGGCCAGGGCCGCACCGCGGCCGCCGTCCGGGCCTGCCTTCCGGGAATGATCCGGTGGTGGGCGACGAAGGGTCCCAGGGCCTCGGAGGCGCAAAGCGCCCGGACGTATTCGGCGATGTCGCGTTGGTCCATGCCGGGGCGAGTCTGGCCCAAAAGGACCGGGGCGGCAAGCCCCGGCCGAAGACGGCCCGTCTAGTCCGGCTGGTAGCCCTTAAGCCGCATGCACTTGTCCACCATGGAGTCGATGCGTTCCAGGCGGGCGTCGTTGTCCACCACCCCGGCCGTGGCCTTCTCGGCCTCGTATTCGCACTCCATGTGGTCCCGGCTGGTCTCGTTTTCCGATTTGTCGGAGCTTTTGTAATACGCTTTGCCTCCGCAACCGATGACGAAAAACGACATCAACACCCCAAGCAACACAAATCTGGTCATTTCCCACCCTCCAGGCGCTCCGCCGACGGTCCGGCGTGGGGCGCATGTCGTTTTCCCGGCCGGCCTTTTGCCCTCGGCCGCCGGAAGACCGTGCGTCCCTCAAGATTCCAGGTTGCGGGCCGTGCGCTAATGGCCCGTCAGTTTGTATTTTTTGAGCTTGTACTGCAAAAGGCTCTTGGACAGTCCGAGCATCTCCGCGGCCTTGACCTGCACGAAGTTGGACCGGGCCAGGGCCCGGCGGACCAGCGCGGCCTCGATCTTTTCCAGGGTCTCGTTGAGGTTGATGCGCACAGGCAGGAGGTCCACGGCGCTTTTGTACTGGGATTCCTCGTCCTTGATCTCCAGGGGCAGGTCCTCCACCCCGATGACCTCGCCCGAGGCCAGGACCACGCAACGCTCGATGACGTTTTGCAGTTGACGCACGTTGCCCGGCCACTCGTAGGCCGTCAGGTAGTCGATGGCCTCCGGGGAGAACCCCTTGAACTGCTTGCTGTTTTCCGCCGCGTAGCGCTCCAGGAAATGGGCGGCCAGAATCGGGATGTCCTCCCGGCGCTCCCGCAGGGGCGGCATGTCCAGGCGCACCACGTTCAAGCGGTAGAACAGGTCCTCCCTAAACTCCCCGGCGGCCACGGCGTCCTCCAGGTTCTTGTTGGTGGCCGCCACCACCCGGATGTCCACCTCGATGGTCTCCGAGCCGCCCACGCGCTCGATCTTGCGTTCCTGGAGCACGCGCAGAAGCTTGACCTGCAGGTCCGCGGACAGCTCCCCGATCTCGTCCAAAAAGATCGTGCCCTCGTGGGCCATCTCGAACCGGCCCCGCTTGCGGGCCACGGCCCCGGTAAACGATCCTTTCTCGTGGCCGAACAGTTCGCTTTCCAGCACCCCGGAGCTTAGGGCCATGCAGTTGACCGAGATGAACGGCCCCTTCTTGCGCGGCGAGGCGTAGTGGATGGCCTTGGCGATCAGTTCCTTGCCCGTGCCCGACTCGCCGGTGATCAGCACCGTGCTTTTCGAGGGCGCGGCCTTGTTCACCAGATCCAGGACCCGGAGCATGGCCTTGCCCCGGCCGATGATCTGGTGCTGGGAATAGCGGTCCTCCAGGCTCTGGCGCAAAAGGATGTTCTCGCGCTGGGCCTCGGCGAAACGGGCCGCCTTGTCCACGGTCAGCAGGAGTTCGTCGTTGGCGAAGGGCTTGGCGATGTAGTCGAAGGCCCCGTAGCGCATGGCCTCGACCGCTCCTTCGATGCTGCCGAACGCGGTCATGATGATCACCGGCACGTGGGCGTAGTTTTTTTTCACGAACTCCAAGACCTGCTGTCCGGTGACCTTGGGCATCTTCATGTCCGTGATCACCACGTCCACCTCGGATTCCTCGAGATAGGCCAGGCCCGTTTCCGGATCGTCCAGCGCGGTCACGGCATAGCCCGCGTCCGTGAGCATGGCGTCCAGGATCAGCAGATAATTCTTTTCGTCGTCGAGGATCAGTATCTGGCTGGGCATGGGTCCCGTTTCCTTAGGCTCGGGGGAAGAGCATCGAAACCCTGGCCCCGCCGCCTTCGGCGTTGTCCAGGGTCAGGACGGCATTATGGCTTTCCAGGATGTTTTTGACAATGGCCAGCCCTAAGCCGGTGCCGGTGTCCTTGGTGGTGAAAAACGGGTCCAGGGCCTTGTCCCGGTTGCCGGGATCGAAGCCGGGTCCGGTGTCGGCGATGGTCAGAAGGATGCCCTCCGGGGTCGCGGCGGCCTTCACCAGCAGGTGGTGGCCTTCGGGGCGGGGGGCCTGGATCATGGCGTCCAGGGCGTTGCCCACGATGTTGTACACGGCCCGGTAGAGCAGGTCCTTGTCGCCCTTGAGGGGGATCTCCGGGCCGTACTCCCTGGTCACGGCCACGCCGTGCTGTTCGCATTTGGATTCCAGGAAGGCCAGGACCTGGTCCAGGACCGCGGCCAGATTCAGGTCGTCCTGCCGGGGGGCCTTGGGTCGGGCGTAGTCCAGAAAGTCGCCCACGGTCTTGCTTAAGCGTTTGGACTCGTCGAAGATGGCGGCCAGAAGCCGGCTGTTCGGGTCGCCCGCGCCCTGGGCCTTTTTGAGCAGAAGCTCGGCGCTGCTGCGGATGATGCCCAGGGGGTTTCTGATCTCGTGGGCGATGCCGGCCACCACCCGGCCCATGCCGGCCAGCTTTTCCTGCTGCTGGAGCTCGCGCTCCAGGGCCTCGCGCTCCTGGATGCGCTGGGCGTTGATGCGTCCGGCCCGGCGCATGATCATGTTCAGGGCGAAAAACAGGGCCAGGGAGGAGGCCCCGGCGGACAGGATGATGATGCGCTGGAAGTTGACGATCTTCTGGTAGTCGGCGGTGATGTCCTGGGTGATCTCCAGAACGCCCATGATCACCCCGGCCGGGGCCCCGGCGGACATGGGCCGCTCGGTGCGCAGGGGGTAGATGGTGCGCAGGATGACCGAGCCGGGCTGGGGGTTGAAGTCCAGGATGCCGCCCAGGGCTCCGGTGCGGCTTAAGACCTGGAAGTCGCTCTTGCCCTGGTCCAGGGCCTCGACCACGGCCTCGCCGGTGTAGCCGGTCTGGCCGACGAGGTCTTTTTCCGTGGCGAAGGAGATGCGCTTGTCGAAATCGTAGATGCGCAGCTCCATGACGTGGAAGCTGTGGATGGTGGAGGTGATGACCTTTTCGAGCTGCTCGTACTGGGCGGGCTGCTGCAGCTCCACCCGGCCGAACCCCAGCACCGTGGGCAGGGTGAAACGCTGGTATATCTGGTGGTTGAGGTTCTCGGCCAGAAGCCTGGCGAACTCCTTCTGCTTGGAAAGCACCTCCTGGCGGCCGTAGTTGGACAGAAAGATGGACAAAAAGAGGTTGATGAGCAGGATGAACGCCAGGGAACTCCAGGAAATGAACTTGACCAGTCCCAGGGACTGCTCCACGTCCTTGGCGGGCTTTTTCTTCAAGAAGTCTCCTTGGCCGCGACCGGCGGCCGGGGGGCGGTCCTATCCCGTGATCGCGCCGTAAAGCAGCGTCAGGGCCTCTTCCAGGGAGGAATCGTCCAGGGCGTAGGACAGGCGCAGGCAGGCGTCGTCGCCGAACGCCGCGCCGGGCACGGTGACCACGCCGGTGGTGTCCATGATCTTGGCGCACAGGGCCGTGCTGTCCGGGGCGTCGGGGGTGAAGTAGCCGGACAGGTCCGGGAACAGGTAGAACGCCCCCTGCGGGGTGGGGCACACGGCCCGGTCCCAGGTCTTTATGATCCCGAGGGCCAGGTCGCGGCGGCGGGCGAAGGCCCGGCGCATGGACTCCACGACGTCGAAGGGCCCGGTCAGGGCGGCCACGGCGGCTTTTTGGACAAAGGAACAGACATTGGAGGTGCTTTGCCCCTGGAGCTTGGCCATGGCCTTGATCAGGTCGGGGTGGGCCAGGCAATAGCCCAGACGCCAGCCGGTCATGGAGAAGCTTTTGGCCAGGCCGTTGACGATGCCCACCATCTCTGGTTTCCTCTCCCACCACCCGGCCATGGAGGCGGGTTCGGCCGGCTCGTAGACCAGCTGGTCGTAGATCTCGTCGGACAGGATGAAGATATCCCGGGACAGGGCCCACTCGGCGATGGCGTCCAGTTCGGCCTGGGTGTGGTGGCAGCCTGTGGGGTTGGACGGCGAATTGATGATCAGCAGGGTGGTCTTGGGGGTGCGGGCCCTCGCCAGGGCCTCCACCGTGACCTTGAAGCCGCGTTTCACACTGGTGGGCACGAACACCGGTTCGGCCCCGGCCAGCCGGACCATGTCCGGATAGCTGACCCAGTAGGGGGCCGGGATCAGGACCTCGTCGCCGGGGTTCAGAAAGGCCATGAGCAGGTTGTAGAGGGCCTGCTTGCCGCCGTTGGTGGCCATGGTGGCCTCGGGCGGGGCGGTCACGTTCCAGAAGCGCCGGAAGTATCCGGCAATGGCCGCGCGCAGTTCGGGAATGCCGGGAACCGCGGTATAGCGGGTGAAATCGGCGTCGATGGCCGCCTTGGCCGCCTCCTTGATGTGGGAGGGGGTGGGGAAGTCCGGCTCCCCCGCGGACAGGTCCAGGACCCGGCGGCCCGAGGCCCGCATTTCCTTGGCCTTGGTGCTCATGGCCAGGGTGGCCGAGGGTTTGATGCAGTTGAGGCGCAGGGCGATCGGCATGGCGCGCTTCCCCGTGTGGATCGTGGTTGACGGGATGGTAAGCATGGGTCGCACAGGCGTCCCGGGCGTCCTTGTAGTGGATAACGCGCAAAAGGTAAATTCTCGGACCGGGCCGGACGGCCCCCCTCTGATCCTTTTTCCGGGGGGACTGCGCCGGGCCGGACTGGTCCGCCGCCACAAGCGGTTTCTTGTGGACGTGAGGGACGCCTCGTCCCGGTTCACGGCCCATACCAACAATACCGGCAGCATGATGGGCCTTCTGCGTCCGGGAACCCCGGTGCTTCTGTCCGTAAGCGACAACCCCCGGCGCAGGCTGGCCCACACCCTGGAGATGGTCTGGGTGCGCACCTTCGGGGGCGGCTTCTGGGTCGGGGTCAACACCCTGACGCCCAACCGGCTCCTTGGCGCGGCCTTTCAGGCCGGGCTCTTGCCGGAAATCTCAGGCCATCCCGGCGACGCCGCCTACGACCGCATCCGGCCCGAGCCGGCCTTTGCCGGAGGCCGGCTGGACGCCCGGATCACCGGGCCGGCCGGCACGCTTTACGTGGAGACCAAAAACGTGACCCTGGTCGAGGACGAGGTGGCCCTGTTCCCGGACGCGCCCACCGAACGCGGCCGCAAGCACCTGGCGGAACTGACCCGGGTGGCCCGCGAAGGGCGGGGAGACCGGGTCCGGGCGGCCTGTCTGTTCGTGGTGCAGCGCCCGGACGGCCGGTGTTTCGGCCCGGCCGAGGTGGTCGATCCGGACTATGCGGCGCTTTTCTGGCAGGCCGTGGACGCCGGGGTCGAGATGTGGCCGGTGCGGGCCCGGCCCGGTCCGGACGGCATCCGGCTGGGGCCGCGTCTGCCCCTGGTTTCCCGTCCTTCCCGGGGGCGGCCCTGATGACAATCGGGAAAGAAGGCCGTATGTGTGGAAGAGTTTTTCCGGGCTGACGTGTCGGCCCCGGCGTCCGGACGCCGCCGCGACGTGATCTTCAACAAACCACAACGAGCATCCATGACAACCCCCCTGCCGCCGGAGCGCCTCCGGACCGCCTGCGATCCCGTCTCCATCCCGGCCGAGGACAGCCGGGGCATCCCCGACGACCCCCGGGCCCTGGCCAAGACCCAGCCCCGTGCCCATTCCGCCCTGGAGATGGCCCTGGCCATCAAGAGCCGCGAATACAACGTCTATCTGGCCGGGGACCCGCATCTGGGGCGCACCTATTTCACGAGATCGTTCCTCGACCCGGCCGCGGCCGCGGCCTCGACCCCGCCCGACCTGGTCTACGTCCACAATTTCGAGGACCCCGACCGTCCCCGGATCATCAGTCTTCCGGCCGGACAGGGCCGCAAGCTCAAGGCCGCCCTGGCCAAGGCCGTGGCCGGGATACGGGACGACGTGCCGGCCCATTTCGAACGCGAGGCCTACATGGCCAAGCGCCAGACGCTTTTGCGCGGCTTCAACACCGGCCGCGACGAGATCTATGCGGATATGGAGCGTCGGGCCAGGGACGAGGGGTTCAACCTGGCCCTGGACGACCAGGGTGCCCTGACCCTGTACCCGCTTCTGGAAGGCAAGGTGGTCAGCGACGAGGAATTCGAGCACCTCGACCCCGAGCTCAAAAAGGAGCTCAAGACCAGGGGGGACCGCCTGCTGGAGGAGATGGGGGAATATCTGCGGCGCATCAGCCGCGAGGAGCGGGGGCTGCGGGATCAGGAAAAAAAACTGGACCGGGAGACCGCCGCCGAGGTCCTGGACGTCCGGCTGGCCCCGCTTGGCGAGGAATTCGGCCAGACCCGGGCCCTGGCCGAGTATTTCAAGGCCGTGCGCGAGGATATGCTGGACAACCTGGACGCCCTGGCCGCCTCGGCCGGATCCGGGGGACAGTCCGGCCCGGCCCAGGCCGCCGGTCCCCATGCCGGGCATGGCGGGGCCTCCGGACCTGGAGGGCACGGTGACGGCGGCCCCCTGGACGACGTCTTCTACCGCTACGAGATCAACCTGTTCGTGGACAATTCCCAGACCCGGGGCGCGCCGGTCATCGTGGAGGACCACCCCACCTATTTCAACCTCATGGGCTGCATCGAGCGGGAATCCGAGCTCGGGGCCCTGTATACGGATTTCACCCTGGTCAAGGCCGGGTCCCTGCACCGGGCGGGCGGCGGATTTCTCATCGTCAAGGTGGACGACCTGCTGCAGAACACCACGGCATGGGAGGGGCTTTTGCGCGCCCTGCGCTCCGGGCAGGCCCGGGTGGAGGACCCCTCCGAGGGCGCGGAGCACGCCCGGACCAGGACCATCGAGCCCGAACCCGTGCAGCTCGACGTCAAGGTCGTGCTGGTGGGCCTGGACGAGACCTACGAGCTTTTGCTCTACACCGACGAGCGCTTTCAAAAGCTGTTCAAGCTCAAGGCCCATCTCCAGGACGCCATGAAACGCACCCCGGAGAACGCCGCCATCCTGGTCTCCCTGTTGTGCCGGGTCATCCGCGCCGCCTCGCTTCTGCCCTTCGACCGCGCGGCCCTGGCCGCCCTGGTGGACCACGCCTCGCTTCTGGCCGAGGACCAGAAAAAACTGTCGCTCAAGGTGCCGCTTCTGCGCGAGCTCATGATCGAGGCCGAGGCCCTGGCCCGCATGGGCGCAGCGGACATGGTCGGACCGGCGCACCTGGCCAGGGCGGTCAAGGCCCGGAACTACCGGGCGGAACTGTTTGAGGAGGAATACCTGGCCGAATACGACCGGGAGATGCTCAAGGTGGCCACCTCGGGCATGGCCGTGGGCCGGGCCAACGGCCTGTCCGTGCGCATGATCGGGGACCACGCCTTCGGGCTGCCGCACCAGATCGCCTGCACCGTGGGCGTGGGCCACGGCGGCATCATGGACCTGGAGCGCGAGGCCGAGCTTGGCGGCCCCATCCACACCAAGGGCATGATGATTCTCAAAAGCTATCTCCTGGCCCGCTTCGCCCAGGACAAGCCCCTGGTGCTCACCGGCTCCCTGTGCTTCGAGCAGAGCTATGCCGAAGTGGAGGGGGATTCGGCCTCGGGCGCGGAGCTGGCCGCCCTGCTCTCGGCCCTGGCCGAGCGGCCCATTCATTTGCGCTACGCCTTTACCGGCGCGGTGTCCCAGTCCGGGGCCATCCTGGCCGTGGGCGGGGTCAACGAGAAGATCGAGGGTTTTTTCGCCGTGTGCCGCCGACGGGGGCTGACCGGGGACCAGGGGGTGCTTTTGCCGGCCGACAACGTGGACAACCTCATGCTCGACGAGGAGGTGGTGGAGGCCGTGCGCCAGGGCCGGTTCCGCATCTTCCCCGTGCGCCGCATCGAGGAGGCCATGGAGATCCTGACCGGCATCCCGGCCGGACAGCGCGGCGCGGACGGTTCGTTTCCCTCCGGGAGCCTGTACGGCCTGGTGGACGAGCGGCTGACCCGGCTGGCCCGGCTGGCCAGGCGACCGGCCAGGGAGGATTCCTGGGGGCCGGCGTCGGCGGCCCCGGGCCTGGGAGGGGCGGCCGACAGGGCGCATCCGGCCGGGAAGGGCCGAAGACGCGGACAATGACCACCCAGACGGGGGGCGAGCGGCGATGACCAAAAGCTGGCTTCGACAGAAGCACGACGAGTTCGTGCGCGACCTGTTGCGGGATTTCTGCCTGTCCGCGCGCATCCTGGAGGAGCGCTTCCGGGCCTTCGAGGCCGGCGGCGGCATGGTTTTCGAGGTGCTGCGCGACCTGTTGGGCGAACAGATGAACAAGGGCCTGTTGTGGCGCCTCAAGGACACCGCCCACCACCTGTTCCGTGACCGGGACGAGGAAAGCCCCGTGGGGCAGTTTCTGGACTGGTGCATCGGCTACATCTTCCACGAGACCATGAAGCTCAAGGAGGACGCCTACCAGCAGCAGAACTACGCCCCCTGGTTCCGGGAGATGCAGAATCGCGAATTGCCGGAAACCGATCTGATCATCAGTCGCGAACTGTTCCAGCTGCTCATGCAGACCAACGAGAGCATGCAGCGTGAAAGCCGCCGCATCCGGTTCATCATCCGCCAGTGCCGCAAGCTCTTTCCCATCTACCTGGCCGACCAGGAAAAAAACCACTGGCTGGCCCGGTTCCTGTTCAACTACAATGGGCTGGTGCGCGAGGTCTTCGAGGAGAACTACCGGGACCTCACCCGGGCCATCTACAAGGATTCCCCGGAGATGCTCGAGATCATGGCCTCGCGCAGTCTGCGCGAGGGCGGATGGGTGATCCAGGCCGCCGAGGCCGCCGAGGCCGCCTGCGGGAAGTGGCCGGCAAGCCAGGCCGCGGCCCTGGAAAAACAGACCGTGGACGCCTGGCGGGCCAGGTTGCGGGTCTGAACCACGAAGTGACGCATGAACATCCCCTTTTCCGCCTTCCGGCTTTTTCCCGAGGCCGTCATGCTGGTGGACGCCGACCTCCACGTCCTGGATCTGAATCAGGCCGCCGTGGACATGTTTCTTTGCGGCGACCCCGGTCCGGCCCGGGCAGCCGGCCTGGACAAGGCGCTGCGGGGATGGATCGGCAGGGATCTGCTCCATTTCCAGGCCGGCGACAACCCCTACGAACTGTTCGAGAAGTCTCGCAATAACGGTTTCGAAACCTGTCAGTACCGGATACGCCTGGGCAAAATCGACCCCGGCAGCCCCCGGACCGACATGGTGCTGATTTTCACGGAAATCACCGAGCGCCTGCGGCACTTGCAGGAACTGGTCTTTTTGGCCACCATCGTGGAATCCTCCGAGGACGCGGTCATCGGCATGTCCTCGGATGGCGCCGTGGTCAGTTGGAACCGGGCCGCCGAACGCATTTACGGCTATCCCGCCCAGGAGATACTGGGCCGGCCGATCACGGTGCTCGTGCCTCCGGGCCGGCGTCGGGAATTTTCCGAATACATGGCCCGGGTGGCCGCGGGTGAACCCGTCGTCCGCATGGAAACCATCCGGGCCCGCAAGAACGGGACACCCGTGCATGTCTCCCTGACCGTCTCCCCCATCCGGGGGGACTCCGGCCAGATCATGGGAATCTCCTGCATCGCCCGGGACATCACCCGGCGCAAGGAGGCGGAAAAGGCCCTGCGCCGGGCCAAGGAGGAGGCCGAGGCCGCAAGCGCCGCCAAGAGCCGGTTTCTGGCCAACATCAGCCACGAGTTGCGCACCCCCTTAAGCGGCATTATCGGCATGACCTCCCTGGTGCTCGGCACTCCCCTGCGGACCGACCAGGAGGAGTTGCTGCAACTGTCCCTGCGCTCGTCCAGGGATCTTCTCGGGGTGGTCAACGATCTGCTCGAACTGGCGGCCATCGACGCCGGGCGGACCCCGATCCGGCCCGAGCCCTTCAACCTGGAGGAGTTCTTCGCCTCCGTGGCCGGGATGTTCGCGGTCCAGGCCAGGACCAAGGGCCTGGTGTTCAAGGCGGACATTCCCGGGGACCTGCCGCCCCTGGCCCAGGGCGATCCGACTCGACTCAAGCAGGTGCTCATCAACCTTCTGGGCAACGCCATGAAATTCACCGCCGAGGGGGGGGTGTCCCTGCTGGTCAGCCGGCGGCCGCCCGGATCCCGCAACCAGGACGGGTCGCCGCCCGCGTTCGGTCTGCGCATCAGCGTGGAAGACACCGGACCGGGCATCGAACCCGGGTTGCGGGAGGTCATTTTCGAGAGCTTCACCGTGGGCGAGAATTTCCTGACCAAGCGCCAAGCCGGGGCCGGACTCGGCCTGGCCATCTGCAAGCGTCTGGTGGAGGCCATGGGCGGGACCATCGGCGTGGAGAGCACACCCGGCCGGGGCAGCCGTTTCATCGTGGACCTCGACCTGGGCATCCCCCAGGCCGTGTCCCAGGCCCCCAGGCCGCGTCCGGAACAACAGGCGGGTTCGGACGAGGACATGACGGGGCTGGTGGTCCTGGTGGTGGAGGATGAAACCGTCAACCGCATGGTCACGGTCAAGACCCTGGAACGCATGGGGCTTCGGACCATCGAGGCCCGCAACGGCCGCGAGGCCCTGGACAGGCTGGCCGGGGCCGTGGTGGACGCGGTGCTCATGGATATCCAGATGCCGGTCATGGACGGCATCGAGGCCACCCGGCGCATCCGCGCCGGCATGGTCCCGGGGATCGACACGGACATGCCCGTCGTGGCCCTGACCGCCCACGCCAGGACCTGCGACAAACAGAAAATCCTTGACGCGGGCATGGACGGATACGTGGCCAAACCCTTCGGGGCCGACGATCTGCGCGGGGCCCTCCGGGACGCGCTGGGGCGGAAGGGACGGCCTCGGGAAAGCCGGGAAAGTCCTGCGCCATGAACACGAGGGCCGCCGTCGACAGCACGGTCACCGGGAACGACTCCCGCTCCTCCCGCCCCCTCTCCATCCTCGTGGTCGAGGACGAGCGGATCATCGCCCTGGATATCGGGGCCCGCCTGCGCCGCCTCGGCTACCGCGTGTCCGGCACCGTCGCCTCCGGGTCGCAGGCGCTTGAGGCCTGCGCGAAAGAACCGCCCGCCCTGGTGCTCATGGACATCGTTCTCAACGGCGGCATGGACGGCATCGAGACCGCCGGGCTGATACGCGAGCGCCACGATATCCCCGTGGTGTACCTTACCTCCCACGCCGATCAGGAGACCCTGCTCCGGGCGGCCAAGACCGCCCCCTACGGCTTCGTGATCAAACCCGGGAACGATGACTGGTTGCAAAGCGCCATCGAGGTGGCCTTGTACAAGCACGCCACCGAAGTCGACCTCAAACGGAGCGAGGAACGCTTCCGGGCCCTTTTCGAGCGCATGCTCAACGCCTTCGCGCTCTTCGAGGCGGTGTGCGACGAGAGGGGCCGGGTGGCGGACCTGCGCATCCTGGAGGTCAACCCGGCCTTCGAGCGGATCACGGGATTCTCCCGGGCCGAGGTGGAGAACCGCCTGCTTCGGGAGGTCCTGCCAGGCGTGGAGCCCTTCTGGATCGCGACTCTGGGGGAGACGGCCCGCAGCCGTGTCCCCACCCGCTTTGAAAACTATCTGGCGGATCTCAACCGGTATTTTCTGGTCGAGGCCTACAGCCCGAACCCCGGGCAGGTGGCCGCCGTCATCGAGGATGTCACCTGCCTGCGCCGCGGCGAACAGCTTCTCAGGCACCGCACCTTTCACGACCCCCTTACCGACCTGCCCAACCGGGCCCTGTGCCTGGACCGCCTCAACCGGGCCATCGAGCGGGCCAGACGCCGGCTCAACTACGTCTATGCCGTGATCTTCCTCGACCTGGACCGCTTCAAGCTCATCAACGACAGCCTTGGGCACCTGGCCGGGGACAAGGTGCTGCGCCAGGTGGCGGCGGTGCTGAGGGGGCACGTACGCCGCCTGGACACCGCGGCCCGGGTGGGCGGGGACGAATTCACCGTGCTGCTCGAGGAGATTTCCTCGCCCGGCGACGCGTTGCGGGTGGCCCGCAAGATCCGGGACAGCCTCGCCCAGGCCATGCTCGTCGACGGCAGGGCGATCTATCTTTCCGCAAGCATGGGCGTCGTGCTCGGACCGGCGGAATACGAACGGCCCGAGGAACTGCTGCAAAACGCCACCATCGCCATGAACCACGCCCGGCGCGTCGGCCCCGGAAGGATCAGGGTCTTCGACTGGGCCATGCGGGAAACCGCCGAGCATGACCTGGGGGTGGAGGTCGATCTGCGCCGCTGCCTCGAAAAAAGACAGTTCCTGCTTCACTATCAGCCCATTGTCCGTCTTTCGGATGGCTCCCTGGCCGGGTTCGAGGCCCTGGTGCGCCGTGTCCGGCCGGACGGGGGGCTCGACCTGCCCGGGGAATTCATCGCCGTGGCCGAGGAAACCGGGTTGATCGTGCCTCTGGGCAACCTGATTCTGGGCGAGGCCTGCGCCGCCCTGGGCCTCTTGTGCGCCGACCTTCCCGCGGCAAACGACCTTTTTGTCGCCGTCAACCTCTCGGCCAAGCAGTTTCTCCAGCCCGACCTGGTCAAGCAGACGCTTAAAGCTTTGCGCAAGGCCGGGGCCGATCCCAGGCGACTGCATCTGGAGATCACCGAGAGCGTGCTCATGGACAATCCGGAATCCGCCCTGGCCAAGCTGCGGGGCATGCGGGAGATGGGCGCCAGGATCGGCGTCGACGACTTCGGGACCGGGTATTCCTCCCTGTCCTACCTGCAACGCTTTCCCCTCGACCGCCTCAAGATCGACCGGGGATTCGTCGGCGGCATGGACGACCAGGGCAACATGGTCATCGTCAGATCCGTGATCAGTCTGGCCCACAGCCTGGGGCTGGAGGTGGTGGCCGAGGGCATCGAAACCCCGGGCCAGGAGGCCATGCTCAAGGAACTCGGCTGCGACTTCGGCCAGGGTTTCCTTTATTCCCGCCCCGTGCCGCTACCCCAGGCCCAGGCCCTTGTGCGCGGCGGCGCGCCCTGGAAAGGCGATCCTTCCCCGCCGTGTTCCCCGTGAACCGGCATGGCCCGGATCGAGCCGCATTCTTCCCTTTTCGGGACCGATGACGTAGCCTGCGGCCTCCCGGGAGGGTCGAGCGCGGCCCTGCCGCAAACCGAAAGGACGCCATGGCCGCGACGATTGCCACCGGACACCGTGAGGATCGGACCATCAAGGCGGGTTTCGCGCTACGCCTGTTGGCGATTCTGCTGGTCCTCGGCATGGCCGCCAGCCTTGGCTGCGGCTCGAAAAAGCCCTCGCCGCCGCCCGGCGGGTGGGGCAAGGCCCCGGCCACCCAGCGGCCCTACACCATCAAGGGCAAGACCTACTATCCCATCCCCACGGCCGACGGGTATTTCGAGGAGGGCGTGGCTTCCTGGTACGGGGAGGACTTCCACGGCAAGCCCACGTCCTGCGGCGAGATCTACGACATGCACAAGCTCACGGCGGCGCACAAGATCCTGCCCATGCACACCAGACTCAAGGTGACCAACCTGGAAAACGGAAAAACCGTGGAGGTGCGGGTCAACGACCGGGGACCCTTCGTGGCCGGCCGGGTGATCGACATGTCCTACAGCGGGGCCAAGGCCCTGGGCATGCATGTCAAGGGCACCACCCGGGTGCGCCTGGAGAGCGTGGGAGGCATACCCGGGGCGGCGTCATTCCGCCAGTTGCCCGGTCCGTTTTACGTGCAGATCGGGGCCTTCGTGCATCCGGGCAACGCCGAACGGCTGGCCGAGGCCATGCGTCGGGCCGGATACGGCGGGACGCGCATCCACTTCAAGGAGGTGGGCGGCGAACGGTTCTATCGGGTGCATGCCGGGACGTTCGCCTCGCTGGACGAGGCCGAGGCGGGTCGCACGAAGCTCTCCCGGGACTTCCGGGGGGCCTTCGTCATCGCCGAATGACCCCCCGGCTCGGTTGTGGAATCCGTGGCGCCGGCCCCTATTCGGGGTTGAGCTCGGCCCGGAATTTTCTGGAGAGGCGGAAGACCACCACCTTGCGCGGCGGCAGCACGATGCTCTTGTTCGTCTGGGGATTGCGTCCCTTGCGGGCCCGCTTGTGGTAGGCCTCGAACTTGCCGAATCCGCTGACCAGAAGCGAGTCGTCCTTTTTGATCGACTGCTTCATGATGTCCAAAAGATGGTCCACCAGGACCTTGACCTCGGCCCGGTTGCGTTCGGTCTTCTCGTAGATGTAGTCGACGATGTCCGCTTTGGTGAGAGTTTTTCCGCTCATGGTGTCCTCCGGAGCGTGCTGGACGATTCCGGGGCCGGGCGCCGATGCCCGGGCTGACGTTATATCCGGGACCGGATGGCCTCGGCCATGCGGGACATGGCCTGGGCGTCGTCGTAGGAGCCGCCCGGCCACAGGTGGAGGCCGTCGCCGGTCTCCCGTGGGATGAGGTGGAAATGGGCGTGCTCCACGAGCTGTCCGGCCGGGGCGCCGTTGTTCATGACCAGATTGCAGCCGCCCGCCCCGGTGGCCTGGACCACGGCGCGTCCCACGACCTTGAGCGCCGCCAGGAGATCGCGGCCGGCCTCGTCGGGCATATCCCACAGGTCGGGATGGTGGGCCTTGGGGATGACCAGGGCGTGGCCCGGTCGGATCGGGGCGATGTCCAGAAAGGCCAGCACCGACGGTGTCTCGTAGATCTTGGCGCAGGGAATGTCGCCCCGGATGATCTTGCAAAAAATACAGTCGTTGTCGATCATGTCCGTATCCAGGTGGTAAGGAGGGTGCTCCGGCACGGCCGCACGCCTGACAGGGCTCGCCGTTTGAGGTCACGGCGTCATCATAACCATTCAATAGCTAAGTAAAAAATTTTTTTCAAGGGGCACGATGCACATTTTGTCAAAAAACCGGGCCGCCGGGTCTTTTCGGTTCCGCATGGACGCGCCATGGGGGTGATCTTTCGCCATCCGGAGCCCGCATGTCCGGGAAAGGTCCGCATCCGGCCGGTGTTTCTGCCGTTTGCCGGATGCCCCGGCCGGTGCGTCTATTGCGCCCAGCATCTGCAGACCGGGCAGTCCCCGCAACGCCTGGATGAGGCCCTGGCCGGGCTGCGGGAGAGCCTGGCGCGGGACATGGCGGCTGGCCGGGGACCGTATGAGGTCGCATTCTACGGCGGCACCTTCACGGCCCTGCCTGGGGATTTCGCCGAGCGATTCACGGAGGCGGCCGGGGAATACCGGCGGCGGGGGCTGGTGACCCGGGTGCGCTGCTCCACCCGTCCAGACGCGGCCGGCCCGAGGCGGTTGTCCGCCTTGCGGGGGCTTGGGCTGGACATGGTGGAGATCGGGGTCCAGACCTTCGAGGCCGGGGTGCTGGCCGCAAGCGGGCGGGGGCATGGTCCCGAGGAGATTTTTTCGGCCTGCCGGGCCGTGCGCGAGTCCGGACTGTCCCTGGGGGTGCAGCTGTTGCCCGGCCTGCCGGGGCACACCCCGGAGATGTTCGCCCGGGATGTGGAACTGGCCGCCTCCCTGGTCCCGGAGACCGCGCGCATCTATCCGTGCCTGGTGGCGGCCGGGACGCGGCTTGCGGCCATGTTCGCGGTCGGGGAATACGCGCCCTGGGACGAGGACACGGCCGTGGCGGCGGTGGCCGGGGGACTTCCGGTCCTGTGGCGGGCCGGGGTGCGGGTCATCCGCATCGGGCTTGCGCCCCAGGACGGGCTGTCGTCGGCCATTCTGGCCGGGCCGGCGCATCCGGCCCTGGGGAACCGGGCCAGGGCCAGGGCGCTTCATGCCGTGGTCCGGGACAAGGCCCTGGGGCTTGGGCCGGGGCCCAAGCGGCTGCTGGCCCCCTCGCGGTATGCCGGGGAGTTCTGGGGGCACGGCCGGGAGCTTGCGGCCGACTATGCCGGCCTGGGCCTGACCCGGGAGTCGGTGCGTTTCACCGGGGGTGCGGCCTTCGAGATGTGGGCCGATGCGGCTCCTCCCGTGGCGCAGGCCTGAATTTTTTCTCACGGCCCGCACGGATCGGCGACAGCGCTTGACAGGCGGGCGGAATCTGAGTATCGGCCTTCGTTCACGAGTTTGCTGGGGGATCGTCTAGCGGCAGGACTATGGACTCTGACTCCATCAACCTAGGTTCGAATCCTAGTCCCCCAGCCAACAAATCCATTCGTGTCCCCATCGTCTAGCCTGGTCCAGGACATCGGCCTTTCACGCCGGTAACAGGGGTTCAAATCCCCTTGGGGACGCCAAAGAAAATCAAGCTCTTACGAGAAATCGTAAGGGCTTTTTTCGTTGTGGGGCAAGGTTGCCCCAGGCCCTGCCCCACAGGTTTGGGGATTCGTTAAAACTGGTTTAAATGATTAAAGAGCCAAAAGAGGATTCGAGTAAGATGTTCGGTCTTCCCTCTATAGGTGGGAAGGACGGAGGCAGATGCGCAGCAAGGGCCTGGAGATGTTCTCTCCAGGCCCTTGTCTCTTGGGAGGAGGCACGACTCCGCTTGGACCCGGCGGAGGTTATTCAGGGCCTTGCCGGGTCACGTCGCTGGTCATGCTCCCGATGCCCAGCGACGTGTTGGCATTCAAGCCGCGGGAACGCGGACAGCCACTCCCGGCCCGTCAACATTTGGAGGGGGCAAGGGCCGCCTCGGCATCGGGGTCATGCACCACGTCGCCGTCCTTGAGCACGGGGTTGAGCATCTCCAGGTAGTCGTTGGTCATGCCGGGGACCTTGGACAGGGACTCCGGGGTCGTAAACGGGCCGTTGGCCTCCCGGTAGTCGACGATGGCCTTGGCCAGCGCCGGCGGGATCTTCGCGTCCGGGATGTTGGCCAACTGCTCGGCCGTGGCCTTGTTGAGGCTGACGACGGTTCCGTCGGCCAGGCCTGCGCCGCAGGACAGAGCCACGAGCAGGGCCGCCAGGGCCAGGGTCAGGGTCAACTTGCGCATCATGATCTCTCCTCTTTTCGCCAGGGGCTAGGACGAAGACTGGATTCTGAAGTCCACATTGTTCGGCGGCGTCACGGCCTTCTCCACGGGCTTCTTGAGTTGCGGCACGTAGTCATAGGGCAGGCGATAGGCCCGGTAGACCAGGTTGTACTTGCCGTTGGCCGTGTAATAGGGGCTGATGTATTCCCAGACGATCTCGTGGTCCGGGGTGACTTCCTGGAGTTGTCCCACCGCGCCGTTGGTGATCAGGGTATTGCCGTTGGGCAGGCGTTGGGCCGAACTCACATAATCGGAGTAGAACTGATACTTGTTGCGCATGCCCATTTCCTTGGCCGAGTGCTGCCACTTGACCTCCAGGGTGCGCGGGTCGAACTCGATGACGCGGGAATAGTCGCGGCGGGCGTCGGACCAGCCGTAGTGGGCGCCGGGGTTACGCGGGCCGTAGCCGCCGTAACCGCCGTTGTCGTAGATCATGATGTTGCCTTCGCCGGGCAGCCCCTTGGGGATCATGTGGGTGTGGTGCTGGCCGACGATCTGCTCGAGCTTCTTGTAGGCCTGCGGATACTGTTCGCCGGCGAACTCCCAGACGATGTCGGAGTAGTACAGGGGACCGATGCGCCAGACGATCTTGCCGGTCTCCTTGTCGATGATGAAGCTCGAATTGGTCTGGCGGCAGGAGACGATGATGTTCTGGGGATTGAACATCGCATACTTCCTGGGATCCTCGTCGTACCACTTGTTGGGGCCCAGGTAGGAGGCGGAGTTCACGTGGATCCAGTCTCCGGCCTTGACTCCGGCGTTGCGGGTCATGGAGAAGGTGGGATACTTGAACATGGTCTTGCGGATATCGTCGGTGAAGCCCATCTCGTCCAGGTGGTCGACCCCGCTCCACTCCCAGATGATCTGACCCTTGGAGTCCAGTTCGTAGATCACGTCGTCCAGGATGTCCTTGTCCGTGATCCGGGGATCCTTGACGATCTTGTTGGAGAGCACAAGCATCTTGCCCTTGTAGTTGTCCAGGGGCATGTCCGGCACGTAGTAGCCCACCGGGTTGCCTTCGAACTGGAAGTCGTGATGCATGCCCGCCTTGGGGATGGTGCGCACGATCTTGCCATTGAAGTCGGCCACCACCAGGTCGGAGGAGTCCTCCAGGCCCCAGATGCGGCCCTTCTTCTCCGGGCTGGGGCGATGGGTGCCGGCGATGTAGCCGCCCTTGAGAATCTTGGGCGGGTGGTCCTCCTTGCCGATATCCTTCCACTGGCGGACCACGCTGCCGTTCATGTCAATGAGCACCGATCCTTCGCTTTCCACCTCGGTGCCGAAGACCGTGTATCCGCTCCAGCACTTTTCGGGTTTGTAGATGGTGGTGCCGTGGGGGAAGACCGTGGGGAAGGCCCGGGCGTGCAGGGGGCGCAGCATTACGCCCAGCGCCCCAATGGCCGCGGAGGTGAGAAAGGTCCGTCTGTTCATGCGCTCTCCTCTGGTCTTGGCGGGGCCTGCC
>JBMONM010000281.1:0-3143 GCA_049324675.1 Thermodesulfobacteriota bacterium
AAAGCCGTTCTTGTCCGTCTCCGACCGGGGCGCGCCCAGACGCCAGCCGGTGAACACCCGGGCCAGGGCGGTGCGGTCCTCGGCGGTATAGGCCGTCTCGTCCCCCAGGGTATGCACGGCCAGAAGCGTCCCGGCATAGGTCTCGTCCAGGCCGCCGGCCCGCTCCGGGCCGCCCTCCCGATCCGGGGGCTCCCCCCCGGCCGCCTCTTCCCGGTCGGACGCATGGTCGTCCGCCCCGGGCTCCACGGTCCCCCTGGGGGCCACGTTGCGCCAGTTCTCACGGTAGATGAGCATGGCCGGGTGCATGGCCGTGGCCGCCAGCAGGTCCAGAAAGCGGCCCATGGCGTGCGGACGGATGGCCTCGCGCTCGAAGGCCCCGGCCCAGATGCGGGCAAGGCCGTGTCCCGCGTCCACGTTGAAGTGGTTGTACCAGAAGTCCACCAGAAGTTCGCGAAGCTGCCCCGGCGCGGCCACGGCCCGCAAAATCCTGGCCTGGGCCGCCTCCCGGGCCACCACGCCGGCCCGGTCCCGGGCGGCCAGAACCTGGCTCGGCCCCAGGCCCCCGCCCGTGCCAGGGGTGGGGCCGTATTCCCGGAAAAGGTCCACCGCGCCCATGCGGGTGGTGGGCAGGGCCTCGAGTCCGGCCGCCAGGTCCCTGGACTCGGGAAGGGCGTCCGGTTCGAGTTGCTCTTTGAGAAAGGCCGCGACGCCCATGGCCCGGACCCGTTCGACGTCGCCGGGGGCCGGACCGTAGGTCAGGCGGTTTATGACGTGCAGGATCTTGTGTTCGGGGGACATTTCCCCGGCGGCGGACGGCCGGGAAAAGCACAAAAGAACCAGGGCGGCGGCCAGAACGCAACGGCCCGGGCCGGACGCGCCAGGGAAAAGACCTCGCGTTCGCCGCGAAAAAAAAGTGCCGCTCCCACACCCCATGGGTTCGTTGTGAGCGCGCGTCGGGCAAAAGTCAACGCCGGCGCGGTCCAGCGGGACGCCCGGCCCGTTTCGGCCGGAACGTCCCGGGCCTTATGCGGCCAGACCGCGAAACCTGTACAGGCCCTCGGTGACCACCCCGGCCACCCGGCAGGCCATGCGCACGGCCCACGGCAATGTCCCGGCGTCCGGCCCCCGGACCTCCTCCATGGCCTCCAGCGCGTCCGGATCGCGGCCGGTGAGCCTTATCAGCAGCGCCTTGCCGTCGGCGTGCTCCCCGCACAGGGCCAGCCCCCTGGTCACGGCCTTGACCGCCAGGTCCCGGCGGCGCAGGAAGTGATAGGCCTTGCCCAGCTCGATGTAGATGTCGCCCTTGCCCGGGGTCAGGGCCAGGGCCTCCCGGTAGGCGATCACGGCCCCGGCGTAGTCCCTGGCCCGCTGGCTCTCGTTGCCCAGGGCGAAAAAGGGATTGAAGCCCTGCCGGTCCTTTTTGAGCAGGTCCACGAACCTGTCCCGCAGTTCCTCGAAGCGCCGGGCCCGGGCGCAGGCCTCGGCGGCCCGCTTCATGGCCTCCCGGTAGCGGCGCTCGTCGCCCTTGGCCCTCCAGGCCTCGGCCAGCCCCAGATGGGCCTCCACGTACAGGGCGTTTAAGGCCGTGGCCCGGGAAAAGGCGGCCGCGGCCCCGTCGTAGTCGCTGTCGGCCAGACGGCGCAGGCCCAGCCGGTAATGCCGGGGGGCCTCGTCGGGCATGGCCTTCGCGACCGGCGTTTCCTTTTCGTCCGGGGCCGGCGCGGCCTCCTCGGCACGGCGCCTGGCCTGGGCGAAGACCTTCGCGGCGTCGGCCGTGAAATCGCGCATGGCCCGGGCCAGGGCCAGGTACTTGAGGAAGGTGGCCTCGGAATAGGGCCGGATCATGTACCCGCACAGCCCCAGGCCGGCGGCCTCCAGGACCGCCTCCCGGCGGTTCTCCACGCTGGCCATGATCACCGGGATGGTCTTCAGGCCGGGCTGCTTTTTGAGCCAGGCCGCGAAGGACAGCCCGTCCGTGTCCGCCAGCCGGCCGTCGCAGATGATCAGGTCCGCGCCGTGGCGCTCCAGGGCGGCCCGGGCGGCCCGGGCGGAAAAAACCACCCGGGGGCCGAACACACGGACTTTTTTCAGGAAATCCCGGTCGATGCGGGCGTGGCCCTCGTTTTCGGCCACCACCAGGACGTTGGCGAATCCGGCCGGGCCGACGGTTCGGGATATGGGCAGTGCGCGCGGCGGATGGGACATGACCGTGCTCCACGTTGGCGGTTTCGCGCCGGCCCGGAATTCCGGGACGCGACGCCGACGCCCATCGTATCGGCGCGTTTTGCAATCCGTTTAGGGTGATCGCGGGAAAAAAAGCCCCGCGCCCCGAAATCGGGCCGCGGGCGGTGGGAGGTATCCCGGGAGAGGGAAGGCTACACGGCGGCGTCCACGAGCATGCCCGTGGTCTGAAGTCCGGTGGTGGCGGTGGCGGCGTAGGGATTGACGGCGGTCGTCTCCCCGGCGGCGGCCTTCCCGGCCTCGCGCCGGGCGGCCAGTTCCCGGAGCATGGCCCAAAGCCCCTCCTCGGGGGTTGCGGCGTCCGATTCCCCGGCGTCCTCGGTCCCGGCCACGGCCTGGGCCACGGTCCCGGCCAGGGTGCCCGTGGCGTCGGTGGAGGTTTCGACGGCCACGAACTCCTCTTCGACCCCGTTTTCGAAATAGCGGTTGATGGCCGTGTTCAGCGCGCCGTTGAACTCGGCCATGACCGCATCGCCGGCCGCGATGCCCAGGTTTTTGTCGATGAATGTGAGGGCGGCCACCAGGCCGTCGCCGAGGCTGTCCTCGGTCAGTTCCCCCTCGCCCACGTTCTGCAGGACCAGGCCCATGGCCGCCGTGGCCGCGTCCGAGCCGTATTCCCGACGGATGAAATCCACGGCGTCGGCCAGGGCCGAGGCCAGGGCCGATCCTTTCAGGTCCTGGCCGTCCGTGGAGGAGTCGGCCTGCGAGCCGTCGCTTTCGGCGTCGCCGGTCCCGTTTTCCCCGGCCTCGGCCCGGCGCAGGATCTCACCCGCGAAGACCTCGATCTCCTCCCGGCCGATGGAGGTCGTGGACACGGACAACACCGTGCCGCCCGACCCGCCCGACCCGCCCGACCCGCCCGACCCGGAAGACGAGCCGGAACCGGTCCGGCCCTGAAGGGC
>JBMONM010000282.1:0-3065 GCA_049324675.1 Thermodesulfobacteriota bacterium
CCGCATCAGGGACCTTCTGGTCTCGGACTGGGTCAAAAGCCTGATCCTGGTCCGCCACGGCCAGTCGGAAGACAACGTGGCCCAACGCATCGGCGGCGATTCGAGCCTGACGGACACCGGCCGGGCTCAGGCCTGGGCCCTGTCGCGGCACTTCATCGGCACCCCCATCCCCTACGTCTTCACCAGCACGAGAAAACGCACCCAGGAAATGGCCGACCCATTGGTGACCGCGCGGCAATACTGCTCGGTCTTCGCCTTTGCCGAGTTCGACGAGATCGACGCCGGGGAGTGCGAGGGCATGACCCCGGCCGAAATCAAGGAAACGCGCCCCGAGGTCTACGCCGCGCGCAGCCTGGACAAGTACCGCTACACCTATCCCGGCGGGGAGAGCTACGCCATGCTGGCCGAACGCGTGGAACGGGGCCTCAAGAAGGCGTTTTTCCTGAGCGGCAACGCCGAGAACATCCTCATCGTGGGGCATCAGGCGGTCAACCGGGTGATCCTGTCCCACTTCCTGTTCCGCCGGGCCGAGGACGTGCCCTACATCTACATCCCCCAGGACCGCTACTTCCACATCGTGTCCACCCACACCAAAAAGCTCTTCGAACTCAAGAAGTTCTAGGCCGCGCCCTCCTTCAGCCGCCTTTCCTGGAGCACCGCCGGGACGGCGAAAAGCAGGTAGGGCACGAACACCATGATCACGTGCAGCAGGCCTTTTCCGAACATTCCCGGAGGCCCGTAGGGCGTGCCCGTGGCCGCGAGGATCACCGCGTAGACCCCCAGGGCGAAGACGACCCGGTACAGAAGCCGGCATCCGGCCGCATCCAGCCATACCCGGCCGAAGGCCTGGTCGTAGGCCGTGCGCAGGCACAGCCCGAACACGACGACGTCCCCCAGGTTCTTGACCAGGCCCAGGGCGTTGGGAAAAACCGCGATCCCGATCGCGGCGTTGGCCAGGGCCGAGAGGTACAGCACGATCAACAGCACGAAATAGGGCTTCATGGCCGCTCCTTCAACCGAGGTTCAGGCGGAACATGTCCGTCAGAAACGCCTGCATGGCGCCGATGACCCCGAAGGCCCGGCGCAGGGTGCTTTTGTCCAGGTCGGTAAGCCGCGCGGGGTCGATGTGGTTGTCCGGGGGCAGGCCCTGCTCCACCTGCGCGAGCTGGTGCGCAAGCTTGACCTGGAGCAGGAACTCGAAGGCCTGGGCCACCTCGCGGCCCAATTCCCGGGGAACATGGCCGTTTTTGACCAGGGTCTCGATGCGGCCCAGGGTGCTGGTCTCGAGCACGCCATGGCTTAGGGCCAACACGCGGGCAAAGTCCTGGAAGGGCACCAGCCCGCGTTTTTTCAGGTCCAGCGTGTTCTTGCGGTCCCCGTCCTTCTCCACCACGAACCCCTTGAAAAAGGTCAGGGGCGGCCGGGTGACCAGGCAGTCGGCGGCCAGGAAACGCAGGAAGATGCCGTTTGCGGCCGCGCGCTCGGCCACATGCCCGCGCAGTTCCTCGGCCAGCCCCACCTGGCCGGCCACGCCGCGAAAGTCGAAGAAGATGGTGGCGTGCAGGACCTCTTTGGCCTCGGGCACGGCGATCCAGTCGTCGAAGGTGTCCTTCCAGGCCGACAGGCTTTTGCGCCAGGCCGGATTCGAGGCCATCATGTCCCCCTTGCAGCGGGGGAACCCGGCCTTGTCCAGGTGGCCGACCACCCGTTCGGCCAGGGCCTGGAAATACACGCCGGCCGCGCGCCGCACGGCCTCGTCCCGGCAGTCGGCGTGGATCAGGGCGTTGTCCTGGTCCGTGGCGAAGGTCTGCTCGCGACGGCCCTCGCTGCCCATGGACATCCAGCACCAGGCCACGGGCGGCGGCCCGATCTCCCGGATGACCATCTCGATGATCCGGCGCAGGATGAGGTCGTTGACCACGGTGATCAGCCGGGTGACGTGGCCGGGCCTGGCCCCGGTGTCCATCAGGGCCCGGATCACCCGGGGCGACCTGGAGGACAGGGGGTAGATGTCCGACGCCTCGCGGGTGGCCTCGATCTCCCGGAAAAGCGACAGCGGGGAGGTTCCCTGCAGGGCCAGGATGTCGTGGGCCGTGATCACCCCGGTGACCCCGTCGGGACCGGCCACCGCCAGATGGTGGACGCCGTGGGTCATCATCTTGAGCAGGGCGTCGAAACAGGGTTCGTGACCGGGAATGTCCATGACCGGGGAGGACATGATGGTCCTGGCCGGCGACTCCACGTCCCGGCCGAGGGCCACGGCCTTGCGCAGATCCTTGTCGGTGACGATGCCGTGAAGGCGGCCCCGGGCGTCGCGCACCAGAAGCGAGCCGACGTTTTCCTTGAACATGATCCGGGCCGCGTCCCGGATGGCCAGCCCGGACTCAATGGTGATCGGTCCGCGGACCGCCAGGTCGCCGACGGTCCTGCCGAAAAGGGACAGGTCCGTCTCCCGGGGGAGGACGGACCGGGCGCCCGACCCGGCGGGAACATGCCGGTCCGAGGCGGCCTCGGCGAAGGACGACAGGAAATGGGCGGCGACATCGGGATGGTCGCGCACGGCCCGCACAAACACCTCCCCGGGCATCCTGGCCAGGAAGGCGTCCTCCTCGGCCACCGCGTCGCATTCGGGCCGGCCCTGGCGAAAAAGGGCCACGGCCCCGAGGATGCCCCCCGGCCCGATCACGTCGATCCGGTCTTCGGAACCGTCCTCGGAGACCAGAAAACGTCTGACCCGGCCTTTCAGGACGAGAAGCAGGTCCTCGACGGCAGCCCCTCCCCGGAGAAACACCACCTCCCCCTGGGGAACGAAATCGATCAGGCAGGACCGCGACAGGGCGGCCAGGACGGCCTCCTCCAGCCCGCGCCAGGGCGGCGTGGTCCGGAGCAGTTCGAGGACCATGTCCTCGGAGGCCTGGGTGCGTTTCTCCACCATGTCGCCTGATAGCCTTTTTGCCGCCCCGGGGAAAGGGGCCCCGCCTCCCGGCGTCAGCCGGATTTGCGCATTCCGGCCCTACGGGATTCGCGGCGGCGGCCGGGGAGGCCCGAGAGGCTCCCCGGCCACG
>JBMONM010000283.1:0-3061 GCA_049324675.1 Thermodesulfobacteriota bacterium
TGTGAAGGTCAGCCGGGCGAAGGCGTATCCGGCCAGGGTTATGGTGGTGAGCTGGACGGCGAGCACGCCGGCGACGACGATCAGGGTGTTGAGAAGCAGGAGCGGGAAGGGGGCGTTCCCCCATGCTGACGAGAGATTGTGCAGCGTGGGAGCGAAATCGGGCAGGAGCGAGGCCATGTTCAGGCCCCCGTAACTCTGGGGCCGGAAGGAAGCCACGAGCATCCATGCCAGGGGGGCGGCCCACACCAGGGCCAGCGCGGCCAAAAACGCCGCCAGCACGGCCGTGACGGGCGAGATCGCGACGCCCCTAACCACGGCGCATGCCCTTTTCCAGCACCCGCATGCTGGTGAAGGAGACGGCGAACAGCGCGGCCACAGTGACGACGGAAGCGGCGGCCGCTCGGCCGTAGTCGAAGTTCTCCACCGCGGCCAGATAGATGTAGTAGAGCAGGAGGTTGGTGGAGTTGGACGGACCGCCCTTGGTGAGCACGAGCACATGGTCCACCTGGGTGAACGAATAGATGAGCGAGATCACCAGCACGAAGGCCGTGGTCGGGGCCAGCATGGGCAAGATGACATATCGGAGGCTCTGCCAGGACGAGGCACCCTCCATCATCGAGGCTTCCTTGACCTCGGTCGGGATGGCCTGCAACCCGGCCAGGTAGAAAAGCATGTAGTATCCCGCGTTCTTCCAGACGCTCAGGCCCGTCAGCGACCACAGGGCCACGTCGGGGTCGCCGATCCAGTTCAGCCCGCGCAGGCCGATTTGGGCCAGGTAGTGATCCAGCAGCCCGATGCCGGGCATGAAGATGAAGGAACACAAGGCGGCCGCCCCTACGAAGGGCATGAGCGAGGGAAAGAAGAACAGGCCGCGCAGCAGGGAGTTCACCCTCCCCGCCTTTTCAAGCATGAGGGCGAAAAACAGGGCCAGGGCCAGGCTCGGCAACACGGTTCCCAATGTGAACAGCACGTTGTTGAGAACAGCCCCCCTAAAGAGCGGATCGGCGAAGAGCCGCACGTAGTTGCCCAGGCCGACGAACGTTGTTTGGTCGAGCCCATGGACTTTCTGCATGAGGGAGTCGGCCAGCACGGCTCCGATGGGCAGGTAGGTAAAGGCGAACAGGCCCGCCAGGGAGGGGGCGAGGAGGAGATAGGGCTTCCACGCGCGCAGCAGGCGACCGGCCTCCCCGCCAAACGATCTGACGATTTGCCCAGCGTCGCGTTTGGTCAGGATGATGTTGCCGGGATCGTTGTCCAGACAGCTCTTGACATCGCTCATATTTTCCCCCGCAAGGCCCGAACGGGCGCCTTGCGTGTGTCATCTCCACGAGCGGTGCCGATGATGTTAAGGCGAAGTTACGTTTGCGCTCCACGCCGTGGCCCCTGTGCGCCTCCTCTGGCGCCAGGAGAAACAAGAATGCTGCGTGGCGTGCCCGGCGGGGTGGATCCGAACCAAAGATTTGGATATCCGGGCTGGCCGTCATGGGCCTGGGTGGCTGCGGATGCAAGAAAAATCCGGCCAGCGGCCCCTCTGGCCGGGCGGAGATTCCTGCGTGAGGGCACAATCACCATTCCATAAAAAACGTGACTGTCTACCGGGGGAACGATCGGATGGCCTGACCGTGAGAAGAGGCCGCTTTTCTGAGGGACTGTTCGCGGGTGTTGGGAACAAAAAGAAGGGATTACAGCGACCGTTGCCGTAATCCCTTGAATTTCTTTGGCGTCCCCAAGGGGATTTGAACCCCTGTTATCGGCGTGAGAGGCCGACGTCCTAGGCCACTAGACGATGGGGACGCGATATGGTGGTGGGCCGTGCTGGGATCGAACCAGCGACTCTCTGCTTAAAAGGCAGATACTCTACCGTCTGAGTTAACGGCCCACGCGGAAACAGACTCCCTAATCCCATGGCCTCGTGCTGTCAAGGCTCTTTCCGCGCGGCCGACATCCCGTGCCCGACCGAGGTGCTTTCCTAATCGAATCCCGTCGCCGCGTCCACCGAAAAATGCCTAAGGAAGGCCGGAAGGCCCATGCCGTCGGACCGTCTTTCCCCGCCGCGGGGACAACGGCGGATTTCCCCTGGCGCGCCGGGCGGCTCCGGTATATGAGCCCTGTCCATGACTATCGGCGAACTGTGGAACTCCCTTCTCTGGCCCCTTCTCCGCCTGCTTGCCTCCCTGTCCCTGGGGCTGCTCGTCGCCAACCTCATCGAGGCCCTCAACTGGACCCGTTTCATGGCCCGGCTGGCCGCGCCGCTCATCCGCATCGGACACATGAAGGATGTGGTCGGCGCCAGCTTCTCCATGGGCTTTTTTTCGGGCATGGCCGCCAACACCATGCTCGCCGAGGCCTACGCCGAGAAGCGCCTCACCCCCCGCGAACTCGTCCTGGCCAATCTCTTCAACAGCCTGCCCGCCTACTTCCTGCATCTGCCCAACATGTTCTTCATTACCGCGCCGTTTCTCGGCTCGGCCGCCGTCCTCTACGTGGGCCTGACCCTTTTCGCCGCCATCCTGCGCACCGGGAGCATCCTCTTCGTCGGCCGCCTGCTTCTGCCGCCCCTGCCCGACGGCTGCGTGTTCTGCCACCTGGACGGGGAGCGCGTCACCTTCAAGGACGCCTTGAAAAAAAGCTGGCTGCGCTTCAAGCGCCGCATCCGGACCATCGCCCTGTTCACCATCCCCACCTATGTGGTCATGTATTTCCTGAGCGCGCACGGCTTTTTCAACTACCTGGAAACCTTCGTCTCCGAACACCTGGGCTTTTTGTCCTGGCTGTCCCCCCAGGCCGTGAGCATCGTGGTCTTCCACATGGCCGCCGAATTCACCGCCGGACTGGCCGCCGCCGGCGCGCTCCTCGGAGCCGGGGATCTGGACGTCAAGCAGGTGGTCATGGCCCTTCTGGTGGGAAACGTGCTGTCCACGCCCATGCGCGCCTTCCGCCACCAGTTTCCCTACTACGCGGGCATCTTCAAACCGGCCATGGCCGCCCGGCTCATCGTCTGGAACCAGGCCCTGCGCGCCGCAGCCGTCATCGCCGTGGCCGTGGGATACTATTATGCGGG